>CAZWKU010000027.1:0-1931 GCA_964634595.1 uncultured Candidatus Saccharibacteria bacterium | reverse complement strand
CCCCGCCACGTGGCGGGGACTTAGCAGTACGAGCACTCTAGCTCACTCAACCAAAATATGCAACAAGACCGCCCCATGGAGGAGCGGCCTTGAGTAACGAATGAACAGTGCGCTTATGCATCAAGAGCGAGAAAGTGGGTACCCCTTGGCACGCAAATCTCTCCCAAGGCGCTATCGCGCACAAGATACTCGATGCCAAGCGACACCGAATTCTTGCCGAAGAGAAAGAGCTGTGGGCAAAAAAAGTCCTCGCCGTCAGGGCTCCCAATAGTGCCGAGCGCAAGGATAGGTGGGTATTGCCGTACGAGGTCCGGCATTACCACACCAAAAATAAACGCTTCAACTACTTCACAAAGCGCAAATTTTCTCTGGGTAAGCGCTGTTTTAAGCACTGACGCATGAACTTCGTGAGCGACTTCAATAAGGTGCACGAGCCCAGAGTACGATTCACGACATGTTTGTGGCATCGCATCCTCATCAAAGTTGACTTTGTTAGCAGACCAGTAAACTCTGCCGAACGAGTCTCGCGACACGCGCCGATTCGCGGTAAACGGTCTTGTTTCATGGACTTTGAGCATAGTACCCCCCCTATCATGGTTCAAGGTGGCGCGCCCTAAGGTCACGCAAGAGTTTTCCGTAAAAACGCACCATAGCCGGATCCGAGGCAAGAGTGGTCCGGTTATAAGTGCTCGCCATGTGGAGTGAGAGACCGAGCGTCCTTGCCGAACGTCTACGTATGTTGCTCGCCTCGTCACAAAGACTTTCGAGGTATCCCGTACGCCGCGAGATAGCATACTCGTCTACCGTAGTACAGACTGCGACTTGTCTCTGGCTTATGCCTTGCAGTGCATGGTTTGCGAGCGCCCCTGTCTCGTTAGCCAACACGAGCTGATACACACACTGTTCATAGAACCAGGTATCAATGTGCCGACGAACTGTCTTGATCAAATACATCGACCTTCCCTCCTTGTGTGCATTCTGCTCACTACTATACAAAAAAACTCCCTGCCGTAAAGCCAGGAGCTTTGATCCCACCCCTAAACCATCTTTACATCAATCGTGACGCCGGAAGGGAGATTCAAGTTAGTGAGTGCCTCGACCACTTTTTGTGAAGGATTCAAAATGTCTATGAGGCGCTTGTGAATGCGCATTTCAAATTGCTCGCGCGCGTCTTTGTGCACAAAGGTCGAGCGGTTGACTGTCCAGCGCTTTATTTCAGTCGGGAGGGGTACAGGGCCCACTACTTTCGCGTCAAGACGCGCGGCAGTGTCCATGATCTGCTTTACGGATACATCAAGAATTTTGTGCTCGTAGGCACGAACACGGATACGGAGCTTGTGCTCAGTGGGGATAGCGGCAGAGCCGGCAGCTTTAGCTGCCTTCGGGGCCTTCTTGGCCTTCGCCTCTTTTATCGCTACTGTCATAGAACGTGATTTCGAGTATGCACTACGTTCTCTAAAAAAGCAACCCCGCCAGAAGGCGGGGCTGCTTTTAAAAACGCTCTGCGCGCTTAGGCAGTGATTTTCGTCACGAAGCCTGCGCCCACGGTCTTGCCGCCCTCGCGGATAGCAAAACGCTGTTTGTCCTCAAGTGCAACCGGTGCAACTAATTTTACCTTAAAGGTGACTGTGTCACCAGGCATCACCATCTCCTTACCTTCAGGCAAGGTTACATCGCCCGTCACATCCGTAGTACGGATATAGAACTGCGGCTTGTAGCCTGTGAAAAATGGAGTGTGACGTCCACCCTCGTCCTTACCAAGTACATATACCTCGGCCTCGAAGTCAGTGTGCGGAGTGACCGAGCCGCTCTTTGCGATAACCTGGCCACGATGCACATCTTCTTTCTTAGTGCCGCGAAGCAGTATCCCGGCGTTGTCGCCCGCCATACCCTCTTGGAGCTGCTTGTTGAACATCTCGATACCCGTGACT
>CAZWKU010000026.1:0-3121 GCA_964634595.1 uncultured Candidatus Saccharibacteria bacterium | reverse complement strand
CATATGCATAGACTGCCTACTGCCTACTGCCTACTGCCTACTTCTGACATGGCAATAACCAAAGAAAAGAAGAGTGAGATACTCGCAAAAGTCGAAGGCGCGCTCGCTAAAGCTACTTCGGCGGTGTTTGTGCGCTTTCACAAGCTCACGGTTGCTGATACGGCCGCGATGCGTCGCGCCCTTAAAAAGGAGGGTGTCGGCTACTATGTCGCTAAAAAAACCTTGATACAACTTGCGCTTACGAAGCGAGGTATCGGGGGCACTATGCCCGATATGCCTGGCGAAATAGCGCTCGCATGGACCGAGGGCGACGCGACTACCGCGGCACGCGAGGTATACCAGCACGCAAAGAAGCACAAAGATGCGCTCTCGATTGTGGGCGGTGTGTTCGAGAATTTGTTTGCTGATGTGGCGAAAATGACAACGATAGCAACGATACCTTCACTTTTGACCTTGCGCGGCATGTTCGCACAAGTTATTAACTCGCCTCGAAGCCGCTTCGCAATAGCGCTTGGTGAGGTTTCTAAGAAAAAAGCTAGTGCCTAAAGCCTAGCACCTAAATACTGAATACTATGAATCAAGATCAAATCATCGAGGCAGTAGAGAAGATGACTGTCCTTGAGTTGAACACGCTTGTAAAAGCAATTGAAGAGAAGTGGGGTGTTTCGGCAACTGCGGTTGCAGCTGCTGGGCCTGCAGCTGCTGGGCCTGCCGAAGAGGCAAAGTCGACGGCTGATGTTGAACTTACCGATGCAGGAGCCAACAAAATCGCAGTTATTAAGGCGGTTAAGGAGGCGCTCGTCCTCGGGCTTAAAGAGGCAAAGGATCTCGTTGACGGCGCTCCCTCAATGCTGAAGACCGGCATGAAGAAAGAGGATGCTGCCGAACTCCAAAAAAAGCTTACAGAAGCTGGAGCAAAGGTTACTTTGAAGTAAAGAGGGCTTGCTTTCAAAACAGAAAACTCACCTTTTTGGTGAGTTTTCTGTTTTGGGGTAGACTACGCGGGCTATGGACTCTCTCAGTACTTTATTTGACTCTCCTCAGCGTGTGAAATTGCTACGCCTCTTTGTGTTTAATCGCAATGAGGCGTTTGCGCTGTCAGAGATAACAAAACGTACTCGGATTGCCTCTGACCTGGCACGCAAAGAGATTGATCGGCTCATCAAAGCTGGGTTTGTACGAGAGTCGGCACAGGCGCGTATCACGCACTATCGTCTTGACCTACGCTCCACTCATACCGAGGCGCTTTCGGCGTTTATACGATCGACCACCACTATCGCGCCATCGGTGCTTCTTGGGCGACTGAAGCGCGCTGGTACCCTGCGCTTGGCGATACTTTCAGGGGTTTTTACGGGAGTGAGCGAATCGGGGATAGATCTTTTGGTCGTGGGTGAACGGCTTAATGAACGTGTGCTTGCGAAGGTTACTCAGACTATTGAGGCCGAGCTGGGGCGAGAAATACGCTACGCCTCTTTCTCGGTAGAGGATTTCAACTATCGTCTTGGCATCTACGATCGCCTGATACGAGACGTTCTCGACTATCCACACCAGATTTTGCTTGACCGTATTGGGCTCTAAGGCTTGCTACACTAAGGGGTAGGCGCCCGCACCTCTCTGCCGTCGGTAGGCTTGCCTGCCTTTTGGCAGGCTTGCGGGCATTATTAGGCGAAATTGCTAGCAATTATATGGTTACTACGTGGGAAAATTGGTCACAGATGCTTAATGAGTCGTTCTACAATCTGTTTTCTGGAGTCATAATGTATCTCCCGAATATTGTGCTCGCCGTCATTATTTTCATCATCGGTTGGCTTATCGGGTACGGTCTTGAGCGGGTGGTGAAGCAGGTGGTTGACGCCCTCCGGATCGATAGTGCGCTTAAGGCCGCAGGAGTCGACAAGGTAATAGAGCGAACAGGGCACGAGCTTTCTTCAGGGCTCTTCCTTGGTATCTTGGTCAAGTGGTTTATTATTATTGTTTTCTTGGTTGCCTCGCTCGAGGTGTTGCAACTTACCGAGGTCACGAGTTTCTTGAGAGATGAGGTGCTCGGTTATCTCCCCAAAGTTATAGCGGCAGTTATTATCCTCCTCATTGCGGCGGTTATTGCTGATGCGTCTCAACGAGTTGTTGCGGCCGCGGCTCGTGCAGCCAACTTGCAGGGAGCAAACTTTATCGGCTCAATGGCGCGCTACGCCATTTGGATCTTCGCTGTCCTTGCGGCGCTCGAGCGTCTCGAGGTTACCGCATTCTTTCAGATACTCTTCACGGGTATCGTGATAGCTCTTTCGCTTGCCTTTGGGCTTGCCTTTGGGCTTGGCGGTCAACAGGCGGCGGCTCGCTACGTGGAGCATCTGCGCGGTTCTATAAAAGACTAAGCGCTCTTGTGTGCTTGCAAAACCGCCCCAAAAGGGGCGGTTTTGCTTAGGTATCGGAAAGCATTTGACAGGGTTTTGGGGGTCATATATACTCCCTCTACGTGTCTATGACATTAAACGCTAATCACCAGTTTCGGGGATAGGTCGAAAGACCGCGCGTTTAAACGCGAACCGCCCCGAGAGGGGCGGTTCGCGTTATAGAGTAGGCACTTGTCCTTTGACAATTGAATATGCCCGACACACGTACAGAGTGTGACGGGTGAGTAAAAAGGTATAGTAAACAAAAAAGATTGTGGTATTCAGGTCTCCGCACAAGAGACCATAGAAGGGTGCGCGGTGGATGCCTTGGCTTAGGACAGCGATGAAGGACGTAACCAGCCTGCGATAAGCTCCGGGGAGGCGGCTTGTAGCCTTTGATCCGGAGATCTCCGAATGGGGAAACCCGCTCGTAGTGATACGAGAACTCGTTTAGTAACGTTTACGAGAGCAAACCCCGGGAAGTGAAACATCTCAGTACCGGGAGGAAAAGAGAACAAATGTGAGTTGCTTTCTGTTCGCGCGTATAGTCGTGCGAATGGAAAGCAATTCTTGTGATTCCCTGAGTAGCGGCGAGCGAAATGGGAGGAGCCCAAACCTCTGCTTTCGGGTAGGGGGGTTGTAAGGGAGGAGCGTCGTACTTGTACGAGAAGAGTTACCAATCAGGTGTATAGTCGAAGTTGCTGGGAAGCAACGCCCCAGAGGGTAATGGC
>CAZWKU010000025.1:0-4788 GCA_964634595.1 uncultured Candidatus Saccharibacteria bacterium | reverse complement strand
CCCCATTAATATTCCCGCCTCCATTTCCACCAGCGGTGCCTGATCCGGCACTCCCCGCCGATCCCCCATCTGCACCACCTCCACCCCCAGCACCAGTAGTGCCAGCGGCCCCACCATCTCTTCCATTGCCAAAGGGCCCCGCAGCTCCGCCGCTGCCCCCCGAGCCGTCAGAAGCGTTCCCCGCACCACCACCGCCACCATTATATTTAAGAGTCCCAAAACTTGAGGTAGTGGTCCCGCCTGAGGTTGCGGTACCTACCGACATATTTCTACCCCCGCCGCCGCCTTTTGCACACACTGTAAAGTTGGTTTGATTGCACTGACTCACAACCGCGTTGCGTCCAAACCACGTATCGGTACTCGTCGCGCCGTTGGCGCCGGACTCCGGAGCAGAAGACGATCCGATGTTAAATTCAACAGTGCTGGTGGTAATCACGACATCATATACCGCCGCATATGCCCCACCTCCAGCGCCACTTGGCCCGTTAGCATTTGTACCATTTGCACCTGCCCCACCTCCTCCGATAACCTCTATGGTATTAACAGACGACCAATCAGAAGGGAGAGTGTAGGGCGACGTGTTCGAGGTTGTCAGAAAGACGCGCTTATAAGCAGAGGCATCGTGTGGGAAAGAAATAGCAAAGATAGCTACGATGAGTACCCCTGCTGTTATTTTCGAAAAGTAGCTCAAGCATGTACGCATACAGTCTTTTCTTAATCGCTATATTCTATCAAAGTCAAAGGCGTCTTGCATTGAACTCCTTGTGGACGAGACGTGAGATGGTGCTGATAACATTTTGCATCTCTTCCCAATCGTCACCTTCAGTCATGACGCAAAGCGTATAGGGATTTTGCGGAAAATAGATAATGCCGCAATCGTGCAACTGCTTTTTGCCATTTGAGAGAATCCGCGAACCAAATTTGTGTGCTACCAAAGTTTCGTCTGGGAGCCCGGCCCGAAGCCCTCTCGAATACGTCGACTCTGCAAGCCAACTCAAAACGCGTTCGCTGTTTTCGTGAGTCAAATATGAACTATTGTAAAGTATGCGGAGAAGCCCAGCTATATTACGCACAGTCACAATCTCGTCGTCGGGGCTTCGTGGATCGATAAGCCCCAGCTCTTGGAGCACACGCCGGAGCTCGTTGCTGCCATCTGGGATCTCTTGATTAAAATAATTGACTAGCAGATAGAACGAACGGTTGTCGGAGTCTATCAACATAGCTTTAATCAGCTCTTCAATACGGTACATTTGGCCGTCTTTCAGCGTGGGCACTTGGCTCGTGTTTGTGCTCGTATGCGCAATCTGCTCGGCACTCAGGTCAGTGTACAGTAACCGCTTCTCTAGAAGCTCTGCATTGTCTTCGGAATAACGAAGGTAAGCTATCGCGAGTGGTAGCTTCATGAGCGATGCAGGAGCAAAGTCTGCGTTTGTCTCAATACCCAAAGTTGGGCCCCTGTCTAAGTCGCGCAGATACACGCTCGCGTGCAAGAATGCTCCATCCTTTTTCTTATTTCTAATTAAACTCTCCAACTCATTTTTAAGTGACGTGTATTCGGCCTTCGAAAGTACTCGGACCTGCTGTCCCCGCACAACATTTAGATTCGTATATTTGTACCGATTCGGCCCTGAGTGGGCTGTATCTCGTGCAAAAGCCACAAAATAAAGAAGCACTAATAAAAGCGCTATGGCAATACACAAAAGCACCCTAAGCGTGTAAGAATCCTTTATTTCAGGTGGGTGGCTCATAGGGCAGGCGCGGGCTCAGGTTCAACTTCTTCTTCTACAAGCGGTGCCTCCGTCTCAACCAATAGAGGCGGCTCGACTACCGAGACTACCCGCGACACCGTAGCTGTATTCCCACCTGCATCGGCTACCATATAGGCCACAGTGTAGAGTCCCGGGGTAGTGGTGTCTACCACACCCGATACATTTATATTGGTTGTGAGGTTGTCATCAACATCGTCAGAGGCAGTAGCCCCTGGGTCGAGCCAGGCATCCCCTACCCCAAGCTCGATAGCCGCATCTCCATTGAGAGTGATGGTCGGCGCGACAGTGTCTGGCACAGGAGCCGCCTCGGGAGTGCTCGTCCCCGTATCAGATTCGGTATCTTCTGTCTGTTGACTGTCGCCAGTCGGGGCACCCTCTCCCCCCACATGCACCGCACGCATGACGGTAGTGCTGTTGCCAGAGGCATCAGTTGCCTGATAGGAGAAGATATGGCTCCCCGCCACCGCAGTGTCGATAACCGGTGCATCTACAGGATAGGCGTTAATGTAGTACGACACGAACACCACACCACTGTCATCAGTAGCCGATATCCCGGGGTCGACATACTGGCTCCCTACCGCGATGTAGTAGGGGTTTGCACCATTGAGTGACACTGTAGGTGGTGCGTAGTCAGGTACCATCTGCCCCGGGCTCAAGGTGGCCTGCCCGCCTACAGGTGTCGAGGTGGCCGCGGTCGAAGTCGCGATTTGCCCAATGGTCTGCACGATGAAGTAGTCAAAGGTGGTATCGGTAGTCGAAGTCGCACCTATCGTGACACGAAAGCGACCCTCCTCTTTGTTTGAGAGATACCACGAGGCTACCGGGTGGGTGAAAGTAACAAAAATCTTTGACGATGGGTGCGCGTGCGGGTTGGTTACATCAACCGAGAGATTGCCCGCGACAATAGTGCCCATACCTGCTGACGAGTTACCTTCGCTGTCTTTTGCCGCGACAAATTGGTCAGCGATAAGCGTACCAAATTGCGCAACGCCCTGCGAGACAAACGCCCCCAAGCTCCCGAACGCGTTCATAAGCGTAGTGGTTGAAAAGAGTGCGGTGGTTGAGCCAGTCGTACCTGCCTCAAGCGCCGCAAGACGTACCTCGATAGAGTCGACACGAAGCGTGAGTGCTGAGAGGTTTGTCTCAACTCCTTGGAGCACTGCAAGGGTGTGGGTCGCAATCTTTGCGAGATCCATATCGCCATTGATAGTGAGCACCTCGGGCGGGAGCGCGAGCGAGATCGAAGCTGTTGGTACGACCACTGCGAGCGCCCTAATGTCGCCCGCGACTTCAAGTGAGTGGTTTGGCACGGCAACCCCGATACCCACCTTGCCGGTGGCACCAATAGTGATAGAAGGAGTCGTTGTCGGAGCTTGTGAGATGTCGATAGCCGCAAGCTGTCTCTGTTCTACCCCGACCAATGCCGCCAAAAAGGAACGGTCGACAATGTTGTACACAACACCTTGCGCATCGCGCGCCGCCAGGTGCGGATCAAGCCTATCAGCCTCTTCAGCAATAAAGCCCCAGGTAGTGGTTTGTGACGGGTCTTCATTATAAATATACGAGACGGGTCGCATGCCCTTCACGAGAGCAACCGAGTCGACGGCAAGCGTTTCAATTTCGTGCTTGAGGCGCTCTGATGAGCCGATACAGCCGACAAACACCGACGCGCGCGTTACCTCGCCATTAGCAATATTGACGCAAAGATTTGCCGAGGTTGTGGTGGTAGCGGTGGTTGAAGAGAGCACGAAAGCAACGCCACCATTGACCGAGAGCTCCTTCCATGGAGTGGTGGTGCCTATACCAAGCATGGTACCAACAACTATCTTATCGTTACCGGCACCAAGTGTTAGCGTCTTGCCGCTTCCATCACCCTTGATAGTCGAGCTCGAGGCGAAGACGAGGTTCGTCGTGAACGAGGAGTTGGAGTCACCGATAATAACGTCCTGGCCGGCAAAACCAATGGTCGTCGTCCCGCTCGCGGTGTCGATATTGATAAATGAGGTACGCGAGGAGGTGGTGGTGGAGAGTACCCACGCATACGGGATCCCGTTAGGGATAGTGGTTGTCGAGCGTGCACCAAGAGTAAAGATACTGCCATCGCCATTATTGCTCGTAACCGCAAAGAGCGTTCGAGATGAAGAACCGATAGCAAATGCAGGCGCAGTACCGAGCGCTGCGTTTGCGTCAATCGAGAGTGCTGCCCAAGGTGAAGTAGTGCCGATGCCGAGCTTACCAGTTGATGACTCCCATTCAAGAAGGTTCTGCCCTGCCTGACCAAAGATCACTGTTGAAGAGGCGAAGAACTGGTTATTGACCCAGAGAGCAGTCGAAGTGGCATTTACGGCGGTGTTGAATGTAGTGTTGGCGCTAAACCAATTGCCTGCGCCGCCAGCGCCTCCACCATCATCACTATCACAGAGGCCTGCGGCACCCGTGAGAGCAATACAGGTCTGTTCACGATTGTCGAAACGCACCACATTATTTGTATCGATCCAAAGAGCTGGCCCGGTTGAAGTTGCAAACGTTGTCGGCGAGCTAGTGGCGATGTAGAGGTTGCCGTTTATGGAGCGGAAGGTCCAGGGGGAGGCAGTTGAGGAAGTGTCAGTGAGTGCAAGCTGTGGGCCACTGGCATTTGATACGGTGAGTTTGTATGAGGGGGTTGAGGTACCAATACCTATGTTTTGAGCGGTGGAGATAAAGAGTGTTGAGGTGCCGCTGAGTGAGTTGGTGCCGTCGAAGTATGCGACCTGGCCCGTGGTGCCAGAGAAGAGAGAGGAGGTGGCGATGGATAGCGCACCTGATGAGCCGCCCACAAAGTTGCCGAGGGTGCCAGAGTATGAGAGACCGAGACTAAGTGAGGGAGTTGAGGTTGCAACACTCGAGACGCCCGCTCCACCACTGCCACTGCTCATGAGGAGTTGGCCACCGGTGAGATTGCTGGTGGTACTGATGCCCCACCATGTCCAGGTGCTGTTAGTGCCGCCCACGAGAGAGCCGAGTGTTCCAGAGAAGTTTG
>CAZWKU010000024.1:0-6059 GCA_964634595.1 uncultured Candidatus Saccharibacteria bacterium | reverse complement strand
GGGGTGGTGGAGGGGGCGGGCCTACTCCAACCGTTCTGCTCACTTCTCTCCCGCAGGTGAGTGCGGCGCCGCTCGCGTTTTTGTATCTTTCGCAGATACCGTATACGGGGCTCGAGCTTGGGCCTTTTGGCACCGCACTTTATTGGCTGGCTCTTGTAATATGGAGTCTCGGTCTCGCATGCCTCGTGATATTTGTCGTCATGCCTTTCGTGCGTCGCAAGTTCAAGGGCTTTAGTCATGAGGCTGCGGCGGTATTTGCCGTTCCCTCGCTGGCATTTGCGGGAGTTGTACCATCGGCCCATGCTGCGTCCCCGACAACTGTGTCAGAGCAAAAAAATACTGAGCTCTTCGCAGAGGAGCCGAAGCGGCAGTATTCGTCATTTGACGGCTTTCGCTCGTTTGCAAAAAACGGCCCTTTGACCGTCGAAGACATAGTGAAGGGTCTCTCGCGCGAGACCAAGAGTAATCGCGTCGAACCAATACGCGAGCACGTGGAGCCTATATTCGAGCAGGTCGAGCCGGTGTATGAAAACGTCGAGCCAATTACTGTGGCGCCTCACGGTGAAGCTGCTCCAGTAGATGTTCGCGGCTTCACATCAGCTCTTATCGAGGGCGATCGTGTTGCGGTGTTTGCGGCGCTTCGTATGCAGGTACGTGGGGGCGGTTCGCCTGAAGCGTTTCTCACTAAAATAGCTTGTGCTCTTGACGATGCCTACCGCGCCCGCGTCGACGGCACACTTGCTGACGCAGATATTGTGCGCCTTACTGCCCGCCTTGATAACCAGACGCTTGAGCGCGTAGTCTCTTCGCTCTCAAACGCCATCGACTCCTCTTACTCCGTCGGTATCACGGGTGCTAAGCTCGCCCTCACCCGCGCCCTCGCCGCCCTCGGCGCGTAGAGTTATTTACGGTCGCGGATTTCGGTTTGTATTTTGGAGATAAAGTCTGAAGGGGGAGTGGCATCGAGCTTGCCCTGGTCGCGGGAGTCGATGGAGACCGTTTTGCTCTCGACCTCTTTGTCGCCGACTACGAGCAGGTAGGGTATTTTTTGCGACTTAGCTTCACGAATCTTTTTACCGAGTGACTCATTTGCACTGTCTACTTCAGCGCGAATACCCGCCTCTTTGAGCGTCGTCACAACCTCGTTGGCATATGTCGCGTGTTTTTCAGAGACCGAAATGACTCTTGTTTGTACCGGTGCGAGCCAGGTGGGGAAGTTGCCCTGGAGGTGGTCAAGGAGTACGGAGAGAAATCGTTCAATGGAGCCCATGATTGCCGCGTGAATCATAACGATGCGCTCCTTTTCACCCTTCTCGTTTGTGCAGGTGAGGTCAAAACGCTCAGGGTTGTTGAAGTCGAGCTGGATAGTCGCAACCTGCCATTCTCGACCCTTCGTGTCTTCGGCCATAAAGTCGAGTTTGGGGCCATAAAATGCAGCCTCACCAGGGCCCTCAATAGTCTCCGCACCTTTCTCCGCAGCGATTTGACGAAGGATATTCTCGGCTCTGTCCCACGCAGCTTTGTCTCCTAGATATTTCTCAGGAGTCTTCGGGTCGCGAAAAGAGAGGCGAATTTTTTTTGGCGTAAAGCCAAATGTGCTGTAAAATACTTCAATAATCTCCCAAATAGCAATAAACTCCTGTTTTACCTGTCCCTCGCGGCAAAAGTTGTGTGCATCATCTTGGGTGAAGCCGCGCGTGCGCGAGAGGCCGTTCAGCTCACCCGACTGCTCATCGCGATAGACCATGGTGGTATTGGCGTAGCGCTGAGGGAGCTCGCGATAGCTCCAGGGCCTGCGCGCATAAATCTGTGTGTGGTGCGGGCAGTTCATCGGCTTCATTGCGAACTCGTCGCCCTCTCGCGTCTTTATATGAAAAAGGTCGTCTTGGTATTTATCCCAGTGCCCCGAGGTCTCGTAGAGCGCGCGTTTCGTAATGTGAGGTATCTCGACTTTTTCAAACCCGCGCGCTTTACGGAGCTCCCACACAAAATCGTCGAGGAGATTACGAAGCACGGTACCCTTCGGGGTCCAGAGTGGGAGGCCGGGGCCCACGAGATCTGAAAAAGTAAACAGATCGAGCTCGCGCCCCAGTTGCTTGTGATCTTTCTCTTGCGGCGTATCCATGCCCGCTAGGATAGCATAAAATCAGAGTGCTTTGAGGTTTTCGATGGCAAGTGAGAGTTCGCCGTTGCGGTTGCTGACGCTGCCCTTAATGAGGAGACAGGCACCCGGAGTTACCGCAGTGCCGCGCTCCTTGTAGAGACGAGGGAAGACCACCCCCTCAATATCACCGGTTTTATCGGTGAATTTTATAAACGCCATTTTCTCGCCGCTTTTGGTAAGGATAGTGCGTGCCTCTGCAACGAGCACGGGGAGCACTACGGGTAGCCCCGGGCGCGGCTCTGATTTTATTGCGCCTATGGTGAGTTTCGCGCCTTTGAGCGCCTCGTTATACGCGTCGAGTGGGTGGCCGGAGACGTACATACCGAGCAACTCTTTCTCCCAATCAAGTTTTTGCTTGAGCGAGATTGGTGTGCCAGCGGTAAGGATAAGCGCAGTGGGGATAAAAAGAGCGTTCCCAAAAAGGGAGTCTTGCGATTGGGGCGCCGTGACATCGCGGTGAAACGTGAGGAGTGCCTCGATATTTTCAAGCAGGGTGCCGCGCTCTTCAAATGAGTCGAGAGCGCCACATCTGATCAAAGACTCAAGTGATTTTCGGTTAAGATTTTTCGTCCCCACGCGGGCAAGAAAATCAGTAATCGAGTTAAACGTACCTCGCGCCATGCGCTCCCCGAGTATTGCCTGCGAAACCCCCTCACCAAAGTTTTTTATGGAGGTGAGCCCAAAGCGTATGGCGTGGTCGCTCACCACAGTAAAGTCAGTGCCGCTTTCTCGCACGTCAGGCGGCAATATCTCGATATTCATACGCTTGCACTCTGCGACAAATATCGCGATAGCTTCGGTATCGCCCGCATCTGCGGTGAGGACGGCAGCCATGTAATCAACGGGATAGTTTGCCTTCATGTACGCTGTTTGGTAGGCAACTTTGCCGTAACTTGCGGCATGTGCCTTGTTAAAGCCATAGGCGGCGAAAGGCTCGATGAGCTTCCAGAGCACCTCTGCTTTATCGGCGCCAAGTTTGCCGAACTCCTGAAAACCCTTTAAGAGTTTCTCTTTTTCTGCCTGCATTATTTCAGGCACTTTTTTACCCATCGCTTTGCGTAGGGTGTCTGCTTGGAGCCACGAGTAGCCCGCGAGCTTTATTGCGGTCAAAAGCACGTCGTCTTGGTACACCAGGAGCCCATATGAAAAGTCGAGGTACTCTTTCATGCGCTCATCGACAAAGCGCACCAGCCTTGGGTTGTGCTTGCGCTCGATATATTGTGGGATAGTCTCCATCGGCCCCGGGCGGTAGAGCGCTACCATGGCGTTAATGTCGTGAATAGTCGAGGGTTTCAGTTCTTTAAGCCAGCGAGTCATGCCCGAGCCGTTTAATTGAAACGTCCCTTCAGTCTCGCCACGAGCAAGCATCTCAAAGGTTTTCGCGTCATTAATAGGGACATTCTCGATATCAATCTCGTGCGCGAGCCGTTTCTTAACCCGAGCAACTGCATCGGCAAGAATCGAGAGATTCTTGATACCTAAAAAATCAAACTTAAGGAGCCCGACCCCACCGTACTCGTCGGTTATAGAATACATGTCATATTGGGTGATAAGTTTGCCGGTACCCTTAGGGTCAGGCTGTATAGGTGCCCATTCGATGAGCGGGGTTGGGGCGACAACGACACCTGCCGCGTGTACGCCAACGTGCCGCACACACCCCTCAATACGTCTTGCGAGATCAATAATTTGCCGCACGTCCTCGTCTTCATTATAAATACTTTTTAAATCAGGCTCGAGCTCAAGTGCCTTGTCTATGGTCATCGGGAAGCCCTGTGAGCCTACCGGGATCAGCTTCGCAATCTTGTCGCCTGTGGTGTAGGAGTGTCCAAGCGCGCGCGCTACGTCGCGTACCGCCGCTCGTGCCATCATGGTGCCGAAGGTGCCTATTTGCGCTACATGGTCTTCGCCGTATTTTTGCTTCGCGTAGGCGATCATATCGTCACGACGATTGTCGGCCATGTCCATGTCGATATCTGGAGCTTTGGGGCGCTCGGGGTTTAGAAAACGCTCAAAGGGGAGTTTGTAAAAGAGCGGGTTTACGTTGGTAATACCCACGAGATAGGCCACTAGAGAGCCGGCGGCTGAGCCGCGGGTGGTAGTAAGAATGCCTGCACCCCTGGCGTAATTCAAAAGGTCGGCGACGATAAGGTAGTACACCGCGAAGCCCTTATCGATAATTATTTTGAGTTCGTATTCAATGCGGTCTCGTACCTCGTCGGTTTGTGTAAGTCCTCGCTTCTCAATACCGGCATATGCCTTGGTGCGCAGTTCTTCAGTGTGGGTCGCGAAGCCTGGCGATATAGGCACAGCGGGGAATACCCAAGTGCCAAGTTCGAAATTGACGACACAACGATCGGCGACCCGCCGAGTGTTCTCTATCGCTTCTGGCAGGTCCTTAAAAAACTTTTCTGCGGCCGCACTACTGATAAAAGAAAAATCCTCTTCTTCATTTTTACGATCAAGGCCACCAAGTTGAATGCGGCGCATGGTCTCGCATGCTTCACGATCTTCTGGAGCGAGATAGTAGACGTCGTGCTGGGCGAGGAGCGGTACCCCGCTTTTTTGGGAGAGATCGACGATTTTTTTCATAAGCACGCTGTGCCCCTCAACTTTAGGGTGGTGGGTGATTTCAAGAAAAATATTCTCCTGACCAAAGATCGAGACATACTCTGCAAGTGCAGCCGCGGCGCCGTCCGCATCTCCAGCTCGCAGGTGTTGGGCGACGTCGCCTGCAAAAGAGGGGATAATCGCAATAATACCCTTGGCTCGTTCACGCAGGAGCTCTTTGTCGATGCGCGGCCGCTCGAAAAAGCCATCAACCCATGCTTTGGTGGTGAGATAGAGGAGGTTCTTGTACCCCTCGTTATTTTCAGCCAATAAGACGATTCGAGAGCGTTTAGTATCAATCTTAGGGTCTTTATCGAAGCGCGAGCGCGTCGCGACATACATATCAACCCCTAAAATAGGTTTTATACCTGCCGCTTTTGCGGCTTTATAAAACTCAATAGCCCCATGCATATTGCCCGTGTCGGTAAGCGCGAGTGCCTCCATACCCTCTTTTTTCGCTTTTGCTACAAGCTCATCAATTTTCGGTAGCGCCTGTAAAAACGAGTAGTGGGAGTGAGTATGGAGGTGTATAAATTTGCTCGCCATTGCTCTAGGATACCAAGTTCAGCGCAACAGGTCTTGTTCCAGGGGTGGTGGACAGGGTACTCAACGTTTGGTATGGTTATTTTAGTTGCCACGCACAAGGGAGGTCAGCAATGCAAGTCGACGATTTGAAAAAATTCATCGCTTTCAAGGTCTTTTTTGGACGTGGGTCCATGATCTTTGGCACTTATTTTCTTTTCCAATATCTCTGGAGTGCTCAGTGGGTAGTTGCCGCGATGGACATCCCACAAGACTCTTGGATTTATCTCACGGTGCTTATTGCTGCATCATGGGTGATCGGTGGACTGGTTGTTGCATTGGTCGCAACACTTGTCCTATCGCCTACAATGTTTCGAATTGCGAGCAATATTAACCCGTGGGAGCTAAAGGCGAGGTTTGGAGAAATAACTGCACTTGAGAACCGATTTTTTCTTGGGCTGCTAAGTGTCTTGGCTCCACTTACGGGCGTTCTCTCCTGCATACAACTCGTCAGGCCAGATGGGTGGCCCATTATGTATCTTGTATTCGGGTCAGCCATCTCGCTCATTCATTTCGCTAGTCAGTATGCGACGATGGAGCGAGAGTTATAATCTTGGTCGTTACTAAGCCGCCCCATTGGCGGCTTTTTCTTTGCCTCGACACCTTGCTGCAATAGCACTCTGTATACTGATGAGATGAAAACCGTGCCAAAGATGATTCTTGGGGTAGATGAGGCGGGGCGGGGGCCACTCGCAGGGCCGGTGGC
>CAZWKU010000023.1:0-6370 GCA_964634595.1 uncultured Candidatus Saccharibacteria bacterium | reverse complement strand
TCAGCGGGGGTGCTCGCCGCCGCCCCCACCGGCGGCGAAAGTCCGAGCTATTTCAAGGATAGACCACAACAACAAAACCCGCCCTCAATCTGGGGCGGGTTTTGAATTGTGCAACCAACGCTTACTTTTTGATGTGCGTCTTTAACTTGCCGCCCATCTGCATCATGTCGAGAGGCTCCTTGCCGAGCACTTTGCTAAGGGTCTCGTCGGGGCTGATGATGCGCCCCTTGTTAAGATTATGGCCCTTAATGTACTCCCAGAGCTTCTTGATAATTTGCCCGCGCGGCAGTGGGCCCTTGCCGACTACGGCTTCGAGCTCTGATGAAATGTCCTTTGGTGCGAGTAACGCTGGATTCGGCTTGCGTGCCATAACAAAATTTAAATGAATTAGTTAAGTGATAACCTGACCAAGCTATTATACCGCATTTGGTAGCTTGTGAAGGGGGGTAGCGTGGGGGCTGTGGTTATCCACAGTCTTTTGCCTTTCGGTCAAAAAGGTATTGCAATTTAGCGCGTAGGCACTATACTTCGTCGCGGTTCGTTTGTTCTTTTTGTGTTAACCGCGCGCGAGCGCATTTTTGGGAAAGGATTCGAGGGATGACTCGATCTGGACTGGATGTGCGGCGGCGATCAATGGACCGTGGAGCACCTGCTGCTACCCAAGGTCTGGCGAGGACCGTCCCCGTTCCTATTCCTGAAGAGGGGAAGGATCACTTTGTAACGAAAGACGGGTTGACCTTTGCCGGCTCACACCTGATCATCGATTTTTGGGAGGCTCAAGGTCTCAATGACAAAAATCGTATCGAGCAGGCAATGATTAGTGCAGTTGAGGCGGCAGGGGCAACACTCCTCCATATTCACCTGCATGTTTTTTCGCCCGGTGGCGGTGTAAGTGGCGTTGCGGTGTTGGCCGAAAGCCATATCAGCGTCCACACCTGGCCCGAGCGTGGTTACGCCGCATTTGATATTTTCATGTGCGGTAACGCCGATCCTACAAAAGCGTATGAGGTGCTGAAGCGTGATTTCGCACCAAAAAAAGTGGTGCGCGCTACTCATAAGCGCGGGGTGCCGTAGTTATTTGTGAACACTCTCTGCCGGTATCGACACAACAGAGATGGTAGAGAGTGGAGGCCGCGATGTTGCCCAGGCATCGCGGCCTTTTCTTTTTCTACTTTTACTTGCTACACTACAGAGTACATGCATGAGGAGGTTGCGAAGAAGGGGATTGAGATACATCTTGCGCCAGAGGTGCTTTTTCATATAGGGAGCTTTCCTGTTACGAGTACACTCTTAACGGCCGTTGTTGTCGCGGCCCTGCTCATTTTCTTTGCACAGCGGTGGGGCAAGAACCTTACCCTGAAGCCCTCGCGGCTCCAGGTAGTGATAGAAGCATTGATAATGGTCCCCTACAGCCTAGTGCGTACTACACTCGGGAATGATTCAGTCGCACGAAAGGTTTTCCCGATTATTATGACCACTTTTCTCTTTATATTGTGTGTAAATTGGTTTGGACTCCTGCCCTTTGTTGCCACTGTAGGCTTAGTACATGGGGACGAAGTTGCACCGCTTTTTTACCCGGTAGCAACCGATCTTAATTTTACCCTTGCGCTTGCGCTTATAGCATTTTTTACAATACAGATCTCGGGCATTGCACTCTTGGGCGTGATGAATTATGGCGGTAAGTTTATTACCTTTAGCTCGCCCATAGCATTTGCCGTTGGGCTCATCGAGCTGATCTCTGAGTTCGCCCGAATAATCTCATTTGCCTTTCGCCTCTTTGGTAATATCTTTGCAGGGAAAGTCCTGCTGGTTATAGCAGTGTTTCTCGTCCCCTATGTTATCCCGGTGCCACTCCTTGCGTTTGAGGTGTTTGTAGGGCTCATTCAGGCGGGAATATTTGCGGTTCTCATGCTTTTTTTTACAAAGCTTGCGATCGCAGCTCCGCACGAAAGCGAGCACTCTTCGGAGGAAGGCGCGCATCACGCAAAAGCCGTCTCGGCTTAGTTGGTGGTGTGCTCCTCTCTCGGAGGATGTTATTAATGTAAACGTACCCGTATGGAACTAGAAGTAGCAAAAGTGTTGGCGATGAGCTTTGTGGTAGGCATCGGTATGATTGGCCCAGCTGTGGGTATCGGCATGATCGTCAGTCGTGCTCTTGAGGCGATCGGGCGCAACCCTGAAGCCACTGATCGCTTGGCGGCCAACATGTTTATTGGTGTTGCCTTTACCGAGGCACTTGCGATTTTCGCCGTCGTTGTCGGCTTTGTCATCAAATTTACTTAAACGGAGATAAAGCATATGGAGGCGTTTCTCTCAACCTTTGGCGTTAAGTGGGAGCTTATTACTGCTCAGGCGGTAAATTTTCTCATTCTTGCGGGAGCGCTCACGTGGCTTCTCTATAGGCCGGTGCTCAAAATTGTTGCTGAACGCGAGCGGGTCGTCGCACAAGGCGTTCTAGACGCCGCAGAGGCTGAGCAAAAACTCGCCGAAGCGAGTGGGGCAGCTATTCTAACACTCAGAGGCGCAGAGGCAGAGGCCGAAGAGTTGGTGAGGCGCGCGCGCGCCGAGGCCTCGACTGAAAAGGCAGAGACTCTTAGAGAGGCTGAAGCACAGGCCGCACGTCTCTCGGCAGATGCACAGGCACGCGCTCGAGAGGAGGCGGCGCGCCTGCTTCGCCAAAGTGAGGGGGAGATAGCGCGTCTCGCGATTCTAGCCGCTGAAAAGGTCATGCGCGAGAAATCATGATTGAAAATTACGAAGCATTCATGGCGCATTTGAGGCGTACAGGGCGCTTGAAGCTCCTGCCGCGAGTACTTCGCGAGCTCAAGACTCATGAGGCAGTTGAGCACCGACTCTCGCCAAAAAAAGAAACGGCGAAGGAGAACCCTTCACTCGTTTCAGGCTGGCGAACGCTTGAGAACGGGGTATTAACTGATCGGACGGGCAAGAGAGCACTTATTGCTCTCTATAAAAATATTATTCGTCGCGCGTAACTGAATCGTCTATGCAAAGCATCATTCAAAAAATTGAACGGGAGATCGTCGCTTTCGCCTCTCTCGAAGAGAGTGAAGAGGTTGGTTTGGTGCGCGCGACGGGTGACGGTATTGCCGAGATAGACGGTCTATCGAGCGCAGTGCTTGCTGAGATGGTGCTTTTTGACCCAACATTTGACCGTACGCTTGAAGAGGCACTGAAAGATACTGAGGCACTCTATGGCCTTGTTTTGAACCTCGAAGAAGGTCAGGTGCGCGCAGTGGTGCTTGGCGACTCAAGCAAAGTGTATGAGGGTATGCTGGTGCGCCGCACTAAAAAACTCCTCTCCATTTCAGTGGGTAAAGAGCTTGTCGGTCGCGTTGTAGACGCGCTCGGTGAGCCGGTCGACGGTAAAGGCCCCTCGCAGGCTCGGGAGCCCCGGCCCATCGAGAGAACAGCGTACGGCGTGATAGACCGCGCGCCGGTGAACACCCCGATCCATACGGGTATCAAAGCGATTGACTCGATGATCCCCATTGGTCGCGGTCAGCGTGAGCTTATTATCGGCGATCGTGGTACCGGTAAAACAGCAATTGCCATTGACACTATTTTGAATCAAAAAAATGAGCCGAAAGAGTCTCGGCCTATTTGTATTTACGTAGCAATAGGCCAGAAAGAGTCAAAGACAGCTAAACTTGTTGCCGAGCTTGAAGAGAAGGGGGCGATGGAGTACTCAATAGTGGTTACCGCCCCTGCCTCAGCCCCCGCAGCACTGCAATTTTTGGCGCCATTTGCAGGTGCGACTATTGGTGAATATTTTATGGAGCAGGGTAAGGACGCGCTCGTCGTCTACGATGATCTCTCCAAGCAGGCGGTGGCGTATCGTCAGATGTCTCTCCTCCTTCGTCGCCCCCCAGGGCGCGAGGCGTACCCGGGTGACATCTTCTATCTCCACTCGCGCCTCCTCGAGCGCGCCGCAAAACTTTCGAAAGAAAAGGGCGGAGGCTCTCTCACGGCTCTTCCCATTATCGAAACCCAAGAGAACGATGTCTCGGCTTATATTCCGACCAATGTGATCTCTATTACCGATGGGCAGATCTTTTTGGAGAGCGATCTTTTCAATAAGGGGCAGCGCCCTGCCATTAACGTGGGTATTTCCGTTTCGCGCGTGGGTTCCGCTGCGCAAACGAAAGCAATGAAAAAAGTCTCGGGCAAAATTAAGCTCGAGCTCGCGCAGTTCCGCGAACTCGAGGCGTTTATGCAGTTTTCAAGCGACCTCGATGCCGACACCAAAAAGCGTATTGATGCAGGTCGTCGTATGACCGAGGTTTTAAAGCAGAATCGTGGGCAGCCTCTACCTTTTGAGATGGAGGCGGCAGTGATTTACGCTGCAACAAACGGCTACTTTGATCGCTTTCTCCCTGAAGAGGCGAGCGCCGCGGAGAAAAAACTTCAAGATTTTCTCCAGCGCGAGGGTAAAGAGGCACTAGAGGCGATTCATAAAATCCGCGAGATTGGTCCCGAGACCGAAGCGAAGCTCAAAGCTGCTCTCGAAGCCTTCACCGAACGCGTGAAATAGCGAACTGCTCATCATGGCGCTGAAGGATATTAAAAACAAGATAAAGGCCACCGAGCGGACCCACAAGGTGACGCACGCGATGGAGGCCGTCAGTGCCGTAAAGATGCGTAAGACACAGCAGTCGGCGCTCGCGGGGCGCCCGTATGCACGCGCCGCGCTCTCGATACTTGCTCGTCTTGCAGGGTCGACTCATGTCGCAAATCACCCACTTGCTGAAGTGCGGCCGCTCGACCAGCGCACTTCAAAGATCGCATATATCGTCATCACCAGTGACAAGGGGCTTGCAGGTGCATTAAATAGCGCCGTGCTTAAAGAGGTCACTGTCGATATGAAGGAACTGAGTCGCACGCAGGTAATTATTTATGCTTATGGACGCAAGGGTGAGGAGTACTTTCGCCGACGCGAGTACACCATCGCCAGAGCCTATGAAAACAAGCGCGACAACATTGCTCTTTCTGCGATGGAGGAGCTTGCGCACGAGGTCGCGCGCGGGTTTGAGGCTGGTGAGTTTGACGAAGTCCGGACTATTTACAGCAACTTTAAGTCGACCTTCGAGCAGGTGCCGAACATGCGCACGCTCTTGCCGCTTTCGCTTAGTGGCCTCACCAAAATAGTTGCAGACATCGCACCCGAGAAGGGGAAGTTTAGCGAACTCCGCCCCATTGAGGCACCGCTCGAGTACAAAGTTGAGCCCTCGCCCGAGGAGGTTTTAAACGTGCTTCTGCCGCGCCTCGTCTCGATATCGCTCTATCACATGCTCCTTGAAGCAAAAGCTTCAGAGCATTCGGCGCGCATGGTAGCAATGAAGAACGCTTCAGATAAAAGCGAAGAGGTAGCGCACGACCTCACGAGGCTCTTTAACAAGCGCCGCCAAGCCGCCATTACTCGCGAAGTCTCCGAGATCGTGGGTGGGCGGGAGGCTCTCGCTGCATAATAAAATCATATGTCTGGCTCCACTATTCTCGTCTTTGTCCCGGCCCTTGTTAGCTTCGTTCTTACTTTCGGCTGGTTAAGCATCTTTTCGCCCAAATCTCCTTTTCGAGAATTCGCCACCAGCATCTATATTATTCTCAGTATTATCCTAACCAGTATATTAGACTCCATGGTGA
Organism: uncultured Candidatus Saccharibacteria bacterium; assembly: GCA_964634595.1. GTDB lineage: Bacteria > Patescibacteriota > Minisyncoccia > Phycocordibacterales > Phycocordibacteraceae > C7867-001. Next base: position 709 of record CAZWKU010000023.1, on the reverse strand, counting down.
TTGTTGAAGGAGACTTTGGGAGCGTGTTCAATTACTATCTTTCTTGGGCAATGGTGAACTTGATCGGATGGTTTTTGATTAGAAATGTCGCGCGAAGTGGTATTAAAGAAAACCTCAGAACATGATTTTCTAAGCATTCACACTTTTAAAAAATTACGCTAATTTATTACTTATGAACGGGACAATTACAGAAATCATCGGGCCGGTAGTAGATGTACATTTCAGCGAGAAACGGCCTGCTATAGGCGATGCGCTTGTGATAGAAAAGCACGGAGAGCATGGGCGCATCACCCTTGAAGTGGCGGCCCACTTAGGGCTTGACCGTGTCCGTACTATCTCCATGAACGAGACGGCGGGTCTTTCTCGTGGTGAGCAGGCAAGGGCGACGGGTGCCCCGATTTCTGTTCCCGTAGGCGAGGTGGCGCTCGGCAGGCTCTTTAACGTACTTGGTGAGACCATTGATGGTAAGGGAGAGATAGACCCAAAGGCGCAGAGGCTCCCGATACATCGCGCACCGCCCGCGTTTGATGAGCAGACAACTAAAGCTGAGATTTTTGAGACCGGCATTAAGGCCATTGACCTTATGACCCCGTTTATTAAGGGGGGCAAGGTTGGGCTCTTTGGCGGAGCCGGGGTAGGCAAAACAGTGACTATTCAGGAGTTGATTCGCAATGTCGCACAAGAGCACGGAGGCTACTCTGTTTTTGCT
>CAZWKU010000022.1:0-7570 GCA_964634595.1 uncultured Candidatus Saccharibacteria bacterium | reverse complement strand
GTAGAGCACTCGACTGATACTCGAGCGGTCCTAGGTTCGACTCCTAGAGCGTGCACGCAGGATGTCATAATTGGTAGAGCACTCGACTGATACTCGAGCGGTCCCAGGTTCGATCCCTGGCACTTGCACTGAGGGTGGCACCATTTTCAAGCTCAGCTGATATTCGAGCGGTCTCAGTCCGCCGGCTGGCGGACAATCCCAGGCACTTGCACCAAACTGCGCTATACACACGAGAGCCGTCGAGTGGCGGTACTCGGGTGTATAGTAAAAGTATGGACAGACAGCAATTTATCGTTTTTGGCGCTGTGCTCCTCGCGATAACCGTGGGCGCTGTTCTCTTGGCGTATTCGCCAGCAAATGTCTTTAGTAGGATTTTTGCAATGGCGAAACCAGTTACTTTCTCTCCTGTTGCAAAAGGGGTGAGCGCCTATGTGCTCGATCGGGTTAATTATGCGATATACACTCCTGAAGAATTAAATGAGCTCTGGGCGCTTCTCCCTGATGCAGGGCCACAGCCAACGGTAGATTTCTCAAAAGAGGCAGTTGTGGCGGTTTTTGGAGGCCAGGTGACGCAGGGAGGCCACAGTATTGAAGTAGAAAAAATCATTGATCGTGGAGGGGAGCGTATGGTGTCTGTCAGCATCGCAACGCCCGCCCCTGAGTGCATTACGACCCAGGCTATCGAGACTCCCTACCAGGTGGTGATTGTTCCAAAAACTACGCATACCCTTGCGCATGAGGATATACCCGCGGTGCGCTCGTGTGCGGAGTGATTTTTCTCGTTTAGTCTTTTACGCTTTCTGTGCGAGCAAGAGCCTTAAGTTGCTTTATATCGCGGATCCACTCTGAGCCACTCCAAAACTCAAGCGGCTCGAGATTTGCTTTATACAACGCTTTCTCGCCGTAGACAGTACCGAGGTAGTAAAAGGGTATGTGTTGATTTTTTGCCTCCCGTGCGCCATCGAGCATAAGCCACATACCAAGCGATTGGTGGACGAGTACAGGGTCATATGCCGAGAACCAAAAGTGACGAAAGCCAGGCTCGCGTACCTCAAGCGCGCCGGCAATCAGCTTCTCACCAGCATGATAGGTAATGAGGGTGAGGGGGAGTGGCGCTTCTAAAATTGCCTCCAGACGCTCTATAGGCATGACGGATGCCCCATGACGCGTGGTGAAGTAGGAGAGGAAAAGCTCTTTTATGTGTTGAGGGGCATTGTGTGCAGGGCTCTCGCTTCGGACAAAGGTGCTGTCAAAACGCTTCAAGACTCTCCGATTTTCACTGGTCGGCTCAAATAAAGCGAGTGGCACTCGGGCACTCCGTGCCATGTAGAACGACCCTAGTACTGTAGGACGGGCCGAGTAGGGAAGAAACCCGTTCGCGTAAACAGCGGTAAGTGCCTCTCCAGTTTCAGGTACCGCATACTCACAATACCCAAAACGATACTTTTCGTACTCATGCCCAAACTCGGTGCGGGTGATAATCATGAAAATCGCTGCGTTATGCTGCGCACAAACTCCTCAAGGGTACCAGAAAGATCACCTGACGTGAGCACCAGCACCACCTCATTGCCCTTGAGGTCTCGAATGACTGAAGCAGGGTTCTCATAGGGGAGGCCACCGGTGCGAAAAAGGATCTCCTCGTGTGTTAGTTGGTCATGAGTTTTTGCTCCCTGTACTGCAGGAGGGGCTATGTATACCTGCGTAGCGCCCTCAAATACCGTATCGTACCAGGCAAGATTTGCTCGGTTACGCCAACCAAAGGCATGGGGCTCAAACACGATTATCAGCGGTTGGGTTGCATAGTGGAGCTGTAGTGCCTCAATCGCCGCCCGTGCTTTCTCAAACGAAGAGCCAAACCCTTCATATACGGGAATCCGTGAAGTAGGGGCAATATTGTCGAGTCGGCGTCGTATGCCTTTAAAATCTTGCACGGCCGCAGCAACCTGAGCGAAGGTTGCGATTTTTTTGGTAAGAATGTAGGCGGCGGCACCGGCAATATTTTGCACATTGTGCGCACCAAGGAGGGAAGTCTCGATATCGCCAAGAAGGTTCCCGTTTTCTGATAGGGTAAATCGGGTCGTTTGACCTGGCAGGATGTTTGACGCGACAAACCGGCCGTTAGTAAGGCCATAGGTAACAGCAGAGGCGCCCGCAAGTCTGCGGGCATGTGGTTCATCTGCGCAGGCAACGAGCATTCCGCTACCCGAGATCATGCTTAGAATTTCTCTAAATGGCTGCTCGTAGCTCTCGATGGTCGGGTAGACGTTTACATGATCGTGTACAACGGCAGTAAGTACCACATCAGTCGGGTGCAAGTGCATAAATTTTGCGCGCGAATCAGTATGTCCCGAGGGGTACTCATCGCCTTCAAGAATAAAGAGTGATGCTGAGCCGAGGCCTGCAGGCGCAGGGAGCCAGGTGCTTTGAACCGGCTCTGCACCGATAAAATATCCCGCAGGCGTGCCGCTATGACGCGCGATGTGAGCGATAAGCGAGGTAGTGGTCGATTTACCATAACTGCCTACCACTACTGCGTTCTCTCTGTTGTTTGTGAGCTCACCAAGTACTTCGGCGAAATTCCATATCTTTTTACCACTCTCAAACGCGGCGCGGACTTCAGCATTTTCGCTTGGTGCGAGTTTTGCATTGCGCCCAATTACAAAAAAATCGACGTCGGGAGGAATGTTTCTTGGATCATACCCAACGGTGAAGGTAATGCCGGCACGGGCAAGGACTGGTGTGGTCTGGCCATAGGTTTCAGCATCAGAGCCAGAGACGGTATCGCCGCGCTCTTTCAAAAGGAGCGCGGTAGCGCTCATGCCAACCCCCGCGATACCGATCATGTGCACACGCATAGCAAGGATAGTAACAAAAAAGCGGCCGACCCTGAAATGGGTCGGCCGAGTCGGTATAGCTACTTATGCAGTGCGGAGAACGATCGCAAGATTGCGCCTCGTACGCATATTCGCGTCTGGATGTCGTGTGTAGGCAGAATATGTATCGAGTGTACCGAAAATCTGCACCGACCCGAACCCAAGGGCGCGGGCTTGCTCCTCGATCAGTTTCTCCATCGAGACACAGAGTACTCTCTGATGATGCTGTATGCCAGAGGTGAACATACTGCCACCCCAGCGCCGTGTAATGTGGGCTTGGAGAGCACGAGTACGGTCTGCGAACTCTGGCTGGTCGAGATGGAGAACGAAGTCTTCTTGTGGTATCGCGAGACCAGCAGCTACAGAGACTTCACTGAGTGCGATGCCTTTCCCGAGAAAGCAATCAGCTATGGCTTCGATGACGCTGTCATGTGTACGGGACGACCCTGTACTCTGTACTCGTGCAGGGTCTGCAAGGCTGTCGAGCCCAGTGTGGGCGGCGATGCAGTGTTCGCCGCTAGAGGCAATAACGATAGGGCACCCCCCCGAGCTCATCATAAACGCTTCATCTTGCTCGAGCCGTACACCGTCTGCCGCTAGGAAGTCGCGATATAAAGTTACCCTGCTGTTTAGTCTGATCGCGATCCCGAACTTCGATACGTCGGTAATAATATGCGCGCTCATATGTGCGACTGATGGTGCGTACACGGTCTTTAGATTGAGCGTGTGCGAGATCTCAGCAAGTCTCTGCGCGAGTGCCCAGTTTCTATCTAGGGATGATTGGTCGTAGAGATTTTTGAGCGACCAATCGGTCTGTGAAGTGGCTGGTATATGGACCACTCGACAAGTAGGAAACGAGAAAACACGCATGCCAATTGAAGGAACAGGTGCGTGGGACATGGGATCCCCCTTACGTTGAACCTGCGCACAGTTTGTCACGAATTTGTGTCTGAGTCAAGATTCTGCTACAGTGCCCGTATGCACGGGACACTCTCTGTAGTTGCGACCCCAATAGGGAACTTAGGCGACATCACCTTTCGCGCAATCGAGGTGCTTAAGATGGCAGATGCAATTGCCTGCGAAGACACACGTGTCTCGGCAAAGCTTCTCGCCCGTTACGGCATAGAGAAGCCCCTGCTCCGCTACGACGCACGGACAGCAGTGACGAGCGGGGGGCGTGTTCTCGCCGCTCTCTCAGCAGGGAAGCGTGTAGCGCTCATTACCGATGCAGGGACGCCCGGCATTAGTGACCCAGGTGGGGAGCTTGTGGCGAGGGCGAGGCGCATGGGCACTCGTATTGAGGCAATACCTGGCCCTTCAGCACTCGCGGCGGCGCTTTCGATAGCAGGGCTCCCCACCGCAGAGTTTCTGTTTCTAGGATTTCTCCCCCACAAAAAGGGTCGGGAGACACTCTTTAAACAGATCGCGGCCGAAAAGCGCGCAGTTGTTTTCTACGAATCGCCGCACCGTATTATGAAGGCACTTGCATCTTTGGCGGCGACGCTCCCCGCCGGGCGCCCTATCGTAGTGTGTCGCGAGCTCACCAAGCTCCACGAGGAGAGTATCTCAGGCTCACCTAGTGAGGTACAGGCTGAACTGGTTGCTCACCCCGAACGTGAACGGGGAGAATTTGTCGTCATTATCGCCGCCTGGTAATATGCACACATGTCTCGCGCAAGTCTTTTAATGTTGGTTGGGGTACTTACGATGCTCGCGTCGTTTGCGGCCCTTCCTCTCTCCTGGCTCCATGTCCTTTTGCCGCTATTTGGGGCTATTACTGCGGTTATTGGTTTTATGCTGCGGTCAGAACAAATTGCTGTCTTAAGGCAAGGGGAGCCAAAAGCGGCCCCTTCTCCTGATGAGCTTTCGCCGATCGCCTAGTGCATCTCTTGGGGCCCTGAGTATTGGCTTAGCACTTTTTATTTTCCTTACTTTTTTTGTTCTCCCTCCCGCGCTCGCCACGACGTATCAGAACTTGGACATTACGGCGGCGCCCGTGCTAGAACCAGAGGCTCCGGTGCAGGCAGTAGCAGAGCATGTGCCGACCCCCACCCAGGTCAAGGGTGTATACATGAGCCAATGCGTCGCAAGCACCCCTTCAATACGAGAGAGGTTGGTGCGTCTTGTGCGAGAAACCGATCTCAACACCATTGTGGTTGATATCAAAGATTTTACCGGCTATATTTCATTCTCAACTGAAAATTCCCTCCTTGCAGACTCAGTCTCGCGAGAGTGTCGCGTTTCTGACATGCATGATTTTATAAAAGCGTTGCATGCCGAGGATATTTATATTGTGGGGCGCATCACGGTTTTTCAAGACCCTCGGTACACCAAGCTCTACCCCGAGCAATCAGTGCAAAGTGTCTCGCGACCAGGGGAGCCATGGAAGGACCATAAGGGCCTCTCATTTATCAGCCCACTCGCTAAGCCGTATTGGGAGTATGTGATAGAACTCTCTCGTGTTTCGTATGAGGAGATGGGTTTTGATGAAATTAACTACGATTATATCCGTTGGCCTTCAGATGGAGATATGAAAGACGTTGCATACCCGCCCGATCAAGACAGGGCAGAGGCTATCGAGCATTTTTGGCAGTACCTTGCAAAGGAAACGCCGAAGGGTGCCGTCATTTCAGCCGATCTCTTTGGTTACGCTGCGGTGTTCACCGACGATCTTGGTATCGGCCAGCAACTCGAGCGCGCGCTACCTTATTTTGACTACATCATGCCGATGGTGTACCCCTCGCACTACAACAAAGGCTTTGCAGGCATCATCGACGTCAACAGTAACCCCTACAAAGTAGTGTATGTCTCGATGGTTGAAGCAGTGCGCCGCACTACTGCGGCGACCACTACTGTCCCAGGCCTCACCCACGCGCCGATTATGGCGCCAGTAACTATCCCTGCGCGCGAGGGAGTTGCTACAAGCACCGGACAAAAATTCACTGGTGTGTATCAGAAAGATTCATATCAAGCGTCAAAGATGCGCCCCTGGCTCCAAGATTTTAATTATCCCGTACCGTACACTCCCGAGATGGTCGCGGCCCAGATTAAGGCAACCGAAGACGCTGGTCTCGACTCCTGGATCTTTTGGGACGCAAGCAACAAATACACCTCACTGCGCAAAGTGCTTACAAATACCTCAACATCGCTCGAATAGCACACAAGCTCTGATATCATGTAGAGCATGGCAGAGAACCCAGAGCGGGTAACGTACTTTGCGGCAACTGATGCGCGCGGTAAGCGCGTGCCCTTTGGTATCAAGGCGCGCGACCGGGCGCGGCACATGTACGTTATAGGCAAAACGGGCATGGGTAAGTCGACTCTGCTTGAGAACATGGCGATTCAAGATATTAGAAATGGCGAGGGGCTTGCGTTTATCGATCCGCACGGTTCAGCGGTTGATAAGCTCCTCGATTACATCCCCGAGAGTCGGGCTAAAGATGTCATTTATTTTGCGCCGTTTGATCTTGAACAACCCATTGCTTTCAATGTGATGGAGGATGTGGGTTATGACAAACGCCATCTCGTGGTCTCGGGGCTCATGGCTACCTTCAAGAAAATCTGGGTAGACGCCTGGAGCGCACGTATGGAGTACATTCTGACCAACACACTCCTTGCGCTCCTCGAATATCCCGACGCCACCTTACTTGGGGTAAACCGTATGTACACCGACAAGGAGTTTCGCAAGAAGGTGGTTGCAAATGTAAAAGACCCGGTGGTGAAGAGCTTTTGGGAGGATGAGTTTGCAAACTATGGCGACCGGTACACGCAAGAGGCAACTCCCGCTATACAAAATAAGATCGGGCAATTCACCGGTAACCCCTTGATCCGCAACATCATCGGTCAGGCAAAGTCATCATTTGATATACGCGACCTCATGGATCGTCGCAAGATCCTTCTCGTCAACCTCTCAAAGGGCAGGGTGGGCGATGTCAACATGCGCCTCTTGGGTAGCATGATCACGACGCGCATCTTCTTGGCAGCTATGAGCCGAGCTGACCTTACGGCTCAAGAGCTCAAGCGTGCGCCGAATTTCTACTTTTACGTCGACGAATTTCAAAACTTTGCGAACGAGACATTTGCCGAGATACTCTCTGAAGCGCGTAAATACCATCTCAATCTTCTTATTGCACACCAGTATGTCGAGCAGATGGAAGAGGAGGTCCGTGCGGCAGTCTTTGGCAACGTGGGCACCACCGTGTGTTTTCGGGTCGGGCCCTTTGATGCCGAGGTACTTGAGACTATCTTTATGCCGACCTTTACCAAGGAAGATCTGGTTAATCTTGGTTTCGCGCAGGTATACCTCACGCTTATGATCGATGGGGTGGGCTCGCCCCCTTTTTCAGCCCTCACCTTGCCACCTATTGAGCCACCCCCTACCTCGTATCGAAAAGAGGTTATCGAGTTTTCACGCAAAACCTACGGCAATACTCGCGCACCTATAGAGAAAGCAATTTTTGATGAGCTTAGTGCGGCGCGCGAAGCGGCACAGGGGGCGCACAAAGAAGCATCTTCGCGCCCCGCTCGTATGGGGAAAGGGTTTGTCCCCTCGCGCCCTCGAGTGGACAATCCGCCACCTCGCGAGGCATATGTAGCACGGCCTGAGACGCCTATAAGAAAGCCCGTGCCCGATGGGCCGGCAAGCACGGTGCCTCCCGCCCGCCAGCCCGAAGTGAGACGAATGAGCGATACTCAGG
>CAZWKU010000021.1:0-7589 GCA_964634595.1 uncultured Candidatus Saccharibacteria bacterium | reverse complement strand
TTTGGTTGAGTGAGCTAGAGTGCTCGTACTGCTAAGTCCCCGCCACGTGGCGGGGGACCAATGGCTCGGAGGGTTCAAAACCCGACGCGCTCTTGCAGCGCATTTTTTAATGAAATTCATTATCGCAAAAAAAGAGGGGATGACACGCGTCTTTACCGAAGACGGTCGTGCTCTTGCGGCCACCATACTCAAGACCGAGCCTATTTTTGTAACGCAGGTTAAGACGAAAGAGGGCAATGACAAGTACTCTGCTATTCAGATTGGTTTTGGCTCACGCCGCCCCAAGACCGTCTCAAAGGCAGTGCTTGGTCACGGCAAAGGTAAAGCGTTTAAGGATATTCGTGAGTTTAGAACAGACGGCCAACAGGCGACAGTCGGTAGTGAGATACCGAACACTTTTGTGGTGGGAGATACGGTACAGGTTTCGGGTATTTCAAAGGGACACGGTTTTGCGGGTGTGGTGAAGCGTCACGGCTTTCACGGTGGCCCTCGCACCCACGGCCAAAAGCACTCCGAGCGAGAGGCCGGCTCTATTGGTGGTTCTGGTGGTCGCGCAGGTGGCCGTGTTGCAAAAGGTATCCGTATGGCCGGCCGTATGGGGAGTGACCGTGTCACTGTAAAGAATTTAAAAGTTCTTGCCGTCTCAGGTGATGAAATGGTCGTCTCGGGTGCTGTCCCTGGGGTACGGGGCGCACTTCTTGAGATAGTCTCTGCATAAAACCTATGAATATTTACTCAATCACAGGCGATACGGTTGGCACGATTGAATTGCCAGAAAAGATTTTTGGCGCCAAATGGCGTGCTGACTTGGTACATCAAGTGGTAACAGCGCTCGCGGCAAATAAACGCCAAAACCGCGCACATACCAAAGACCGTGCTGAAGTCTCGGGCGGTGGTAAAAAGCCCTGGAAGCAAAAGGGCACTGGTCAAGCGCGTCATGGCTCGAGCCGTTCGCCTCTATGGCGCCACGGCGGTATCACGTTTGGTCCTCGGAAAGAGCGCGATTATCACGAGAAGATAAACCAAAAGATGAAGGCGCAGGCCTTGGCCTCAGTTCTTGCGCGCAAAGCAAAAGATGGCGAGCTTATTTTGGTAGAGAAGCTCACCTTCGGTACTCCTAAAACAAAGACAGCCATCAACACGCTTGTAGCGCTTGGCAAAGTGGCAGGGGCGAAGCTTCTGGTGAAGGGTAAGAACACGGCACTCATCGCTCTTGCACGTCATGAAACGCATGCGGTGAAGAGCTTTCGTAATCTTGGTGCCATTGCCACTGAAGATGTGCGCAACATTAACCCACTGTCAGTGCTCTCGTACAAATACCTGATTATCGAGGCACCCGAGGAGAGTTTTAAGGTATTGAGTGCTCGCATCGTGCCAAGCGAGAAAAATAAAAAATAAAGTATGAAATCTCCTCACGACAGCATCCGTGCACCGTGGTTTAGCGAGAAGGCGATTCTCTATACCGAGAAGGGCGTCTATACTTTTTCTGTACCCAAGGGAGTAAATAAGTTTGAGATAGCGCGTGCGATTAAGGAGCTCTACAAGGTAACGCCGCGCAAGATTCGCATCGTGAACTTGCCCGGCGCGCGTGTTTCGATGCGTTCGCGCCGTGGGCTCGCGGTGCGAGCGGCTCGTCGCAAGGCCTACGTCTCACTAAAAAAGGGTGACACCATTCAATTCGCATAAACTAATGCCTAGCGCCTAAAGCCTAACTACCTATTTTATGAAATCATATCGCCCCTACACTAAGAGTCGCCGCTCCATGACCACCCTCCCCTATAGGGAGCTCCTGTCAGGTGACCGACCAATGAAAGCGATGCTTAAGGCCAAGAAGCGCCAAGGCGGGCGTAATGCGTTTGGCCGCATCACGACGCGTCACCAGGGTGGCGGACACAAGCGGCGCCTGCGCGATATCGACTTCTCATTTGATAAAAAAAATATATCTGCTCGCGTTGAGACCATTGAGTACGATCCTTTTCGCACCGCATTTATTGCGCGTGTGGTGTATCAAGACGGCGAGCGTCGTTACGTTACTGTCCCAAAGGGGATGAAAGTAGGGGACACGTTTATGGTGGGTGAAGATGCTCGAGTTGAGTCCGGCAATCGCATGCCGCTCGGCAAGATCCCCGTGGGCACGTTTGTCTACAATGTAGAATTGAAAGCCGGTGCAGGAGGTGTTTTGGTGCGCTCGGCAGGCAATTTTGCTGAAGTAATTGCTCATGACGCGGGTGAGGCGCTACTTAAGCTCCCCTCAACAGAAGTGCGTAAGGTCTCTGACCTCTGCTATGCCTCGGTAGGTACCGTGGGGAATGACGAGCACAACCTTGTGGTCATTGGTAAGGCCGGTCGTTCTCGTTGGATGGGTATTCGCCCAACCGTTCGCGGCTCGGCGATGAACCCGGTTGATCACCCCCACGGTGGTGGTGAAGGTAAGCAGGGCCGTGGGCTCCGTCGTGCAAAGAGCCTCTGGGGTAAGCCCACAGGCAAGGGCCAAAAGACCCGTACGCCAAAGAAATACTCGAACGTGTTTATTGTTACTCGCCGCCGCGTCGGGAAGAACAAATAAGACAAAACAAAACCCCCGTTCGCCAACTGGCGAACGGGGGTTTTCGTTAGACTTACAAAACTAGTACACCGGGGTCACGGCTGCCGTGTGGAGCGGGTAATCCTCGCAAATGGGAGTTAGCTGCTCATCGGCAAGAGTGTCAATGTCTCCTGCTTTCACTCGCAGAGGTGCCGCACAACCATCAAAGGCCTTATGCGGTTCGATAAAGATTTCAACATTCCCAAGCTCGGTATGCAATTTTCGAACTGCAGCCCGAACTTGCGCTGGTGTCTTAGCTAAAACGGTATGCTCGTTATGATATTGCAATGTCATAGACGCACCCTTCTTTCTGTCCCATAGGCACTATACCGCGTGGGCATCAAAAAGAAAAAACCAAAAACCGTATCAAAATATATAGACGAACTGTCAAGGTTTTAAAATGAGGCAAGAAATATGCGGGGATTTTAAAATGGAGGGTCATTGACGGCGAGAACGACATCCTGTATCTTACGACTGTCCCCCCTCGCGGGGCTTTTAATTACTTTATGGCACGCAGTCTTAAAAAAGGTCCTTTCATTGACGTTAAGTTGATGAAGAAAATCAAAGATAAAAAGCCGGCAAGTGCCGGTGTTATTAAGACCTGGGCTCGCCGCTCACAAATCGCCCCTGAAATGGTCGGTTTTACCTTTGGCATACACAACGGCAAGATTTTTAACGATGTACTCATTACCGAAGAGATGGTTGGGCATCGCCTTGGCGAGTTTTCGCTCACTAAGAAATTTACCCGTCACGGCGGCAAGATGCAGAAGGAGCTTGAGATGAAGGCACAAGAGGCCGAAATTGCCTCAGCATCAGCTGCAAAGGCCGCGGCGACCGCTGGTGCTACTAAGGCTCCCGCTAAATAACCTATGAAGGCGACTCTTGAGAACTACAACCAGAGCCCTCGCAAGGTGAGACTTGTTGCCGATTTAGTAAAAGGGAAGTCAGTCCCGCAGGCACTCGCCGCACTCAAATTTCTCCCTAAGCGCTCTGCAGGACCGGTTGCAAAGCTTATACAGAGCGCCGCCGCAAATGCCAACCTCACGGTAGAAGATACGGCCAAGCTCAAAATAAAGGGGCTTATGGTTGAGAGCGCCGGTATGCATAAGCGTTTTATGCCACGTGCGTTTGGTCGCGCCTCGATGATTCGCCGCCGCCGCAGCCGGGTCATTCTCACGCTAGCGCCTAGCGCCTAGCGCCCCTATCTCATATGACACACATCGTACATCCTTACGCGCACCGCCTCGGCATCATCCGCGACTGGAAGAGTCGTTGGTTTGCGGGCAATAAAAAGAACTTTCGCGAAAATATTAAGGTTGATGCAATGATACGCACCTTTCTTTCAACGCGTCTGCGGGGCACCTACTCAGCGAACGTCGAGATCGAGCGCTCTACTGCCGAGCTCCACGTGATAGTGCATACAGCCCGCCCAGGTCTTGTCATTGGCCGCTCAGGTGAGAATGCTGGCAAACTCCGCGCAGAGCTTGCGCGTGTCGTTAGGTCGGCGGCCCCCGAAGACAAGCGCACATTGAAGCTCGATATTCTCGAGATTCGTCAGCCCGAGACTGATGCGGCCGTGGTGAGCTATATGGTCGCTGAGGGGCTCGAGAAGCGTCTCCCCTTTCGCCGGGTGCTGAAGCAGACCGTCGAGAAGGTAATGGCGATTAAAGATGTACAGGGTGTACGCATCACTATTTCGGGTCGTCTCGGCGGGGCTGAGATGAGCCGTAAAGAGCAGATCAAGAAGGGTCGCATACCTCTCCAGACCTTTCGAGCTGATATTGACTTCGCGCACGAAGAGGCCTATCTGCCCTATGGCGTCATAGGCATCAAAGTGTGGATCTATCGCGGCAATATTTTCGCCGAAAAGAAGCTAAAGCCTAGCGCCTAGCGCCTATTTTCTCTTATGCTTTTCCCTAAAAAAGTAAAACACCGCAAGTGGCAAACGCAGCGTAAAAGCGAGACGAAGCTTAATCGTCCTGATACGCGCGGCGTTACGATTGCCTTTGGCTCATATGCGCTCAAGGCTGTTTCGCCCGCGCGTCTTACCTCGAACCAGATCGAGTCAGCGCGTAAAGTGATCACACGCGCAACGATCAAGGGTGGCAAAATGTGGATCCGCGTCTTTCCTGATCGCCCTATTACTGCAAAGCCTGCTGAAGTGGGGATGGGTAGTGGCAAGGGCGACCTAAAACATTTTGTCTTTGAGGTGCGGCCGGGTCGCGTCTTGTTTGAGCTCGATGGAGTGCCTGAGACAGTTGCCAAAGAGCACCTACGCCAGGCGGGGATGAAGCTGCCTATGAAGACCGTGGTAATTGCGCGCCGCTAATTTCTATGGCAAAACGTACAAACATGAAATCTCTCTCTGATACCGAACTCGGGAAGCTTCTTGGCGATACTCGCAAAGATCTGTACGCTCACCGCTTCGCGGCTGCGGGCGCGCGCCCTAAGGACACAAATGCGCTCAAGAAGGCGCGCCGCACTATTGCCCGTGTACTTACCGAGCAGGGAGCCAGAGCCTCTATCACCTCATAATCTTATGACTACTGCTACTACCTCACGCCCTCAAATATTTGCTGGTACTGTCGTAAAGACGGCCATGAAGGACACGGCGACCGTGCGCGTTGACCGATACATGAAGCATGTGAAATATAAGAAATATTTTGTGCAATCAAAAAAGTATTTGGTGCATGATCCTGGCAATACTGCCAAGGTAGGTGACAAAGTGTCTATTGTAGCAACCCGCCCTATCTCAAAGCGCAAGCGCTTCAAACTATATGTTGCAGGATAAATCACTCGTTATGGTCGCGGACAACACGGGGGCAAAAATCGCTCGTGTGTTCAAGGTGCCTGGTGGCAGTAAGCGCCGCTATGCAGGTATTGGCGACACGGTCATTATTTCTATCCAAGTTGCAGAGCCGCGCAAGGCGGTAAAAAAGAAAGAGGTGTATCGCGCGATTGTGGTGCGTCAAAAGAAGCCCTTTGCTCGTAAAGACGGTTCCTATATCCGCTTTGATGAGAATGCAGTAGTTATTATCGAGAAGCAGGGTAAGGAGATGGGCCCAAAGGGCAATCGTGTCTTTGGCCCGGTGCCGCGTGAGCTTGTTGATCGTGGCTGGCACAACATTGCCTCTCTCGCGCCTGAAATCATTTAACGCGTATGACACTCCATATTAAAAAAGGCGACAAGGTGAAGGTTCTCTCCGGTAAAGACAAGGGTAAGACCGGGGTCATAGTCCGTGCCTTCCCCAAAGTGCGTAAGGTTCTTATTGACGGGGTCAATGTGGCAAAGCGCCATCTCCGCAAGCAGGGCAACCAGTCGGGGAGAATCGTTGAGCGCCCGATGCCTATCGACGCCTCAAACGTCGCGAAAATCTCTTAATTTTATGATGACAAAACAACGCCAGCAAACTGCCTACGAGTCTCTCGCCGAGACTTTCGGCTACACCTCGCGTATGCAGAGTCCCCGGGTTACCAAGGTTGTGGTTGCAACGGGGGTAGGTAAAAAGCGCGACCCAAAGGTCTTGGCGCTTATCGAAGATCGTATGGCGCGCGTTACTGGCCAAAAGGCCGCGCGACGTGCCGCACGCGCCTCAATCGCCACTTTTAAAGTGCGCGAGGGTGACACAGTAGGCCTCCAGACGACCCTTCGTGGTGCGCGCATGTTCGACTTTCTCGATAAGCTTATTCATATCGCTCTCCCACGCACCCGCGACTTTCGTGGTCTTTCTGCGCGTGCAATTGACGAGATGGGTAATCTAACGATAGGCATCAAAGAGAACACCATCTTCCCCGAGACTTCAGACGAAGACTTGAAAGATGTCTTCGGTCTTGCCGTAACCATCGTCACCACGGCGAAAAACAAAAAAGAAGCAGAAGCGTTCTTTCGCCACCTCGGCCTCCCCTTGGTCGCCAAGCAAGACAAAAAGAGATAGGTGAATACCTCAACCCGGTTGAGGTATTCACTGATTGACAGCCGGTGGTGGTTAGATTAGTATATTATTCTAATCAATCATTATGATACAAAAAGTCCTCAAAGTCGGTTCATCGGCGGCAGTGGTCATCCCCAAAAAGTCTCTTAAGGGGCTTGGTATTTCTATTGGAGACGAAGTCGAGGTGCGCATGTACCCAGAGACACGCCGTGTCTCTATAGAAGCTATCGCTGTGCCTGATAACCGTGCTGAACATATCACTAAGCTCGGCCTCGATTTTATCGAGCGCTACCGCTCTGACCTCGAACGTTTGGCAAAAGAATGAAATATCTCTCTCAAGAGGACATTCTTCGTCTCCACGATTTAGTCGTGCAAGAGACGGTGGGCGCGCACGGCGTTCGTGATCATCATCTTCTCAAGAGTCTGGAGGGCCAGCCACAACAGTCAGTGTTTGGTAAAGAGCTCTACCCGACCATCTTTGATAAGGCGGCGGTATATGCGCACCGCATCATCACAAACCATCCTTTTCTCGATGGCAATAAGCGCACGGGCATGACCGCCGCCATTGTTTTTCTCGAAGATAATGGCCATGTCTTTATTGCGAAAGAGGGGGTTGTAGAGGCACTGGCTCTTGCTATTGCCACAGAACATATCGAAGTAACAGAGATTGCTCTACGGCTCAAAAAGCACTCAAAACGGCGCGTTGACGGGGGAGAGGGGGAGTGATAGATTAAGATCACGCTCTTCGGAGCTATTTTTCTTACTACCATGGCTAAAAAGTCCCAGATCGCACGACTTGCTAAGAAGCAAAAGCTCGTCAAAAAGTACGCCGCTAAGCGAGCGGCTCTTAAGGCTGCGGGTGACTGGGACGCGATTCAGTTGCTCCCCCGCAATTCGTCGGCGGTACGCATCAAAAATCGTTGTGCGGTAACCGGGCGATCGCGTGGCTACATGCGATCTTTCGGTCTTTCTCGTATCGAGTTTCGTGAGCTTGCGCGTGAGGGCAAGATCCCGGGCGTTAAAAAAGCATCATGGTAAACGACCGCGTCGGAGATTTTATAACCCGCCTCACC
>CAZWKU010000020.1:0-9432 GCA_964634595.1 uncultured Candidatus Saccharibacteria bacterium | reverse complement strand
CCGTTTCACTACAGGGGCTTAAACTCTACTATGACACACTATCATGTTAGTATCACGCCATGAGCTATGCGGTGCCTAAGGAGATCAGTGCAATATCAGAAAGACTGAAGACGGCCGGGTATGAAGCATATCTGGTAGGCGGGTGCGTCCGCGACTTGGTTATTGGCAAAACCCCTAAAGATTGGGACATTACGACTAACGCTACCCCAGAACAGATCCAGGGCTTATTTTCTGACTCTTTTTATGAAAACGACTACGGCACCGTAGGCGTAAAGACTGGTGCAAAAGATAGTACCCTTGCGATTGTAGAGATAACCCCCTACCGCAAAGAGTCTGGCTATTCTGATCGGCGCCGCCCTGACAAGGTAACTTTCGGCGCCTCTCTGACTGAAGACTTGGCACGCCGCGACTTCACCGTGAACGCCATCGCGCTTGATGCCTCTCAAGGACAAATAATTGACCCGTACAGTGGTTTAAAGGACATAAAGGACAAAGTGATCAGGTCTGTAGGAGACGCGTCACTGCGGCTCTCTGAGGATGCTCTGCGCATGATGCGGGCAGTAAGGCTGGTCGCAGAGCTTGAATTTGCTATAGATACCGACACGGCGGCGGCCATTCAGTTACACGCGAAACACTTGAAAGACATTTCACGTGAAAGAATCAAGGATGAGCTGGTGCGGATACTTGAGTCTGACTTCCCCATGACTGCCCTGGTACTGGCGCAACAGCTAGGGATACTTGAGTACATTGCGCCAGAACTTACTAAGGGCATCGGGGTAGATCAGAACCAGGCCCATAAGTATGACGTATTCGGGCACCTACTACGCTCCATGCAACACGCAGCAGATAAGAAGTACAGCTTTGAAGTCCGCCTGGCTGCCCTCTTTCATGATATCTCTAAGCCAGAAACACGCCGTTGGTCAGATGAAAAGAAGGATTGGACCTTTCATGGCCATGAAGTAGTTGGTTCACGTGTAACCAAAAAGGCGCTCGGGGAGCTAAAGTTTTCACATGAAACTATCGATAAAGTTGTGAAACTAGTTAGGTGGCACATGTTTTTCTCTGATCCAGAGGTGATTACCATATCGGCAGTACGAAGGGTGATAACAAATGTAGGGAAGGAGAACATACAGGACCTCCTGAACCTGCGAATATGTGATCGCATAGGCACTGGTAGGCCAAAAGAGCAGCCTTTTCGGCTACGCAAATATGTAGCTATGGTAGAACAGGCGCTTCGTGACCCGATATCGGTAGCCATGCTTAAGACTGACGGCAACCGGCTTATGCAAGAGTTACACGTGCAACCAGGACCGAAAATAGGGTGGGTGCTCCACGTACTACTTGAAGAGGTCCTCGACGACCCTGAACGAAACACTGAGGAGTATCTAGATAAGCGCGCTTTGGAGCTCTTCAAGCTGCCCGAAGCAGAGCTTCAACGTCTAGGTGAGGCAGGTAAAGGGGTGCGTGAAAAGAGGGAAGAGGAGGAGGTGCAAAAAATATTAGAGAAACATCACGTCTGCTGATGTAATAAAAAACCGCCCATCAAGGCGGCCGGGTCGAGGGATAAAATGAGTTTGGGCGATATGGCGGCACCCTCGAGGAGAAATGGGCCGTTAGAACGGGGCGGTCTTTAAGTTGATACTGATATTAAAGAACGGGCGCGCTAGATAGAGCAGAACTGAGCCCAAAAAGTTAATAGGCGGAAGCGCCGCCAAGCCGTAGGCAGGGACCGCTTATCAGCGCTCAAAAGAACGAGCAAGGTACAATCAGTCTTTCACTAAGATACCATAAAGGACATCTGCGGTATTGGCCGTAAAGGACACCCATGTGGATAAGTGTCCTTTATACCCCTGAAACGCGCCCGTTCGGTTTTGTAAAAAAGAAGAGGCTCCGCAAAGGAGGACAGAGCCTCTTCGCGGAGCCTAGATGTGATGACGAGCCGAATCGCGATGAGCGCGATAGCACTGGCGACAAAGAGCATGATCTTCATCGGGAGCTACCGTTTTAGCGCGACAGTTCATTACCACAATCGACCGTCCGCATTCGCAGACATTGGGCATTTAGCTTACCTCCCTCTAAGCTATGCAGATATTACCACGCTACTCACGAAAAATCGAGTCGCTAGCCTGAAAACGCTGGCGGTTTTGTTTTATGCGCGTGATAAACTTAAAATAGCCGGCGGCTCGGAGCTGAACTGGACTCGGTAATCTGGATTCAAAGGGTTCGACTCCCTTCGCCGGCTTCAAGAAATTATCCCCAGTACGCATTGACATTTAATACTTGGGGTATATATTAAACAAGTACCGAGTCTGGTTCTGTTTGAACCCTTAGAATCTGGAAACAAAAACACCGCTTCACGGCGGTGTTTTTGTTTATGCAAGCTCTATAGAGACAGGGCAGTGGTCGGAGCCCGTAACTTTTCATATTGACGCCATGAGTACAATGTATATACTTTGTCTACATGGTCACAAAGACAACAATCAACATCCGAACTGACACTGCCACAAAGCATGCCGCACAACGTGTTTTTAAGCAGATGGGGCTTGATTTATCAACGGGCGTAAATATGTATCTCTCGCGTGTAGCACAAGACAAAGCAATGCCCTTTACCCCTCGCACCGTAAATGGCTTCACTCCTGAATTTGAAGCGCGGATACTCCGCGAGGCAGAGCATGCGAAAAAACACGCAAAACGCTACAAAACGGTTGAGGAGGCCATACGGGCCATCTCATAGTTTTGCCTATGTACGAGATTGCGTATGCTCAAAGCGCAAGAAAAGCATTGAAACGCTTGTGGCGAAGCGGCTCTTTCTCTCAAGAGCAGTTTCAGAAGCTCCTCTCACTGTTTATGACAGGGGAGGTACTACCGAAAGAGTTTAAAGATCACCAGTTACAAGGAGACCTATCGAGGTTTCGCGAATGTCACATCGGGTTCAATCTTTTAGTCATGTACGAACGCATCGAGAATGACCATACCGTTGTGATCGAAAATATCGGAACCCATCAAGAGTTATTTGGGGAGTAACACCCAGGGGGTGGCTAGTACTTAGCCCAGGTCATTTCAAAGATTTCTCTTACGGTTTTGGCGACATCCTTGTTTTCAATAATGACGCCCTGCAAATTCTTGTAATCCTGTATCCGCACCAGGTCGCCGACGGTATCTATAGCGACCTCGGAGGAGTACTGCTCTGGCGACACCACCTTCATCTCACGTTTGTATTTGGTATCTGTCGCCCGAAAGTCTGCAATTGAAGGATCGTTGGGCACCATTCCACGCATAGTGATGCCGAGCCGGAGATTCTTTTCATTCCACTCTTCACGAAAGTATTTTCGCAGTTCTGGGTCGGCGTTTTTGTCGGTCGCATAAAAGCCGACCATCTCCTGACCTTTTAGCTCTTTGCTGCGATACTCCATGAGTTGCTTAATACCCTTTACTCCCTCGAAATACAGCGTACTCACTTTGGTCTCCTCACCCTTCGACATCGCAAGCAACTCTGGTAGCTTTTGTTTTGCCAAGTTCAACTTCTCCTCCGCGAGCGCGAAGGCTTGCTCTGGCGACTGTGGCACATACAGCTGTTTACGGACGCGCGGCACCTTATGCACGAGCCCTTTTTTGATAAGTTCATCCAGAATGACGTAGGCGGTAGGCTTTTTGAGGCCACTTTTTTGGGCTACACCATAGGCCGAGGCACGACCAAGCTGTAGAAGGGCAGTGTAGACGGCTGACTCCTTATCGTTGAGGCCTATGATCTGCAGGGCTTCTTTTATCTCCATACGCTTTCTATCCTATACCAAGGCATTAAGATAGTCAATAATTTTGATGATTTATAGACATATTTCACATATTTCGTTATAAAACAAGGTTAGAATAGCCATTCTGTAAGTAAAATTATAGTCAAAGTACTTGACTTTCTGCGTGTCCTGGCGTATACTGCTCGCAGAAAGTTAATTGAAACAGGCCTTTCGGCCACTGCCTTAGGAGGGCACCCCTATGCAAAAGTTCACTCTCACCACGTCTGATCGGCAAGTCGAGTTCACGCAGAAATTCCTGCGGCATGCGGTACAAGGGTTCATCCCGAGTGCCATCCCAAGTATCCGTGCTTCATTTGAGGCGAATTTGCGCCTCTTGTCGACTGGGAAGCAAGTCACGCTATACGTGACTCATTTCCCCGAGCTCTGCCGGCTTAACGGTTTGAGCTGTTCGATAGATGACACACGGACTTGGATGAATCTTGCGGTTCCCAATTTCTTGGCTGAAAGGCTTGGATTGGAACCGATAGGACATGAGCTTGGTATCGAGGTGTTCGGCCAGGGGTTGCATGAGATTGCAATTCCTCAAGTCGAAGGTGGGTTTGTCATTTGCTCCGTCAGAGCAAATGCTCAACCCACGGAGAGTGGTATTGACGATGGTCCTTTGCTCTTCAGCCAGTACTTCGGTACTGCCATCCGGCTGGAGCAGAAAAAACATGGTCAATGCGTGCCCTACCCGACGAGCCATGTCGGAAGATCCGAGGAGCGAATGCTCCTCCTGTACGCAAAACAGGGAACGATGGAGAAATTACTACCTATGAAGGACTTGGGGCATTGCAAAATCCCCAAGAAACTCATGGAGAACATTCCTCTGAGTTTAGAATCTTCAGGTTCATGATCGGAGCGGGCTGATATCCCGCTTGGCAACAGAAGCTCTGAGTACCCGACAGTGGGGCAGTAGGAGCAAAACTATCAAAACACTCGGGGGAATGTGACAGATTCCTCCTCTTTATTCGGCGCTTGAAATCAGTTCGAGCGCTCGATCGAGATTGATCTTTGCAACAAGCAGGAGAGACGCATGAATAAGTTCTTGTTTGCCACCATTGCAGGTGCTGGTTGCGTAGTACGCGTTGCCTATGAGTATGTCTTGCGGTTTGAGCAAGAGGGTATTGCGTGGCGAGTCATGGCGGGGATATTTCTCGCGTGCTTCGTAAGCGTCACTTGGCATGTGTTCTGTGTGTACCTAGAGGTGCGTAAAAAACCGCCCGCGTGAAAACGCTGGCGGTTTTGTTTTTATACGCGTGCTAGACTCGTAGATAAGCCGGTGGCACGGTGCGAAAACGAGCTTGTCACTTCGCTTTTCGAGGGTTCGAGTCACGCATATTCGCCTGCTGGCGAATTGCGCGACCCCGTCTCGACGCCACTGCGCCTGCGGCCTTCAGGCGCTTCCCGCCTGAACCCTCTATCGGCTTTGAATGACTATCCCCAGGGGTACTTGCGGAAGTCTTTTTATTTGCTATATTTTCTTATGATAAGCTCGTTTTCGCATTGGGGAGGAAAACCCTCATGCTAAACAAAAACACCGCTTCACGGCGGTGTTTTTGTTTTATGCAAGCTCTATTGAGACAGGGCAGTGGTCGCTACCAAGCACCTCGGGGTGGATTTCTGCCTTCTTTATTTTTGATTTGAGTGCTTTGCTCGCAAATATATAGTCGATGCGCCAGCCCACATTGCGCTCGCGGGCGTTACGCCAGTGGCTCCACCAGGTGTAGTAGCCCTTGCCCGTGGGAGTGTGGAGACGAAAGGTGTCGATAAACCCGGCTTTAACTACTTCATCAATACCCTCACGCTCTTCTTTCGTATACCCGTGCTCGCCCTCGTTGGCCTCGGGGTGGGCAAGATCATCAGGAGTGTGGGCGACGTTTAAATCCCCGCAAAAAATGACCGGCTTCTCCTCTTCAAGGCGCTTCATGTATGCCAAGAAGGCAGGGTCCCACTGCGTGTGGCGAAGCGAGAGGCGAGAGAGATCAGGCTTTGCATTGGGGGTGTACACACTCACTACATAAAATGGCCCGATATCGGCCGCGATAATACGGCCCTCTTCGTTTGGGTTACCGTAGCTGTCTTCGCCCAGTTTGTATTTCTTAATCAGATCTTCGGGGAGGCCAAAGAGTACGTTCTCGGGAGTGCGCTTAGTGAAAATAGCGGTGCCACTGTAGCCTTTTTTCTTCGCACTACTCCAAAACTCCTCGTAGTCAGGCAAATCGATGGGGGATTGGCTCTGCTCCGCCTTAGTCTCCTGCAGGCATAGCACGTCAGGCTTATATTTTTTCAAAAGCTCTTGAAACGTGCCTTTCTTCGCCACCGCCCGTATCCCGTTCACATTCCAACTCATTATCTTCATGCCGCTATTCTAGCGTATTGAATGTGATAAGCTTAAAGTGCAACTCTAGCAAAAAGGACTCAGCACAGACTGCCAGCTTAGCTGTTCCGATCGGGCCGCGCTGTTACCGAACCCAGCGCGGCCTTTTTCTGTTATATACTACTGTCATGAAATTCTTTCACACCTTGCGTTCGAGTATCTACGACCCAATTTTTTATGCAGGGGTAGACGCTCGTAGTGTCCCGCGCACTGTTTGGTACTTCATACGACTCGCCATGCTCCTCGCGATACTCAGCAGTATTGTGTTTATCCAACCTATTTGGTCTTTCTTTTCAAAAGCGACGCTCGACTCACTTGTTGCTGCCTACCCAGCCGAGCTGGTAGTCACGGTCACCAATGGCAAAGCATCAATCAATCAGCCTGAACCCTACCTAATCCCTGGCCCTACTGGTGAAAGCCCCAAAAATCTCGTTGTTATAGATACAAAAAGCTCCTTCACCATCTCACAGCTTGCTGACTATGACACCCACGTACTCTTGAAGGAGAACGCTCTCGTCATGAAGGATGACGGTAGCCAGCGCATCACGTCGCTTACGGGCATCACGGGCGTCTCTCTCTCGCGCCCCCTCCTTGAAACGCTCGCTACAAACTCTGCCCCCTATCTGCCATTTCTTGCCATTGCGGTAATACTTGCGCTCTGGCTACTCTTTACCTCAGGTATCACCCTTAGCCTTGTGTACTTCATCGTGCTTGCGCTCCTTACGTGGATTATCGCTCGCCTCATGAAGCGCAATGGTGGGTATACCCGTGCATATAAAATGACCGCCTATGCAGCAACCGCACCCCTCATACTTGCAAGCGCCCTCTCCCTGTTCAATATAGCGCTCCCCATGTTCAGCGTCTCGCTCCTGACCCTCCTTATTGTGGTATTGAATCTCCAGGGCACCACGCAAAAAACAGCTCAGACTCTTTAGCGACCACGTGCGTGATATTTCTTGTGGATATCGCGCAAATGCGTGTCAGTGATGTGGGTATATATTTGCGTTGTATTGATAGAGGCATGCCCTAACAGTTGCTGTACCGAGCGGATATCTGCCCCATTTGAGAGGAGGTCGGTTGCAAAGGAGTGACGCAGTACGTGAGGAGACACTTTTTTTGTAATACCTGCCAGGGCCGCATATTTTTTGATATGCCGCTGAACATCACGCGGGCCGATGCGGTGTAGCTTTTTCGGCCTCCCGTCTACAAACAGAGCCTCCCCCATATCATCACGAGCCTTTCCGTACTCCTGCAGTGCCCTTTTTGCTGCAGGTGAAAGAAAGACAACGCGTATCTTCTCGCCCTTGCCCCGTACCGAAAACTCATCAAGCGTGAGGTCAAGATCGCTATTCAATGCACACAATTCGGCAACACGCAGACCAGTAGAAAAAAGGAGCTCGAGAACCGCTCGGTCGCGCAAGAGCACCCTCCTCTTGTGCGGGTCTTTCTCACGTGTCAGTTCACGCGTCGGTGCCTCCATAAGCCGATCCCGCTCAGCGGCAGTAATGAGGTCGAGGTGCCGCTCAGGTAGCTTGGCAAGCTCAATGCGCTCGGGAGAGAGGCACTTCACCCCGCGCTTTTGCAAGTATTTGAGAAACGAGCGCAGAGCGATCAAGTAGTAATTTTGCGTGCGGCGTTTCATCGAGCCTTCAACTCCTCCTTGCCGATTCAGCCACAAACGAAAGTCGCGTACCGCATTTTCAGTAATTGCCCCCGTATCGGTGATGTGCATCTGAGCAAAAAAGCGTGTGAGGTAGTGGTCGTAGTTGGCTACCGTTTTTATCGCGCGCCCCCGCTCTATCTCTATATACTCTAAAAATTCTCGCTTCGCCTGCTCTGTGTTCATAAGAACAGTATAGCGAGTAAAGCCTTGGCTCGAGAAGGGGCTCCCGCGAGCGACGGCGAGCGGCATGAGCAAATTTTTAGCAAAAAATTATGCGTACCCTTCGCAGAGGCAATGCTTTGCGAGGCGTACTCCGCCACTATTGCGAGGATAATCAAGATGTGGTAGAGTGCCTGCACATGCTTACCCCAAAGAAAAAGGTGAAAATCATAAAAGAGAATGGTCGTCACGATACCGACACCGGCTCGCCTGAGATACAGGTGGCGCTCCTTTCACGACGCATTGACGAACTGACCAAGCATTTAAAGAAAAATGCGAAGGACTTTCACTCGCGCCGCGGCCTTTTGCAGATGGTCGCTGATCGCCGCTCGCACCTGCGCTATCTTGAGACCTCAAACAAGCGCCAGTACAACGCGCTTATTAAAAAGCTTGGGTTGAAGAAGTAGGCAGTAGGCCTCGGCTTTAGGCGTTAGCGAGGTGGTAAGATATATTGGTGCGATTTTAATAATTTCATTGCGTGACGCTTTTTATTTTGGCGAGTGCCTAAAGCCTAACGCCTAATTAACTATTTTATGGCTGTTATCAAACATCAGGCTCAACGTGTGGGCGTTTTTATCGACACGCAAAATCTCTATCACAGCGCGAAGCACCTGTACAAGGCGCGGGTGAATTTCGGTAAAGTGCTTGAAGAGGCTGTGGGAGGCCGTACCCTGGTGCGCGCCATCGCCTACGTTATCTCTACCGAGAGTGGGGAAGAGAAGAATTTCTTTGAGGCACTCACCAAAATCGGTATAGAAACAAAGGTAAAAGATCTTCAAATCTTTGCCGATGGCGCCAAGAAGGCCGACTGGGATGTCGGGCTTGCGATGGATGCAGTTAAGATGGCCCCGAAACTCGACACGGTTGTAATTGCTTCAGGCGATGGGGACTACGTGCCGCTCGTTGAATACCTCCTTAATCAAGGATGCCAGGTTGAGGCTATATCATTTGGTAAATCATCGTCTTCAAAACTAAAAGAGGCGATCCAGGCGTTTACCGACCTGTGCGATGATCCAAAACGCTTTACCATCGGCTCACGCGGGTAAGAATGAGGTAAGATATTAGGAGCATGCCTCCGAAAGACCAACCCTCTCCCTCTGTATCTCAAAAATCGCTCGGAGCTACCGAGGCGAAGCAATTTGTACGCACCCTCGAGAGTGATACTGCCGCAGTGCAACATGGGGTCAAGGCCGGCTTTACTGAAGTGATCAGGGCTGGCGATGAAGAGGAAAGTGCGCCACCTACCCCAACCCCTCTCGCCCCACAAAGGGCACCCTTCGTTCTCTCTGAAGCGGTAGATACTCCGCTTGAGAACGACGTTATAAATATCACCCTCACCAACAAAGCGCAGGCACCAGCAGCAGCACGCGTCATTGAAC
>CAZWKU010000019.1:0-9941 GCA_964634595.1 uncultured Candidatus Saccharibacteria bacterium | reverse complement strand
AGAGGTCGCGAACGCGAGAAGCACCCACGCCGACAAACATTTCAACAAACTCCGAGCCGCTAATAGATAAAAAGGGTACGCCTGCCTCGCCCGCGACTGCGCGTGCCAAAAGCGTTTTGCCCGTCCCAGGCGCGCCCATGAGGATAATGCCCTTAGGGATACGCGCACCGATATCCAAAAACTTCTTAGGGTTCTTCAAAAAGTCGACAATTTCTAAAAGCTCCTCTTTAGCTTCGCGCGCTCCCGCAACATCGGCGAAGGTCACCCGTTGTGAGGAGTCTGCCGGGTCAATCATCCGAGCTTTTGACTGCCCAAAAGTAAACGCTTGCATCCCTGCTCCGCGTACCTGCCGCGAAATAAACCAAAACAGAAATCCAAGAAAGATGAGCGGCAAAAGCACCGGAGCAAGAGTGAGGAACCAAAAGCGGAAGCCCGACTCACCCTCAACGCGAATCTCGACATTGGCGAGATCTGCAGGTGTGACCCCGTACGTCGCGAGTATTTCAGGGAGCGAGGTCGACGGGTCTTTAGTAGATTCGCGCTCACTGCCATCGGCATAGGTAATCTCGAGATGGTTGCCTGCCACCGTCACCTTGGCGATGGTGCCCCCCGCTACATCGGCCGCAACCTGCGAGAGCGGTATAGACTCAGGCTTCGCGGCAAAGTCGGTAAAGAGTGAGTAGCCACTTGAAATAAACAGAAAGACGAGAATGACCGTAAGCAGGTTGCCCATGAACGAAGGGCCTCCCAAAGTCGGGAACCAGCCCCCCGACCCCTTTGGGGTCGGGGGCTTTAGGCCGCGTGGCGGCCGCATGTTTTTCTTGCCATTAGCCATTACCGCAACACTCTAACATGCCGCCAAAATTCCTCAATTTTTACACCCTGTAGGCGGTGGTATAGTGGGCGAGTGACTCTTATCGAATACAAAAAGGCATTCCTTAAATACGCCCCGCTTGAGACTTTTCAGGCGGGTATTGAGCTCGTGGGTCACGAGGTAAAAGCCTTACGTGCGAAACTAGGCTCCCTCGACGGCGCACGCGTGGTAGTGCGTGGGGGCGAAGCGTGGCTCCTCGGCGCGACCATCCCCGCCTATCAGGTCAAGAACACCCCAAAAGAGTACGACCCTGAACGCGCGCGTCGCCTGCTCCTTAAGAAGCAAGAGATCGTGGCGCTCGCCGATGCCGAGGGCAAAAAAGGCTTGACAATAGTGCCTCTGGAGGTGTATAATAACAAGAGGTTAATCAAGGTAAAAGTCGCTATCGTTCGTGGCAAAGGCAACGCAGACAAGCGCGAAGACATCAAAAAACGCGATGCCTCCCGTGAACAAGAACGGCTCCTGAAGAGTCGCTAACGGAGGAAGAAGTTGCCTGCGAAAAAGTCCTCGGGTCTCCCGCCTACGCGGGCCAGACTATTTTCTCACCAACTCCCTCCTCCGTACTTCGCAGACATATACTTGCGCAGCACACCGATCAATCGCTCAGAGACCGCATTTGATACAATGTTGTGTCCGAGGGGGTGACCGGCTTTGACGGTCTGATCTTTGACAGCGCGCGACACAGTGCACGCCCACACACCACTTTAAACTGGTGGGCACAATACTTGCTAAGAATACTCTTGCAAGCGTAAAGTCCCCATACTTCGGTATGAATGACTTTGCGTTCGCGTACGCCCGCGCCTAACCGCGCTTCGCCTACGCGACATCTCACTCTTTTCGGCGCTCACAGCGTGGGGGTGAGGTGGAATCATCTGTGAGGTCGGTTCGTATTGCTTCTCGCGATACGCGCTTAAATTTACCCCGCCTCGGCGGGGTTATGAGATCAGGCAGGAGTGGTTTCGCTCTAGTTCCTCGCACCCTGCCCTAGTATATAACTTGAGCTATGTGTCGTAGATGCGCTCTCTCTGCCAGACTCGGACGGGAGTTCAATTCTCCCCACCTCCACTCGACTCGCTTCGCTCGCTCGTGGTAAACCACCTCGAAAAAGCAGGCGCGCAAACACCTCGCAAGGGGTGTTTTGTGTATAAGCGAGTCGAGTGTCCCGAGCGTAGTCGAGGGACTGGTATTATTTCTTTATGTTTTTTGTCTATAGGATCAAAAACTCATACGGCGATCTGTACACTGGCATAACCGACAACCCAGAGCAGCGACTTACATATCACAATGAAAAACGCGGTGCGATTTACACAAAGCGAGATTCTGAATTTAAAATAGTTTTCCTGGAGCAGCAGCTTACATTAATAAGAGCTCGGAAACGCGAGATCAAAATTAAAAAATGGCGTCGAGATAAGAAAGAAGTGCTGATCGAAAGATACAGAAAAGGACTACCGACTAAATCAAGCGAATGACCGAGAGTTGCAATCGACAATTCTCACCCACTCCTCATCTACATAAAAGGTACCTGACCCCATTTTCGTATGAGCCCTTATCGCGCGTGGTAACATTACACACTGATGCTTGACGCCCTTATTTCTTACATAGAGCCTATCATTATCGCCTACGGCCCCCTGGGGGTCTTTTTGGCAACTCTGCTTGAAGAAATAATCGCCCCAATACCTTCACCGCTGGTGCCGCTTGCGGCCGGTTTTTTCTTATTGCCTGCCGAGAGTGGCTTTTTGTATGTGCTGTGGCATACATTGTTTTTGATTGCTCTGCCGGTTGCGTGCGGTATCACCTTAGGCTCTCTCGCCGTGTATGGCCTAGGGTATTGGGGCGGTAAACCCGCTATTGAAAAAAGTAAGCGGTGGCTCGGCCTCGGTTGGGCAGATCTAGAAAAAGCAGAGGAGCGTCTGACCCGCGGTCAAGGCGACGAGCTCGCTCTACTCATTTTGCGCATACTACCTATCGTCCCGGGTGTCGCGATTTCTGGCTTTTGCGGTATCGTGCGCTATTCGCTAAAGACATTCTTAGTTATTACCTTTGTGGGCGCGCTTGTGCGAGCGCTTGTGCTCGGAGTTGTCGGCTGGCAGGTCGGCAACACGTACCATATGTACTCAGAGGCTATAGCGGGGGTAGAAAAAATCGGCTTCGCTATTTTGATTCTTGGTGTGCTGTCTCTACTAGCGTTTTTATTCTTCAAAAAGAATTCTCAAGCTTGAGTCCGGTCGTTTTGGCCAAATATGCTATACTGACGAAATGAAAAAGACGCGCAACCGACAGCTCTATCCTATTGTCGTCGAGAAAGATGAGGACGGCTTCTTTGTTACTACCAACACCTCACTCTCGGGATGCTTCAGCCAAGGCAAGACGATTGAGGAAGCACTTGCAAATGTACAAGAGGCTACTGAACTCTGTCTCGAAGAAATGCCCGAGGGTCGAAATGCATCCCCTACCCAAGTGAGTGTGCACCTCATTGCTGCATAGCCATGCCTCGTTTGCCCCGACTCTCGGGCAAAGAAATTATCTCGAAACTTGAGCGTGTGGGTTACGTTGTGGCACGGCAAAAAGACAGTCATGTACGACTTGAGCATGAAAGTCGACCGCCAACCTCTGTGCCCCTTCACGATATTGTTGGTCCCGGGCTTTTGCGTCAAATCCTCCGCCAAACAAACCTAACTCCCGAAGAGTTTATAAACCTATAAAAACTTCTTACTCATTCCTTCGTGCGCGGGCGCGGTCGTTCTCCCCACAAAATCGGAATTTTAGCGGGGCAAGCGGTTAGGATGTCCGGCGTGATCTGGCTCTATCATTCTCTGTTAACGCCTGTTTTCGCAACCTGACTGATTCAGGAGTGATTTCGAGGTACTCGTCTTCAGTCATAATCTCAAGCCCGCGCTCAATCGTGAGGAGAAATGGGGGGAAGAGTACTATCGCCTCGTCTGTACCTGAAGAGCGCACGTTTGACTGTGCCTTTGCCTTGGTCGGGTTTACGGTCATCTCTTCGCCCTTTGAAGTGTTGCCTACTACCTGCCCCTCGTAGACCTCCATTGCAGGCACAATGTAGAGCACGCCACGCTCTTGGAGTGTCCACAGTGAGTAGCCAAGCGCCTTGCCGGTTGCCATTGAGATCATCGAGCCCACCTGTCGCTTCTTTATTTCGCCTGCGTATGGCTGAAAGCCGATAACGCGTGAGGAGAGGATACCCTCGCCCTTGGTATCTATAACAAATTGGTTGCGATACCCAAGCAGGCCGCGCGTGGGGCCAATCAGAGTCAGACGCACGGTATTGCCATGCTGTTTCAAATCTTGAAGCACAAACGCCCTCTGGCCGAGCTTCTCAATAATCGCACCTTGAAACTCACTCGGGGTGTCTATGATCGCCTCTTCGAATGGTTCGTGCACTTCACCACCGTTCTCCTTGCGAAGAATGACTTGTGGTTGGGAGACCTGCATTTCAAAACCCTCACGGCGCATATTCTCAAGCAAAACAGCAATATGGAGCTCCCCGCGACCCGACACCTTAAACGCATCTGCGCTCGCAAAGTCTATTTTGAGCCCGACATTGATCTCAAGCTCCTTTTCAAGCCGCTCGCGTATCTGCCTGCTCGTCACATACTTACCCTCGCGCCCAGCAAAGGGCGAATTATTCACCAGAAAATTGAGCGTGATGGTGGGCTCATCAACGGCAATCGCCGGCAAGGGCTCTGCGCTTTCGTCAGTAGTAACCGTCTCACCTATATAAATATCGGGGAGACCAGCCACAAGCACAATGTCGCCTGCCGAGGCACTCTCTACCTCCTCCCTATCGAGCCCCTTAAACGAGAAGAGCTTGGTTACCTTGCCCGAGCGCGTCTCACCATTTGGCTTTTTAACAAAAACAGTTTGGCCGGTTTTGATAGTGCCGTCGTAGATACGCCCTATTGCAAGGCGCCCCATGAAATTGTCGTAGCCCAGGTTAAATGGCTGAAGCATCAGAGGTGCCTCTGCTGAGCGCCCCGCCGAAGCGTCTGGCACGTGCTTCAAAACCGTATCGAGCAACGGTGTTAAATCCTGTGAATCATCTTCGGGCTTTAGCTTCGCGATACCCTGTCGCCCAATTGCGTACACCACCGGAAAGTTGCTCTGCTCGTCAGAAGCGCCAAGCTCTAAAAAGAGCTCGAGCACCTGCTCTTCACAGCGTGCTGGGTCAGCGGCAGGCTTGTCGATTTTATTTATAACCACGATGGGCTTCAGCCCAAGCTCAAGCGACTTTTTAAGTACAAAGCGAGTCTGCGGCATTGGCCCCTCCTGCGCATCAACAATAAGCAAAACCGAGTCAATTGAACGCAAGACGCGCTCGACCTCGCTCCCAAAGTCAGCGTGGCCCGGCGTGTCGACTATATTGATCTTCGTGCCCTTATACTCAACCGCCGCGTTTTTGGCATAAATAGTGATGCCGCGCTCACGCTCAAGCGTGTTTGAATCCATCGACACACCCTCAACCGCCGCGCCGGTCTGGCGCAGTATCGCGTCGGTAAGTGTCGTCTTACCGTGGTCAACGTGTGCGATGATTGCGATGTTGCGTATCTCCATTGAAATAAATAATCCGCCTGTGGGCGGAGCCGTACGGGCTACAAACATACCCTACCCTACAAACTGCCTGTACACAAGGCGTGGTCACTGTACGGGAGTTGAGGTTGCGGTTGAGGTCGCCGCACCCGTATCAACAGACGCATCTGCCTCTGTCATTAAATGAGTCTTGAGGCTCGCGGGCTCTACCGTGCGCTCTGGCAGAGGCGCCTCATCAGGAGGCGTCAATGGGTTCGCGTTTTGAAGACCCACCACCACAAGCAACATGCCGAGCGCTACCATCGCCCCTAGGGGCGCAAAAAAGCGCTGATAGGGTGAGGCGATAGTGCGCGACCTCTTGTTGAGGTGTGCCACAAGAGAGTCGCGCATAGCCCGACGCTCTGCATCAGTAAGGTGCAGATGACGAGTTGCCTCTTCGAGGTGATTAAAGTTTTCCATACGTTAAGAGTGATTCTAGCTTTTTATGTGCGCGATGCAGTGCCACTGACACTGCGTTTTCACTTATCCTTAGAGTCTCTGCGATCTCTCCTATAGTGAGGTCGTTTACGTAGCGCAGAGTTACGATCTGCCGGTAGGGCTCGTCAAGCTTGGCGAGTGCGACTAGAGCCTCTCGCCCCCGCGCGAGACTCTCTACATCGGTAGAGGTAGCGCCAGGCGGGTCAAAGCCCGCCTCAGCAAGTGCCTCAAGCGAGACCTCTTTCTTGGCACGGTAGTGATCAATAACCAAATTATGTGCGGTGCGAAAGATAAAGGGCTTCATGTTCTCTATAGGTTTGCCTTTTGCGAGATACTCCCAGGTATGGGTAAAGGTCTCTTGCGTAAGATCTCTTGCCACTTCGCGTGAAGACACCCGCATCGCGATATAGCGAAACACTGCATCGCCTAGTGCATCATACGCGGCCAAAAAACGCTCCTCCTCTCTCATGACGGTAGTATAGCCCGACTCTTACACCGCAGTAGGGTGCACAGGAAAAAACGTGCGCACGAGAGCCTTGCGAAGCTCTTCTACCACAACCACTGAAAAGGCTATGGGGATGATGAGGCTCCAATCAGCAAGTGTGAGTGGCATAAGGCGCAGTACCTCTTGCAAAAAGGGCGTATACAGCGCAACGAATTGTAAGAGTATAACCACCAGGGTGGCCCCGATAAGATACCCGTTGCGCAATGGGCTTATCGTAAAGATGGACTGCCTATCAGAGCGGCAATTCCACGCGTTAAACCACTGAAATGCTGCAAAGGTAGTGAGTACCATGGTAGAGGCGTAGACAAAACCCATATCATACGAGCGATGAAAGATGTAGAGCGTCCCGAGGATCATCGGCACCGCCGCCACTACTATACGCGTCAGCATAAGTGAGTCGATAAGATGCCCACGGGTGAAAGAAACGGGGCGCGAGAGGAGGTGCTTCTCTTTAGGCTCCATAGCAAGTGCGACATCCAAAAAACCATCGGTAACGAGGTTCAACCAGATAATTTGCGCGGCTAAAAGCGGGAGTGGGTAGCCAAGGAGGAGCGCCACCGTGATAAGCCCTGCCTCACCAGTCGAGGTGGTGAAGAGATAGAGAATAACTTTCTTAATCGTTATGTACATCGAACGACCTTCTTCTATAGCCGAGACTATGGTGCCGAAATTGTCATCGAGGAGCACGAGATCAGCGGCCTCTTTTGCCACCTCAGTCCCCACCTTCCCCATCGCGACACCAAGATCAGCGGCCACAAGAGACGGTGCATCATTTACCCCATCTCCGGTCATAGCAACAACTTCGTGCCGTGCCCGAAATGCTTTAACAATGCGTAGTTTATGCTCGGGCGTGACTCGCGCGAAAACCGCTGTGTGGGGGAGCGCGTGCATAAGCTCGGTATCAGAGAGCGCGTCTATCTCTACACCGGTGAGTGCCGTGTCGCCGGTGCGGACAATACCCGCCTCCTTAGCAATAGCGAGCGCCGTAAGCTTATGATCTCCCGTAACCATCACCACTCGAATACCTGCCTTTGCGGTGCGCGCCATCGCAAGAGGCACCTCAGCGCGCAGTGCATCTTGCATCCCCACAAGGCCCAAAAACGTGAGCCCTGAAACCATCTCTGCGCTAAGAGAGGGGAGATGGTGATCGCGCACCGCAAGTGCAATGACTCGCAACCCCTGGTGTGAAAGCGCGGCAAAGGCAGTCTCTATCTCGGCGCGCACGGCCGAAGTGATTGGTTTATGGGTGCCGCCAACTAAGATATGTGACGATGCATGCAATAGCGCTTCGGGAGCGCCACCGACCGAGAGCGTGTGGCCACTTTCTGTACGGTGAACGGCGGCATGATATTGCAAACTATAATCAAACGGCATCTCCGCGATAAGCGGATCTTCTTGCAGGAGCTCATCTTTGTGAAAGCCGAGCTTACCGCCAAAGACAAGAAGCGCCGCCTCGGTAGGGTCACCCGACACTCTCCAGCGCCCCTCGTGCGCCAGATACGAGATTCTCGCGGAGGCCAGCAGTGCTGCCGCCTTACCAAACACTAAGAGATCAGGGTGGTTCGCCGCATCAATACTATTGCCACGATGGCTCACAGGCCCCACCGGGTCATACCCTTCACCACCAATCTCATAGAGCCCGCTCGGTGTCCACACCCGGCGCACCACAAGTTCATTTTTAGTAATGGTGCCCGTCTTATCGACCGCGATAGTGCGCGCTTGCCCCAGGGCCTCGATAGCCTGCATCTTTTTTACAAGCACATTGCGTTTACTCATCCGCCACACCCCAGCCGTAAGAACAAGGGTGAGTACAATAGGCAACCCAACCGGGATCATCGAGATGGCAAGCGAAACCCCTATCCCAAACATGGTAAAAAGACTATTTCCCGCGGCAAGCCCCACTATAAAAATCGCACTGCTCACCAGCGCAACGGCCGCTATCACGGTGCAAGAGAGGTAGCGTATCTCAGCGGCAAGCGGCGTTTCAGTATCAAACGCTAATATCTTTTCTGCGATACCACCTATAACCGTATTGGTACCGGTTGCGACTACGAGCGCCCGCCCGCCGCCCGAAAGGACATAGGTACCTCGATACACCATGTTGCGCGCTCCGGCTGGAGACGTGTCGTGTGGCATCGCCTCGACACTCTTGCGTACCGGCACTGACTCACCCGTAAAAGAAGATTCGTCGAGCACGAGCGTGTGCGAGAGCATGACCCGTGCGTCAGCGGCCACCCGATCTCCTTCAGTGAGGATAATGATATCGCCTGGGACAATTTTTGCGTCGGGTATAACCACCTCGCTACCATCGCGCAGTACCGTAGCTTCAGTTTCGACGAATTTCTTAAGCGATCGGAGCGTGTGCGTGGCCCGCCCCTCTTGCACCGTACCTACAACAGCATTAAAGATAAGTACCCCGAGGACAATAAGGCTGTCTGTGTGGTCACCCATAAGAAAAAGCAAACCACTCGCGGCAAGGAGCAGATATATAAGCGGACTTTGAAATTGCGTCACGAACACCTCGAGCGCAGAGGGCGGTTCACGCTCGGGCAAAAGGTTAGGGCCCTCAACTTCAAGACGTTTTGCCGCTTCAGCACTTGAGAGCCCCTCCTCCTTTGCCGACACTTCTTTCAGCGCGTCAGTTACCGAGAGCGTGTGCCAGCGCGTCATGGAGAGGTGTCTAGCCACCGACCGCAAGCGCGGCCCCCGCTATGGCCCAGATACCTAGCGCGTGCGTGACAAAAGATATTGAGACAAAGGCCCAAAGCGGTATTGACGAGAGACCTAAAAACATAAGCGCCGGTTCGTCGGGCAGGGGTGAGGCGAGCAAAATCGCGCCAATGAGCGGGAAGAATCGATGAAAGCTACGGCGACGGGCAATATGGAGTAATTGCTTGCCGGGCGATGCGTTTATCAAGTACTCAGCATCGTTCACAATACGATGCCGCAAAAGGTGAAAGAGCACATGATCAACTATCGTCGCGCCCGCACTCCCCAAGAGCACCAGCGGCACCAAAGGGACCTGGTGCGCAAGCTCTGACAAAAACCCAACAGCGGGTGCGGTCGTAAAGACAGAGGTAAACAGTGCCCCTGCCATAAAGCTCCCAAGATAGATATTGCCATCAAGAAGCGCGATGAGCCGCTCCGTCCACCCCGCGTCCACGAGGTAGAAGGCCACCCCGATAGAAATAACTATAACGATGACATCCCGCGTAAAGCGCTCTTGTTTCTGTTTCACTCTCCCTATTGTACGACACACTGCACGCTTTGCGTGCAGTGTGTCTGGGGAGACTGTCTGCTAACGCCAAGCGGCAAGCCACCCGCGCATGAGCGTTATCTCGCTTGATTGCGATTCAATGATGTTTTTGGCCAGTTGTTGCATCTCGGGTCGCGTGCTCCCTGCGGCAAGCATACGTGCCATCATTACCGCCATCTCATGGTGCGGGATCATCTGGCGAACAAACTCACGATCGAAATCTTTTGCGGCAGAGAGTTCTGTAAGATCGCCCTCCATGCCTTGCATATGCATCCCCGCCC
>CAZWKU010000018.1:0-10629 GCA_964634595.1 uncultured Candidatus Saccharibacteria bacterium | reverse complement strand
GTATAAAACCCAAAAATAAGTATGCCACCGCTTACCCCGCCCCCAACGACCACTCCGCCCCCAAAGCCCTTTATTAAGCCTCCCTCGCCGAAGCAGCAGTCATGGGGCACTATCATTTCGATTGGTATTATTGTGATCATGATCGTGACCGGTGCACTGTATGCGTGGGGCAAACGCGTTGCCGAACAGAAAGCGGTGCTCGAACAAGCGCGACTGCAACAGGAGCAGGCAAGTTACTAATTGTATGCCTATGAATACTGAAAAATCATCAGCGCGTGCCTCATACCTCGTCCCTATGGTGGTCGAGAAAAGTCAGTTTGGTGAACGGGCTTATGATATTTACTCACGCCTCCTTAAGGAAAGAATAGTCTTTTTGGGTGGCCCGATAGACGATGATGTTGCAAACCTTGTTATTGCTCAACTTCTCTTTCTTGAGGCCGAAGACCCTAAGAAAGACATTTCGCTCTACATCAACAGCCCTGGCGGCTCGGTGACCGCAGGTCTTGCGATACTTGACACCATGAACCATGTTAAACCTGCTGTCTCTACGGTGTGTGTGGGCATCGCGGCCTCGGCCGCGGCGGTTATTCTTGCTGCAGGCGAGAAGGGCAAGCGTCGTGCTTTGCCAAACGCAGAGGTAATGATCCACCAGCCATGGGGCGGGGCACAAGGGCAAGCAACTGATATTGAGATAACCGCGAAACACATCATTGCTACGCGCGAGAAGCTCAACAAAATCCTCTCTAAAGCAACCGGGCAATCCCTCGAAAAAATCTCAAAAGACGTCGAGCGCGACTATTTCATGAGTGCCGATGAAGCTAAAAAATACGGTCTCGTTGACGAAGTGTACAAGTAAAAAGAGTGGTGAGAAGGCATATCAGCGACCCCCTTCGGGGGTCGCTGATTTTGTGTTACAGTGCGGGCGCAATGTCGTTGCAAATCATCCTTGTACTCCTCGCACTCTCAGGTGCCGGTGGTATCTTTTTGGGCTATGTGCTCCGCTGGCTTATCGGCCTTGCCCAGCGTGGCTCTCTCGAACTTGAAATTAAACAAAAGATGTTTGCGGCTCAAGAAAAAGCGGCAAAAATAATAGCTGAGGCCGAGTATAGAGCTGAAGTAATAGAGACTGAAAAGCTCACTGAAATAGAAGAGCGTGAAGAGAAAAACACGAAGACCGAAGAACGGCTCCTGAAGAAAGAGGAGTTTCTTGATGAGCGCCAGCGCGACCTTGATGAAAAAGACGAGAACGTCCGTACCCGCGAAGGCGAGGCCGCAAACGCTAAAAAGGCTGCAGATGCTCTTGTTGCCGAGCGTACTAAGATACTTGAGCGCGCCGCACATCTCTCGGCTGAAAAGGCCCGCGAGGAGCTTATACGCGAGATAGAGCGCGCGCATGAAGAGGCGATACTATTGAGGCTACAGAAGCTCGACGCAACTGGTCGCGAGCGGCTCGCTGAAAAGGCACGCCAGATACTCTCGGCGGCAATACAGCGGCTTGCAAACCCGGTTAATGCTGAGACGCTCTCTCTTTCAGTTGCCCTCCCCTCTGAAGAGCTCAAGGGAAAAGTGATCGGCAAAGAGGGTCGCAACATTAAAGCCTTTGAGCGCGCCACGGGCGTCGATGTCATTATTGACGAAGCGCCTGACAAGATAAGCCTCTCTTCGTTTGACCCGATGCGCCGCACCATCGCCAAAATCGCACTTGAAAAACTCATAGCCGATGGGCGTATCCAACCCGCCAAGATAGAGGAGATAGTGGAGAAAACGAAAGCTGAAGTAGGCGAGATAGTAAAACAACGAGGCGAGGCCGCCTGCTACGAGGTTGGTGTCGTGGGGCTCGATCCAAAACTCATAACGCTCTTGGGGCGCCTGCACTTTCGTACAAGCTATGGGCAAAATGTCCTCACCCACTCGCTCGAAATGGCGCATCTTGCCGGTATGCTCGCGGCAGAGCTTGGTGCCGATGTATCAGCCGCTAAAATGGGCGCCCTCCTCCACGATATCGGTAAAGCCGTTGACCACGAGGTCGAAGGGACCCATGTCGAGATTGGCCGGCGTATCCTCGAGAAATTTGGCATTGAGAAGAAAGTTATTCAAGCGATGCAGTCGCATCATGAAGAATTCCCCTATGAAACACTAGAGTCGGTTATCGTCCAGGCGGCCGATGCTATCTCGGCGGGGCGACCAGGGGCCAGACGCGACACGATAGAGCGCTATCTTGAACGCATGGGCGATCTCGAGCGCGTAGCGCTTGGCTTTGCGGGGGTTGAAAAGGTCTACGCTATATCAGCAGGGCGCGAGATACGTATTTTCGTCAACCCAGGCAAGATAAGTGATCTTGAGATGCACAAAATGGCTCGTGATATCGCACTGCGAGTCCAAAAAGAGCTCAAATACCCGGGCGAAATCAAGGTAAACGTCATCCGCGAAAACCGCGTGGTCGAGTTTGCTCGTTAAGCACGGTTTGCATATTTCGTGGTTTGTAGTATTATATTTTCAGAAACTGAAACTAGAGGGAGTTTGTGATGCTCACCATCATTGACACGATCTTGAGGAGCAATCGGGAGCTGTATGTGCGATGGGAGAGGTGTATAACCCTCCCCAACACCGAGCCAGCCTCATGGCGCAAGGCGAATCTGTTTGCTGAAATTGTACTGCGTTATAGCGAAGTGCATCGGCACTATCACGCCCTTAACCATATCAAGCACTGTCTGGGTACCTTTGATTTTGTGAAAGAGAGTATCCCCGCACACCTCCACTTTCTTATCCAGATCGCCCTTATCTATCACGATGTAGTGTACGACCCAGAGCGCGAGGATAATGAGATCCGCAGTGGCGAAATAGCTCGAAACCATTTGATGGAGCTTGGGTGGAGAGATCAGAATATTCTCCAAATAATAAACTCAATTAGGGCAACGGCGCATACCGGCACTCCATTAACTGCTGAAGTAGCCAAATGGGTGGTCGACATCGACCTCTCGTCGCTTGCCGCACGGCCTGAGGTGTTCGATAAAAACACCCTAGATATCAAAGCGGAGTACGAACATTGTATCAACTTTACTGAACGAAAGTGGCAAGAAGGGCGACGGGCTTTCGCCCAAAAGATGCTGGGGCGAGCAGAAATCTTTCATACCGAACCATTCTTTCGTGCCTATGAAGAAGAAGCTCGAAGAAATTTGGCTCGGACAATAGAATCCCTCGCACCAATACCTGCCGGATAGCGCTCAGAACATCCTTGCACGCCAGATTCTCTCAAGAGAGGCTGGCGTTTTTCTTTATCCACAGCGTGTTTTGGCATACTTGCAGTGGTTTTTGAGGGGGGTATACTGGCGGCATGAATAAAGTAGATATTGCAGGCAAGGTGCAGGAGAGTCTCTCTGTAACCCGTGCTGACGCCGAGCGTGCCGTCGAGACGGTTATCGACTCTATCACCACTGCCCTTAAGGGTGGAGATGAGGTTTCAATTGCAGGTCTTGGGATATTTATCGCCAAGGCGCGCCCAGCGCGCATGGGTCGCAACCCACGCACCGGCGAAACTATCAAGATAGAGGCGACACGCACCCCAAAGTTTCGCCCCGCAAAGGCACTAAAAGAGGCTGTTCGCTAAGTACCGACCGTACACAAATGCCAGCCTTCCATAAAAGGCGGGCATTTGCTATCCTAGACAGCGTTAGCCAACCAGCCGAAAGGTGGTAAAGGATGAGCGATGTATTGAAGCCTGCTCTTTTTAATCGAAGTTACGGGCGCGGTAGCAGGCTCAAGGGAGTTCGCGGAGGACCGACTGTCTTCCCCACCGAATGGGGCCGATCGCCGCCCTAGCCACACTCTTTTTATCAACTGCGCGTAGGCGCTTTGTGAGTTACCAAGGGGCGCGGAGAATACTCCGCGCCCCTGCTGTTTCCCTACTCCAGAAACATCAATAAAAAGAGCGTCTTCAAAATGAAGACGCTCTTTGTCGCTTTGTCAGTCAGCGGCGACTCTATCTAGCTGGGTTCAGTTGCTCGCGAATTTTCGCAAGCACCTCGCCAGCACTTTTGTAGACCGGGTCATTAACAACCCCTCGCGCCATTGAAAACGATGCGCCGTGCTCCTCGTATTGTGCCCGCAGATCTGCAACCGTTTTCGTAAGCTCTGCAAGCCGCCGCTCCGCACCGGTCAAGGCGGCAAGAAGTGTATCGTGCTCCTTCTGCCCGTCAGCAACGAAACGAACCGCCTTGAGATATGCCGCTTCAAGCCCTTGCCACTCCCTCACTACCCGAAAAAGGGCATCGGCGTCTTCAGGCAGTGGGGCTCGCGGGGGCGGCGTTGGCGGCCCCTGGGTGCTTAAGGGCACCCCCTTTTCTGGTTTGTAATGGGCAATAACACCCCTAGGGAAAACCATTGCCGTAACGGCTGTACCATTAAGAAGTTCTCGCACGCTCTTATTCATGACACTCTCTTTCTCTGCTTTGTTGGACCAAAAAATCTCTCCAAAGATTATACTCTGTTTCTCGTGTTCCGCAAGTCCAAAACCTTGACAAAATATGATGGATATGCATATAATATCCTTGGGTCGCAGATCCTACTATCGTAAACTTAAAACAAAGGAGGCTCCATGTGTCAGATGCTATCAGAGCTGTCGTGCAGAAAGTCATCCAGAATGGGAAGCATGGCGCTTTCGCCGTAGCCCTGTCAGATGAAATGACAGGCACTATCACCTTTTCTCTTAATGAAGAGGTGTGGAGTGAGACAAGCTACCCCGAAACCGGCATGTATGTCATTCTTTCCAGTCTCCGCAAAAAGAGGTCTGGGTGGCGTGCCTTGAATGGACGGTTCTTGATGCCGTCCGATGAACAGCAACCAGCAAAAAGGAAGCAGTAGCCATGACCACCAAATTGTCAGTAAAAGAGTTCGTTGAACGCTCCATCAAGACGCTCAGGAAGGAGGGGTATACCAATATCCATGTTGTTTTCTCGGGATTCAATGCGGCCTTTCGCCAATACTACGGCGAAGACCCGCGCCCTCACATCGACCAACTCGTGAAGGATGGGTTTCTCACCCAGCGGCCGGCACGAGGCGGCGTAATGATCGCGCTTGCCTCAGAACAATCTCAGCAAGCAAAAGAGAAGAACGCAAACACAGACGCCTCCCCGAACGCAGCGCTTGCAAAGATTCTCTCCGGTATGTAACTGACCAGCAATAAGCAAGGAGCAAACAGATGAGTGAAGCACCTGGAGTGAGCGGGACGGAGGTTGTTCTCCTCCCTCTCAGTGACCTGAAGGTCACCTACCTAGTCCGCAAATCGCTCGATGAAGATCGTGTCGAGCAATTCATGGATCTCTACGACAGTGGTGCGCAAGTACCGCCTATCGAGGTTGTCCGCGGGACGATGGAGGTGCATGAAGGTCGGCATCGCAAAGCCGCACATGAACGCTTGGGACGGAGGAACATCGAGTGCGTGTTAATAGAGCCTAAAGACCGCACCGAGATGTTGCTCGATGCCTTCGGCAAAAACTTCGGCGGCTCGTTGCCCCCGTCGCGTCTCGACGTGGTGTTCGTGATGAAGCAGTTGCTCGAGGAGGGAAACACCCATAAAAGGGTGCAGGAACTTTTCGAGCGGTACTACAAACCTTCGCATGCGCGAAAACTGCTCAAGGATGCGGTGAGCAACATCAACAAGGTGAAGCTCTCGAAAGCAAAGCAGGCGGTTGCGGCCGGCAACACTACTGCCAAGGATGCGGCAAGGCAGTTCGGCGTCAACCCCGAGATCCTGCAACAGGAGATCGATGGGACGAAACGAAAGAAAAAGGGAACCGATATCTCCGACATCAAGGTAGAAATAAGCAATCGTCACCGGGGTAACACCCAAAAAACGATTACCATCTTCAGAGATCTCCTCGACAGGTATGAGGACAGTGAGATTACTGAAGAGAAGGTCCTTGATATCCTTCTTCATGTGCAACGCCTGAATCAGCACGCGGCAAAACGTGTCGATGCATGGGTCGAACGCCTTCAGGCACGCAAGGGGGTGCACAAGGCACAATCCTAGTTGAGTTAACAAAAGTGCAAACAGCCCGACATGTATGTCGGGCTGTTTTTATTTTAAATACTTTCGATTCTTGAGTTTCTCAGGTAAATAGCTGTCTGTGTCTGAATACATCTCGTAGCCTTTGCTGTAGTCGAGCTCTTTCATGAGCTTCGATGGCGCGGCACGAAATTTTTAGCTACGGGCACATTGCCCTATACGTGCAGCATGTGCCTCTATGAAACCATCCTACTCCTGTTGAAGAGTAAAGAGAAAGCCCTCTTTATAGAGGGCTTTCTGTCTAAAGCGCTCCTGCTATGCACTTAGCAAGCCGTACCTGACGGGGTCTGTGGTCGCCCCCCATACCATTCAAAGAGTTCTCTGGCTGTTTGTACGGGCGGTTCAGGGAGGAGTACTCGTATGCGGGGGAGGTTAAAGCAGGGTATGTACGGATAGCAATGGTGTTCGTAGTGGTACCAGGTATTGTGCGGTGCCACAAACACGCGAATGAGCCAGCTTGCATGGACACGATGGGTGCCCGCCGTCCCCTGATGCTCAATCCACACCCGAAGTCGAAACATCGCCCACATGGTGGTGCATACTGATCCAAACCACAACACCAAGAGCCACAGCACTCCGAACAAAAAAAGCACTGTGCCAACGATGAGCCAGAGAGCAATCATCGTCACAAACATCCATGGCCTTTTGAGCGACGGTATCTGACGAATGAGGTGTACTTGCTCATAAAGCCCCCCAAACACCAGGTCTTTAACAAAGAGGAGAGCGATGCGCCAGCGGGTGGCTGGCAGATCCCACGCATGCCCGCCATCTCTTTTTGCCTCCAGTTCAGGATCGTCGCTTGTACCAACATGCCTGTGGTGAGAGAGGTGGAACGTACGATACTCTCGTGTGTCGAGACCAAATGGCCAAAAACAAAAGAGGTTCGTGAGAAAGTCATTCAGTCGTTGATTTGACGCAACAAGACGATGACCTCCCTCGTGCCCCAAAATGAGCAGAGCATGCTGTCTCGACCCTATTACTATCATTGCCATGAAGGTTATTACCGTAAACTGCATAGTGGCAAATGGCGCGTATTGCATGGCGCTCGCGAGACTCAACGACCACGCGCTTGCCTTCATAGCAAACGCTATAATTATGTAGTCATCCAGTACCGCATATAGCCACCGCGCTGTATTCAGTCGACTCAATTCTTTTAGTTTTTTTCAGCAACGCTCCTGCGAGCCATTTGACGAGTCTCCTATTGATCCGTCATTGAGAATAATGCTCAGTACCGAAAATAGCAACATAAGACTTGCCATGAAACCATGGCCTACTCCTGTTTCACTAGCGTGATGGTGCGGGATACCGGAATCGAACCGGTGCTAGCAGTTTGGAAAACTGCTGTTCTACCATTAAACTAATCCCGCATTAAAACGAGAATACCACTTTATCTAAATTTCGCGTACAGTAGAGTCATGTACTTGGGCATCGCGGGTATCGTAGCGCTTCTCGCAATCATCACTCTTGGCATGGGCCTCGCCCCCTCTGCCCCACTCCCCCTTGCAACACCGGACGCAAGCTCGACCCTTGCAGTAGTCGAGACAGAGCATATACCCGCAGAACCTGCTCGAGAAGAGCCCCCCGCTATTTCGACTAAAGCGCCCAGTGTAGAGAGCCCACCTGCGCCAAAGCCTGCAACAAAAAAGTCTGCGCCTACACCAAGCGCTCCCGTGACAAAGTTGGCCCCACCACCCCAACCGTCTCAACATGAATTCGATACCACGGCCGCGCGCCTCAAAGAGGCTCTCGTGAATATTCTTTGTAGTTCAGGCGACCCGCGCATACGGCCGACTACGGGCACCGGAGTTTTGATAAGCGATAAGGGTTATATCCTCACCAACGCACACCTTGCACAATACTTTCTCCTTGCGGGCGACCCTTCAAGCGGCGTCTCTTGTGTACTACGCATAGGGAGCCCTGCGCACGATCGCTATCGCGCGCGCGCGGCATTTGTCTCACCCTCGTGGATTCGAGAGAATGTGAGTGTCTTGCGATCAAGCAACCCCACCGGCACAGGCGAGAACGACTTTGCGATTTTAGCGATAGTGGGGAGTGTAACTAATGAGCCGCTACCAAGCGCCCACCCCTTTATCCCGCTCGCCACTCAGGAGCCGCACACCAAGGAGCCTGTGGTTATCGGGAGCTATG
The DNA here is from genome assembly GCA_964634595.1 of uncultured Candidatus Saccharibacteria bacterium. GTDB lineage: Bacteria > Patescibacteriota > Minisyncoccia > Phycocordibacterales > Phycocordibacteraceae > C7867-001. Next base: position 2,417 of record CAZWKU010000018.1, on the reverse strand, counting down.
GTGCACAGTTTATTAACTCAATCGAGATACAAACCGCGCTCTACCCTACCCTCGCCTTCGCAAATATAAAAGAAGTCTTCACGTTTGCCTCTTCAACCATCGACGTGCTCACTATTGAGGGCTCGGTTGCCGCACAAAAAGGCTCCTCGGGCGGTGGGCTCGCACGAGTGCCTGGTGCACTGGTAGGTATCATCACCACAAGTACCGTCGAGGGCTCTACGGCAGAGCGAACGCTCGCAAGTATCACCCTGCCGTATATCGCGCGCGAGTACGCGCGCGAGACTGGTCACACGCTCGCGACGCTCCTCTCCCGCTCACCTATCGAAGCAGTCGCGGAGTTTGCGCAAGAGGGCGTAACGCTGCGCACCCTTATTCAAGATGATCTTCGTAACAACCCATGACTCGCTCGCTCCTTAAACGATTCGCGCGCTACATCGCCCTCTTCGCTCTTGTGGTCGTCGCGCTTGCCTTCATGCTCAGGCAGCCAAGCAACTATCGTGAGTGGTACGCCGAGCTTGCACGCATCCCTGGCGTGACTATCGTCAATGAGCACACGGTGGCAATACCCTACCTGCGCGACTGGTACCTCGATGCGTCGGGCGCGACCATACCTAATTATGTTTCGCGTACCTACGACACCCGTACCCTTGAGCGCGTATGGTTTTTTATGCAGCCCTTCCCTGATTGGGATGCGCTCGGGCACTCATTTTTCTCCTTTGATTTCGCTGGTGAGGAGCCCGTCATCGTATCGATCGAAGCGCGTAAAGAAGTCGGCGAGGAGGAGTTCTCTCCCTACTTAGGAGCTGTACGCCGCTACGAGCTCATGTATGTGTGGACTACCGAACGTGATGAAATAGGGCGTTTTGTGATTGGGCGTAAGAAGCCGTTTTATATGTACCCACTCGAAGTATCTAAAGAGTCTGCCGCCAACCTGTTCATGGAGGCCGCGCGTCGTAGTGCTGAAGTTGAGGCGCGACCGCAGTTTTACAATACGCTCGCACACAATTGCACCAGTATCCTTGCCGATGTTGCAAACGCCATTACCCCAGGCACTATACCCTGGACCTTCGCGCGAGTGTTTACTGGCAACGCTGACGACTACCTCATTGCGCGCGGGTATATTGCAACCTCAAGCATTGCTCGCGCCGATATCCTCGATATCGTGAAAACGCACAACACGCGCACAACGCTCTCAAGCGCAATACGCGCACATGTGCTTGGCCTCGATTAGACTCGTTCGGGCCGCCGAGAATCGGTCACGCTTCACTAATTCGCTTCGCTCATAAGTGTGCGCGACCCCGGCTCGCCGTGCTCGCAAGCTCGCACATGCTCCGCCCTTCGATTCTCGACGGCAAAATGCGCAGGCATTTGCCTGCGTCCCTCACTCCGTTCGGGCCGCCGAGAATCGAACTCGGTCTATCTGCTCCCAAAGCAGACGTACTACCGGCATACTCCGGCCCGTTTTTTCGTTACTATTACCGAGTACAGCTCAGGTTCATTTTTAAGAAAATCAAAACTTCTTGAGAGCTCGTTCACTTTAGTAATTTCATCGCACATTGCGCTAGTCTACACGATTACACAATTTGGGGTAAGTACCGCACGCGAGCCCTACCGTCGTGGCGGCGAAGCCACACGAGAGCACCGTCGACCTGCCACTCCCCTTCCCATCGCTTTTGCATCACGTACCACTCCCCTGTCCGTGCGACTTTCCGTATCTTTGCCTCATGTAGGTTGAGAGAGGGGTCGTACTCATCGCTTGGGTCATCAGAGGGGAAGTTTTCGCACATGATTGTCTTGACCTCAACAAAATGTAAAACCTCCCCTACCCCACTCACCCGCTCTTTTGCCACCAAATCGAGCTCTCCTGTCTTGCGAGCCACATTGTGGGCAATGATAGTGAAGCCACGCCGGCGCAGATATTCAGCAACCACCCTCTCTCCCAAAGCGCCTGTCTCTTTGCGCTCGCGAGTCATGACTTATAACGATACCCCGTATTTGCTCACTTTAATGTTTGCCAGGTGGATAAAGGACTGGCCTTTATCCACACAATTCACAGCTTTATCCCCTGTTTTACAAACCTGTCCTTCACTTGGTGCTTGCGCTGTGTAACTCCCCCCTGCGGGAGCGAAGTAGTGCGGCTAAGGAGAATCGGTCACAGCTCTCGGCCTGCTGGCCTCGGCCGCGACCCCGCCTCCCCCTCGCGCGGCTCGGGGTCCGGCTTTCGATTCTCCAAGTGTGAAAGATTCAGTGCGGCTAAGGAGAATCGAACTCCTATCTCGTCCTTGGCAAGGACGCGTTCTACCACTAAACCATAGCCGCTCTTGCGCGAAATCATACCATGCCCCCGTCAGGAGTTGAACCCGAATTTCGAAGTCCGAAGCTTCGCGTGATATCCGTTTCACTACAGGGGCTTAAAC
>CAZWKU010000017.1:0-13244 GCA_964634595.1 uncultured Candidatus Saccharibacteria bacterium | reverse complement strand
GTAGGACACATGCCTCTGGAGCATGGTATTGGGGTTCGAGTCCCTGGCCGGCAGCAAAAAGTGCGAAGCAGTTTTTGTGACCGAGTCCCTGGTCGGCTGCCCCACTCCCTATAAAGTTGCCACTATGGTCTCAATACCCGCTCTTTCCCCTAACGCACACCGGCCCCGCAAGGGGCCGGTGTTTTTTGTCTCTCAAAAACTACCGAGTAGGGGTTGTCGTTGCCATGCGCCCCTTGGCGAGTGCACGGAGCGTGCGCACAATATCGCCTGCAAGCTTGCGGGCATCTACTATATCTTGCTGGGCACTACGTACCTTCACATGCGCCTCTTTCAACTCATTGTGGTTTGCTTTGTAGGCCTTTTGATCACCGTTTGAAGGTCGCAACATATTCACCGCATCAAGAGCATCTTGGGCCTTTTGCTTCGCACTCATGATCTTTGTACCCATGCTGATCAGTGTCGCCTCAAGCGCAGCAACATCGTCGCCCGCGCTCTTGCTGGCTGCGATACGCTCCTCAAGCTTCACCCTAATATCTTCGAACTTTTCGGCTGTACCGAGCGCCCGACTAGCTGCCGCAATTATCGAGATTTGCGGAAAGGTGAACGCGTAAATGCGATAAGAGTCAGTGAGCGATTTTATCGAGGCACGTAGCCCTGCCGCTTCAGTCTTTGCTGCAATCTCTACCTTGAGTGCCTGTAAAGCCGTGATCTGCCCACTGATGCTGGTCGCAAATGAGCTCTTTTGTGCCTCGGTAAGGCGCACGATCTCATTGATACGGGTAGCGAGTTCGTTCAACTCACTGATGCGGCGATCAATTTCGCGAGTCGCGCGCTCTTTAGCGTCAGCAAGGCGAGCGGCAGTGTCTTGGTCTCCCGTGGTACTTGTCGCATGCGCCTGCCCTACGGCTCGAGTTGGGGTAGGTGCCTGGCTTATCCCATCTTCATGTGCAAAAGCTGCAACAGGTGCGAGGACAAGAACAAGCGCGGCGGCGCTGCTGATAAAACGCGTAGAGTTTTTCATAGTTACAGTAGAGCTTATTTCTTTAAAGTGCCGCTTGCATCTCTGGGGTGTCAGAGAGGCTCTCATTTACATTGGCATCATCTGCTTCAAGCATCTCGAGCTCAGCATCAATCGTACTCAAGCTCATCTCTACTTCATCTTGCGGAGCAGCTTCACCACCAGGCGCAATCGCCTTTTGTCCGCTCATAAACCAATACACGCCACCTGCGATAAGTGCCAATACAACTATGATGCTCACGATTGATGATGCTCCCGACATAAAAATCTGCTAGTTGATAACGCTTTCAGCATACACCCCATTGGCCCCTATGCAAGACTCGGTGGTACACTACGCTGCACATGCCGCTCCCCGCTCTCACGATTACTGGCGTACGTAAGAGGTACGACACCGATACCGAAGCCTTGAAGGGTGTCTCGCTTACCGTACCCGCGGGCGATTTTTTTGCACTCCTCGGCCCTAATGGCGCAGGCAAAACGACACTGATCGGTATCGTAACCGGGCTCGTAACAAAAACCGGCGGCACCGTGACCGTGTTTGATCATGATATCGATCGAGAGCCTGAAAAGGCACGTGCCCTCATAGGGCTCTGTGGCCAAGAGATCAATTTTAATCCGTTTGAGAAACCGCTCGATATTCTCGTGAATCAAGCCGGGTACTACGGCATCCCGCGCTCCAAAGCTCTCCCACGCGCGCACCAACTCCTCGCTGATCTAGGGCTCACTGACAAACTCAATCAAAATGCTCTCAAGCTCTCGGGTGGGATGAAGCGTCGCCTCATGATCGCGCGCGCCCTGGTTCACGAACCTGCGTGCTTAATCCTTGACGAGCCGACTGCCGGCGTCGACGTCGAGCTTCGCCGCTCGATGTGGGAGTATCTCACGACGCTCACCAAGAAAGGCATTACCATACTCCTTACTACGCACTACCTTGAAGAGGCCGAGCAGCTCGCTAAACATGTCGCAATAATCAACAAAGGCGAGATAGTCGCCAATGGCACGATGCAAGAGATGCTCGCGCTCCACGATGAGGCCGCCCACGTTGGTGGGATACGGGGCGGCAAACTTGAAGAGGTCTTTTTACAGCTCACCAAGAGCACTACATAGGTATGCCTATTGAAAAACAACTCATTTCGTATTACACAATTCTCCGCAAGAGCGTGGTGCGCATACTCCGCATCTGGCCGCAGACACTCCTCCCCTCGCTCATTACCTCGATACTTTACTTTGCAGTCTTTGGCTCTATTTTAGGCTCGCGCATCGGCGAGTTTGAGGGCGTGCCCTACATACTCTTTGTCGTCCCCGGTCTCGTCATGCTCTCGGTACTCACCAACGCCTACACCGAGGTTGCGCACGTTTTCTTTTCAGCAAAATTTTTCGCGCGCAATATCGACGAGCTCTTGGTCTCCCCAACTCCACCCTGGGTTATTATTGCGGGTTTTGTCTCGGGCGGTATTGTGCGGGGAGTCGCCGTCGGCACGCTCGTGCTCTTGGTCTCACTCTTTTTCGCGCTCCCTTCGGTCGCACATCCGTGGGTGGTGCTCCTCTTTTTGATACTCTCTTCGCTCATCTGCTCGCTCGCAGGGCTCATTAACGGCATCTACGCCAAAGGTTTTGATGGCATCTCGATTGTGCCGACCTTCGTACTCACGCCGCTCGTATACCTGGGTGGCGTTTTTTACTCAATCAACGTCTTGCCTGAATTTTGGCAAACGATCTCTCTTGCTAACCCTATTTTCTACCTCGTGAACGGTTTTCGCTACGGCTTTTTGGGCTTTGCTGATATCTCGCTTGCGACCTGCCTCGCCGTCTTGTTTGGGCTCACAGCGGTCCTTATCGCCATCGCCTACTACTTTATCCGCACCGGCCTCGGTCTCAAACAATAGTTAGCGCTTCTTTTTTTGGGCAACAGCGGCTTTCAAAAACTCGGTAAACAGCGGCTACGAAAATGATGGTGGTATCATGCAAATACCATACCCGCCATGCGTCGAAATGGCTGTTGATTCTTCGCAAACACTTTTGATGCCTCAAGCACTTCAATTAAAACTGGATGATCGTCTTTAGTAAAATGTACAACAAAATTGCCTAACTCGCGCGCATGGTCAATGCGTGATTTACCTGGATTACGCATAGCAAGAATATCGGCGTCTGAATCGTATGAGATATGGGGATTATTTTTTTTCATATTGTGACTTGCGCCCAGGATAAAACGTTATAACAACAACCGTATCTCCCTCATTTCTATATACTACTCTTAAAATGCGGCTCTTGTCAAAATTACCTTGGGCAATGAGGAGGGGTAGACGCTGAGAATCGATAGCATCAGGCCTACGAATGACGTGCATGACCTGTGATTTCGTGACTAAAACACCATGTACTCTTAATACTTTAAATTTGTCTCGGGCGTGATTTGTAAAACGTATATTCATTATTAGCGCTTCTTTTTTTGGGCAACAGCGGCTTTCAAAAACTCGGTAAACAGCGGGTGTGGGGAGAGAGGGCGCGCCTGGAGCTCAGGGTGAAACTGCGTCCCGAGCATAAAGGGGTGTACCGCACGGGGGAGTTCAGCTATCTCCATGAGCACTTTGTCAGGCGAGGTACCTGAAAATACAAGCCCCGCCTCCTCTAGGCGCGGCACGTAGGCCGGGTTGATCTCGTAGCGATGCCGGTGGCGCTCTTCAATCAACTCCTTTTTGTAGGCACCTCGAGCGAGGGTACCCTTTTTGAGGTAGCACGGGTAGGTGCCAAGCCGCATGGTGCCACCGTACTTGTTAGCGGCCAGATGCTTCTTTTGCTCAAGCATAATATCGACGACCGGCTCTTTCGTATTTTTCGCTATTTCAGTAGTATGCGCCTCTTTAAGCTTAAGCACATTGCGCGCATACTCTATAACCATGAGCTGCATGCCGTAGCACAGGCCAAAGTAGGGGATCTTGTGCGTACGCGCGTACTCAATCGCATGTATCTTGCCCTCAATGCCTGTCTCACCAAACCCGCCAGGTACTAAGATGCCATCAAATTTGCCGAGCGCAGTAATCGCCTGCCATTTCCCTGCCCCGCGGAGCTTTGGCGCAGTGGGGTCGATCTCTTTCGAATTGATCCACGTAATCTTAGCGCGCTGTTTGAGCGCGGCAGCCGAAAACTTGACGGCCTCAATAACCGAAAGATAGGCGTCTGAAAGAACAAAATCACCCGTATCAAAATATTTCCCCACTATGGCAATATGTAGCTCGGGAGCCCGTTTATTGGTGGCCGCGTGCACAAAGCGGCCCCACTTAGCAAGAGACGCCTTGCGCTTTTCGGGTAATTTAAGCGCATCAAGGAGCATGTCGCCAAGCTTATCCTTCTCAAAATTTAGCGGGGCTTCGTAAATACTCTCAATATCTGGTGCTGAGATAACGTGCTCCTTGCGCACGTTGCACCAAATAGCGAGCTTCTCTTTGCGCTTCTCATCTAGCGGGTGCGTCGATCGTGCAATGAGAAAGTCTGGCTGTACGCCATATGAATTAAGCTGGCGCACGGCGTTTTGCGTTGGCCGCGTCTTCATCTCACCGATAGTGCCGGGTACAGGCAGGTACGAGACCATCACAAACAACACATCGTCGGGATACTTCATCTTTAAGGTGCGAGCCGCTTCTATAAAAAGCGCATTCTGAAAGTCGCCCACCGTCCCCCCTATTTCAAGTACTGAAATGCGACTCCCGTTATAGTCAGCAGCAGCCTCCATACGGCTCATAATCTCGTCGCGTACGTGCGGTATCGCCTCTACAAATTTACCGCCGTAGCCAAGCGCGCGCTCTCGCTCAATAACGCTTTTGTACACCATGCCTGAAGTCATGTAGTCTTCGGCGGTCAAATCACGACCCAGAAATCGCTCATAATTCCCCATGTCTTGATCGGTTTCAAGGCCACTCTTAAGCACAAACACTTCACCGTGCTCAGTCGGGTTCATTGTCCCTGCGTCTACGTTGAGATAGGGGTCAATCTTGACCAAGTTCACCGGGTACCCCTTTTGCTGAAGGAGAAGGCCAATAGAAGAGGTAGCGACACCCTTACCAACGCCACTCATCACCCCGCCCAAAACAAATATGTATTTATGCCCAGCGCGTGCCATACCGTGAGGATTTCAATTTTTTAAATAGCGACGTATCGCAAGCATCGAGGCCGCACAACCAAGGAGCACGCCCGAGGCAAGCAAGATACCCGCAATTGAAAAAAAGTTCGCGAGATAATATTCAAAGAGGTTAAGGCCGCCCAAATAGCCTTCGGCGCGCGGGCCAAAGTACCAAAGAAAACCGAGGCTCCCCACAAGCACGAAGAGGGTCGCCAGTGTGCCGGTGATAATGCCCACAACGATAAAAGGCCCGCGGATATAGCGGTTAGAGGCACCCACAAGGCGCATGACGCTGATCTCGTCGCGCGCGGTGTAGATCGCAAGCTGAATCGTCGCAAAGGCGATAAAAATCGAGGCGAGCGCAAAGACCACCACCACCGCAAGCCCTATCGCTCGAACGACAAATATTGCGTTTGAGAGGCGATCTATCGAGAGCTTCACGTCGTCATTATCGGCATAGTTAATACGACTCACGATAGAGAGGCCGCCGCCTGAGAGTGCTGGGATAGTTGAGATAGTGGTCGCAATACTCTCATACTGTGTCGATTCTTTTGCCCTAATGTGCAGATACGCGAGGAGGGGGTTCTCGCCAAGCTCGGTAAGCCCCTGGAGGAGGGTCTGGTCAGTCGCATGCCGTTCACGAAACTCTGCGAGCGCGGCCTCGCGTGAGGTGTACTCGACAAGCTCAACCTGCGCGAGCTGTCCAACCTTCTCTTTCAAGGCGAGTATCTCACTCTCAGCGGCCGATGGGACAAAGTAGACCGATATACCCACCTTGTCGTTCGCAAGTTCGAGGGTATAGGAGAGAAGCGCCAGTAAGAAAATAAGTGAACAGATTATCCCAAGTGTCACCGTCATGATAATGACCGTCGCGGTCGAGACGGCACCCCCGCGGACAAAGTTCTTGACCCCTCCCTCTATGACCCTGCGTATGCTCATCCACTCCATATGCCTCAATTAAAGCACGTAGCGACCCGAGGAGTCATCGCGTACGACCTGACCCCTGTCCATGGTCACCACACGCCTGCCGATAGAGTCAACCACCCCTTTGTTGTGGGTAGTGATGATAACCGTCGTCCCTAGCTCATTGATCTTTTTCAAAATCTCAACAATCTCAAAGGTGTTAATAGGGTCGAGGTTGCCGGTCGGCTCATCGGCCACAATAAGCTCGGGCTGGTTTATAATGGCGCGCCCTATCGCAATGCGCTGTTGCTCACCCCCCGAGAGCTGATTAGGGAAGTTATGCGCCTTATCTGCAAGGTTCACGAGCTCGAGGATATAGGGCACGTCTGAAGCGATTTCAGTATCAGTGCGGCCCGCCGCCTCCATGGCAAATGCAATATTTTCATACGCAGTTTTGTTCGGTATGAGTTTGAAATCTTGAAAGACAGCGCCTATCTTGCGACGGTAGTGGTGAAGCGCCGAGAGCGGCAAATCGTTCACGTTAATAGACTCAAAGAAAACCGACCCGTCGGTCGGCTTTTCTTCAGCCAGCAGCAATTTAAGCAATGTGGTCTTACCTGCGCCCGAGTGCCCGACAATAGAGACGAACTCCTTCGGCGAGACAGAGAGGGTTACCCCCTCAAGTGCTTTTGTAGGCCCATAATGCTTACTGACCTTGTCGAAGTAAATCACCCGCCTATTCTACTAGTTAACAAGCGAGAAACCAAGTCTTTGGGAAAAGATTTGGTTCGAGCGAGTGCTACGAGCAAGCGCCTTAAGCGCTTACCCCACCCCCTGCCGCGGTGTCTATAAAATCTTCGATATCGCTAAGGTCAACTGCCGTAGAGTTCGTGATGAGTGCCGATGTCGATGAGCCGTATTGTTGAAGCGTCGATTTGCTCATATAGCACGCTAATATCGCCTGTTACAGAGAAACTACGGTATCCGGATAGTTTTCCATGTAATGCATGGTCGCGGAGCAAGGGGTGACGGTGGTCTTCAACAAATAGAGTTTGACGTTCGAAAAATCGCATCTGCAAGGCACGAGGAAAACGTTTGAAACTCCGGTCAAAACCACGAGCATGACGGAATTCCATCTTTCTATCTTACCGCATGAGTTTACGCAGATGAGCCTGACTTTCAGAAAGAGTAAAGGGTCCAGATACGCCTATCCCCTTATCAGCATCGGCGCTTATTTTCTTTATGCGCGCAATGGCTTTCGCCGTTGCGCGGAGTTCAGGGTATGGGAGCTCAAGTTCACCCTTCACATATGCGCGCGTAGCTGCATTGAGAAAGCTGGTGAATGTGATGTTCTCGCGCTTTGCACGCTTAGCGGCAGCATTCTTTACCGCGGTTGGGATATTGAATATGACTTTAGTGCTGTTCATATATACCCAGTATATACGACTTTTACTTCTTTGCAACGGCGTCTATAAAACCATCCAGCTCGCCCGCGAGCACTTTGTCGGGGTTGCCTGACTCGTAGTTAGTGCGATGGTCTTTCACCATCTTGTAGGGGTGGAGCACGTACGAGCGTATTTGGCTCCCCCACTCGTTTGCGGTGGTCTTTGCGATACTACGCCCCTCTTTTACAGCCCTTGCTTCATCTTCTTGCCGTGCAAAAAGCTTGGCTTTTATCAGTTCGAGCGCTTTTTCTTTATTTGCCGCCTGACTCCTCTCGCTTGAGACATGCACTGAAATGTTGGTGGGCAGGTGCACAATCCGTACCGCCGTCTCGCGTTTGTTTACGTTTTGCCCCCCCGCGCCCCCGCTTTTTGCAAATTGTATCTCGAGTTCATCGGGCTTGAGCTCTAGCTTATCGGTGGGGGCAAGCTTCGGTAACACTTCAACGAGCGCAAATGAGGTTTGGCGTTTATCTTGCGCGTTAAAAGGCGAGATACGCACGAGGCGGTGCACCCCAGCCTCGTGCTTCAACCGGCCATACGCGCCTGCCCCAGCTACTTCAACTAACACACTCCGGTACCCGCCGCGCTCGTTAGGGCTTTCATCAAGCTTCTGAATCGCCCAACCCTTTTTTTGCGCATAGCCTTGGTACATGAGTAAAAGCATCGCGGCAAAATCTTCAGCGTCATCACCCCCTGCACCCGCGAGTATAGCCACCGTCGCCCCACCCGCATCATGTCCTTCACCCGCTTGCGGCGCCGCCTTCAGTTCCTGATACTCGCGCACCAACGCCTGCGCCCGCTCTTTGTCAGCCCAAAACTCCGGCGACGCCATCGCCGCCTCAAGCTCATGCAATCTCGCCTCCCGCTCGCCCTCCATGAGAGCGAGTATACCAAAAGCACGAAATTTGACACTTTTTATATATTAGTCTAGAGTGTATGCAGAGAAAAGGAGTGTGGTATGGGTAATGGAGTAAAAGCGCATAAGCGCGAGGAGAGTGTCGGGGGCGTAGTTATAGTCATCTACACCGACGTGCATGTGGTTCTGCTAAAAGAGCCTTGGCGCGATAATCCAAAGCAAAAGTGTGCCGGAGGCGGCATTAACCCGGGCGAAGATCCCGTGAAAGCCGCGAGGCGAGAGCTTAAGCAGGAGACAGGTATTTACATACCGCTAGATAACTTCTTTGAGCTCCTGCCGCCGCAAGGCCCCTACGGTAAACATTACTTTTTTGTACACACTACCGAGCGGCAAATTAGAAGTCATGCCGAAGTTGGTGACGATGGGGGCGTCGTGCAGATAGTACGGCGCGACGCAGTCGGGCAGATACCCGACATGCTCGCCGAGCATGAGCTCCTCATTCGACTCATCCCGTTCATCGAAACCCTACGAACCAGCACGAAATAAAACTGGCCCCGCATATCGCGTACGCGATATGCGGGGCTCACTTTAATGATCGAACAAATGTTGCATCAACATTTTAATATCGGCTTTCACGTGCGTGCTACCATGAGTACCTACCCCTAGCTAAGCACTTCAACTATGTTGGCTGTTCTTAAAAGCATCTCTCTGACGGTCTATATGGTAGGCGTGAACCTGCTGTTTGCCTACGCACTCTCGCAGTTTGAGGTTGGGACAGGGTTGCCTGATTTTAAGTCGCCCAGTGTACTCATTGTTGGCCTACTGATCCTCATCGTGGGAGCGACCCTTCGACTATGGTCTGCTTTCGCGTTCTACAGAGCGAACATCAAGGTCGTATATGTTAAACCTCAAGCCCAATTAGTTACCTCAGGCCCGTTCGCCCTATCTCGTAATCCTCTGTACATTGGCATCCTCCTGATCAACTTGGGCTCTGGGCTTTTGTTTGGCACCCCAGGTGGGGTGGTAACGTCTGTAATACTTTTCGTATTGTTTGATATGTGGGCGCGCCTCGAAGAAAAACAGCTCACCGAAAAATTTGGTGCTACCTACCAAGAGTACATGAAGTGCGTCCCACGCTGGGTGTAGCCAATACCTCAACGCGCTGAGGTAATCAAAATTGGCAAGGTTAAACCTTACGGTAGGCCAAACTACTATTTCGGTCGTGGTACAATTACGCTGAAGAGACTATGATCGTCAATTTTTTAGGTTTTGATGTTGAAAAATATATAAAAGGTATTTTTGCACCTTATGCAAAAATCCTCTCTATCGTTGTCTTTTTAATCACGGCAGTTCTGTCAATCATAGTTCTTGTGCCGTCTATTCGCGATGCTACCGGCTTTGTTCAGTGGAATGATTTGGCGATCATTGCGACAAGTCTAACCTGGCTTATAGGAGTGATTGTTTCATTTGTACTCACACTTCAATATTTTGGAATAACGTTGAGTCAGTTCGGCAACTTCGTTGTAGCGCTCGACGTTTGCATCCTCGTAGCGCTTATAGCAATCACTTGGATACTGCCTGGCCAACAAATTTGCGGCATGGGCGATTCAGACTGTAATTTTTTCGATAATATCATTTGGATTTTTTCCATACTGCAAATCCCAATACTCGGTATATATATGAGAATAAAGCTTGCTTATGCCACCGGCCTTGATCCTCTACTCATTTTGAGAAGGATTTTTGGATCTAAATCCTGAAGGAAATAGGGGCTGACCGTATTTCCCAGAAGTGCAACGCCGAACATGGCAAGGTTAAACCTTGCCATAGGCCAACAACCCCGTTGAGGTATTGGCAGGTTGTGCTATTTAAGGGTGTAGAAGACCGTGTGGCCGATAGCGCCGTGCTGGGTGAGCTTGCCCTCCTTCTCGAGCTCGTTCAAATACCGCTCAGCGGTCGCATTTGAGACCCCTACCAGCCTTTCAACATCATCGTTTTGCACCCTCCCCCGCTCCCGCACCAACTGCATGACCTTTTCTTTATTTTCTGCCTTCTCCTTGATTTGCCCTGCATTAAACCCGTCTCCCCTCTCAGGTGTTGATCGGTAACCCATGTAGGCAAGAAAGAAAAAGACCGCGCTCTCGATAAACGAGACATAGATCGGTGCTTGCCACGAGCCGAGTGTTAGGGGGATCCCGACAATCCCACGGTACAGATGAACGGCACCTAAGATAGTAAAAACAACTATCGCGAGTCGGCTAAACGAGGTGTTACTCATACCCATATGCTACCACCACAAAGTGACTGCTTTGTGCCCTCCCCAATCTGGGGAATATGGTGCCTGTCCCCATTTTCCCTTCGAGCCCTATCTTGCTTGGAGCCAGAGGTCGGGATTGAACCGACGACCCCGTCTTTACGAAAGACGTGCTCTACCAACTGAGCTACTCTGGCGAGTGAGCGAGCATATGAAAATGTAGCATGTTTTCATATGCGAGCGAACGAGTACAGAGCAAGCCTACTTACTCTGGCGAGTGAGCGAGCATATGAAAATGTAGCATGTTTTCATATGCGAGCGAACGAGTACATCACGTGCCGCCTCACTTAGGTGAGGTATCGGGGGCGAGGTCGAGACACACTGAGTTGAGGCAGTAGCGCTTGCCGGTCTCGGTTGGCCCGTCGTTAAACATGTGGCCCAGGTGCGAGCCACAGGTCGCGCACACGATCTCGGTGCGACGCATGCCATGACTCTCGTCTGGCACCTCGCGCACCGAGCCCGGCAGCGCCTGATCAAACGAGGGCCAGCCCGTGCCCGAGTCAAATTTCGCGTCTGAGGCAAAAAGAGGGCTCCCACACACCTTGCAGGCATAGGTGCCCGACCCCTTTTCGTGCAGGAGCTTGCCTGAAAAGGGCGCTTCTGTCCCCCTCTCCCTGAGCACCCGATACTCTTCGGGCGTCAGCTTATTTTTTATTTCTTGCTCGTTCATGGAGCCGACGGCCAGATTTGAACTGGCGACCTACTCCTTACCATGGAGTTGCTCTACCAACTGAGCTACGTCGGCGGAGTGAGGAAATATGACTGCATGTCCTCATGTAGGCTTGTTCTCCCAACGAGCCGTCGTATGCCTACATACGTCGGCCTTTCACAGGCACAGCCCCGCCGTGGCGGGGCTGTGCCGATAGTAGCAAACAATTTGAACTCTTACATCTGTCCCTCAGGGGTTGTTGGGCACTTCTTGCCACAGCCTGTGCAGGTCTCGTCACCTACCTTGCAAGTAGTGTGCTCACCACAATTACATACATCATCCATAGTATGGATTTATTATTATGAATAACCTGATCCAGTATACCAGATCCTACTAACGGCAAGCCGTACTATCGGGACGTGCCGTAGTCGCGATTGGCAGAGTACTCCTCAATGACTTCGCTAACGGGGCGGGCGCCCTCAGGCTCTTCTATCGATACCGAGTCATTGATGTCGTCAAAGCTGATACGGAAGACGAGCTTGGCTTGCTTCTCCTTGAGCGCTATAGCAGTGTCGGGCGGTACAAGCCTAAAGCGATACTCAATAAACGCAGGCCACCCCTGCGCATCGACCAAAAGGGTGAGCGAAGTGTTTTTGTTGTAATAGTCAAAAACAGCATCAAACTCCTCGCTCTCAAGATACTCTATAAGCGCCTGATCAAGGGTGACGCTGCTTGCCACGCTTGACTTGCTCTGCTCTACCTCGGCAACCACGCGCTTGTAGAATGGCAGGAGCGCATCTTTATTGAGCTCAAGATCGTAGCGGTAGAGCTGGCGACCCTCAACGCGCTCTGCAAACGCAGGCTTCGAGAGGGTAAAGACCTTCTCTTCGTCAGCGATGCGGGCAACCGAGCGGAGAATCTCGGCGTTTTTAGCCCGATTCTCCTTGTACTCTTTCTCAATCTTGGGCAGAGCCTCTGAAAGACTCTTGAAGTAATTGTAACGAGAATCGTCAGGAACCGCCTCTGGGTCTATCTTGAGCCAGACCCCTTTGTACGCAGCGATCGAGCCAACGATGCTTGGGATATTGTTAATACGTACATAGTAGATGCTCCCTTTTTTGAGCGCATCGACATTAAACTTGTATGAAAGGTCGCCAAAGTCACCGCGCGCATCGGCATTAAAGTGCCAATCTGCCGTCTCTTTAGTGAAGTCGGTAGCCGCCGACATCGAGACCTCGGCCGCAAGCTCTCCAGGGAGATAGCGCGCGGCCTCTTGTAGCTGTACCAAGAAGGGCTTCGGGAGCTCAGAGGGGATATAGAAGTATCCCTGCGTAGTCTCAGAGAGAGTGAGCGTCTTGCCGCTGAGCGCTGAAGAGTCGTTGACAGACGAGCCGTACTTTTTGAGAGCGGCAACTGCTTCATCAGTTTCAAGCGTTGTCGAGATTTTGAAGTCAGCCCCGCCGCCCGTGACCGTATACATGTAGGGCGCCCGGGTCGCAGGGTCAGTAGTAGAGAGGGAGGCATACGAGGAGCTTTTCTTTGTGAGATCGCTCTTTAGCTTCGCGAGTGTCGGAGGGAGAGGCTTTGTGGCGCGCAAGCGCGACGCGAGATTTGAGATGTCGCGTATACGCTGATGATCATTTTTATATTTCTCATTTCTATCCGCGATGTCAGGTGCCTCGATAGAAAAGGGCTCTGCCCCACTCTCGCGCGGTTCAATTACAAGAGAGCCTTTGTACTCATACGCGGCAGTCTTGATTTCAGCCGACTTGGCAAGGAGGCTAGAGAGGAGCGACTCTGCGGTATAGGGCACCATCGCAAAGGGCCCCCACTTCTCGACGTAGGCGTAGGCAACACCGCCCGCAATACCAAGTACCACCAAAAACGAAATAATAACCCATAGGCGCGAAGATGAGCGTGGTGGGGGCGGTAGTGAGGGGGGCGGCAC
>CAZWKU010000016.1:0-13948 GCA_964634595.1 uncultured Candidatus Saccharibacteria bacterium | reverse complement strand
AGGATACCTGCGGTGAGAGTTGTCTTGCCGTGGTCAACGTGGCCGATGGTGCCTACGTTCATGTGCGGCTTTGCACGATTAAATTCTGCCATGGTGAATGAAATGATGCTTATTAATAAAGCTTCCTCCGCCCATTCGGGCTTCGGCAAGCCAAGCGCGACCGCACACGCGACAAAGCAAATGCGGCAACCAGCGTTATATAGAATGTAACGGAGTAGAGCATCAAATGCAAGAGCCAAAGCTCCCGTGGTAGACTCTAGGTATTGTGTTATGAAAGTGCTCTCCTTCAATGTCAATAAGAAAAATCCAGCCCTTGGGCCCCTTATCAAGTTTCTGAAGGGTCAAGACGCCGACCTTATATGCCTCCAGGAGTACCCCGCGAAAGAGCTGCGACGTCTACGCGCGTTTACGGGCTACCACCTCCACACGGCAGATGAGCGCTTCGTGCACAAGTTTTTGCCAAAACGCGATAGGCGACTCCTCTTAGTCATACTCTCAAAATTCCCTATCCAAAACGCTGAAGCGGTACGCCACCTGCAACACCGCGCACTCCCCTTGCGCCACCAAATTGCCTATGAAGAGGTTGCGGTACATTTTCATTTCGTTGATATTACCGACAACCATGGGCGCAGCCTACGCGTCTTTAACTGCCATCTTGAGTGCACCACTACTCCGGTACAGCGCCTGGCTCAGTTTAAAGAAATAGCGCGGCACCAAGAGCAGGGGCGGGTTTCAGTATTTTGCGGCGACTTCAACACCTTTAGCACGCCGCTCGTAAGCCCTTTTGTCTTTTGGCTCTTCGGCTACAAGACCGAGCACTTGGCAGTGCACGAGCCAGCTCGATTTAGAGACCTCTTTGAGACTCTCGCGCTCCAAAACCCCCTGCACAAACAATGGACCTTTAGTCTCCTCCCTATCCAGCTCGACTACATCTTGCTCCCCAAACGCCTCAAAGTGCAGGATGCCACCATGCTCCCCGACACCTACGGCTCTGACCACCACCCCATCACCGTCGAGTTTTAAGAGTAATCCGGTACGAAAACCGAATACCTCAGCCCGTTGAGGTATTCAACCTTAATGAAGATTGTCAAAATAGACACCACCGCTTCCTAGATTGAACGCCGCGAACCCAACGGTGTTGAAACCAGTAAATGCGGGAGCATTGTAGACTGGCACCCAACCTGTCCACGCTCCTTCATTGAATCGAAATCTCACCTCACTGCTCACTGCAGATGGTTTGAATTAGATGATTGCCGTGCAATCGAAAATATCGCCATTAGGTCTTTCACACATGACACGACCGTCAGACCACCCACTGTCTCCAGTATTCTGCCACCCGACAAACCACATCCCGAGCTCAATAACTACCACTATTCCAAAAGCCACAAGGAGAAACTTGGGGAACATATCTTAAACTATAACGCGAACAGTGGCCTTTTAGGGCGACTGTTGTGCACAGCACTCTTTTCAAGATTAATTATTTGCGGCTGGCGATGATGTCGTCGGCGACGTTTTTGGGCACGACGTCGTAGTGGTCGAACTCCATGGTCATAGAGCCGCGACCTTCGGCCAAATATCTCGATAGGTTCGCTCGTTGCGAAGTCGTACCCGTACAATCTCAATTCCAGTAACCGTCATATTAAAAATGATTCGGTATCGTCCGACATGAATACGATAAAGTGAGGAACCGGATAATTTCTCGGGTCGCAATGTCGAACGACATGCTACGTCCTGTAGACAATACATTGCCTGAAGTATTTGGACGCGATGTTTGGGTGGCACTCGGCGGAGCAGTTTTTCAAGCCGCTCCATGTTCTACGTTCTACGCACCAATTTTTGTGTCCTCCCAAATCAACTTTTCAAGTATGCGGGCAAATTTCTCGGCTGATATACCCCTACCACCATTATCACGCACGGCATCGAAAATAACTCCGTCGTTCGATGGGCCGATCACATGTCGCCACGCTGCAGCCTCGCGCTTGAGACGATTGTAGGTACGTTTAGCAATAGTTACCTTATTCATGCGCCAATTATACCGCAAACGTCTATTTGCGTGAAGCAATAATCTCGTCAGCGACGTTTTTAGGGACGACGTCATAGTGATCGAACTCCATGGTCATAGAGCCACGGCCTTCGGTCATTGAGCGGAGCGTGGTGGTGTAACCGAACATCTCAGAGAGCGGGACTTTGGCGCTAATTGCCTTATTCATACCCCTGTCCTCCATACCTTCAATCGCGCCGCGCTTGCCGGAGAGGTTCCCGGTGATGTCTCCCATGAACTGGGCGGGTACTACAACCTCGATTTTCATTATTGGCTCAAGCAAGACTGGTTTTGAGCGCGTAGCCGCGTCTTTAAATGCCATCGAAGCGGCTATCTTAAAGGCGATTTCAGATGAGTCGACATCGTGATACGAGCCGTCATAGAGATCGATCGACACATCCACCATGGGGAAGCCTGCGAGCACTCCCCTATCCATGCTCTCGCGCAAGCCTTTCTCGACCGGCCCGATAAACTCTTGCGGGATAACCCCGCCCTTGATGTTGTTGATGAACTCAAAATGATCTTCACGGGTGACGTTCTTTGCAATTTTTGCGCCCTCCTCAAGCGGCTCGAGCTTCTTCATACGAATGCGTACGTGACCGTACTGACCGCGACCACCCGTCTGCTTGATGTATTTGCCCTCAGCTTCAGAAGAGCCAAGAATGGTCTCGCGATACGCCACCTGCGGCTTACCGACATTCGCCTCAACGGTGAACTCGCGCTTCATACGGTCAACGAGGATCTCGAGGTGGAGTTCGCCCATACCTGAAATGATCGTCTCACCCGTCTCTTCGGCCGACGTGACTCTGAATGTCGGGTCTTCGTCTGAAAGCTTCTTAAGCGCCATACCCATCTTCTCTTGGTCTGCCTTGGTCTTCGGCTCAATGCGAAGCGAAACCACTGGCTCAGGGAATTTGATCTGCTCCAAGATAATCGGCGCGTCTTCAGCACAAAGAGTGTGGGAGGTGCGCGTGTCTTTGAGCCCGACAGCAGCAGCGATCTCGCCCGCAAAGACCTTCTTTACCTCTTCGCGCTTGTCAGCCTGCAAACGCACGATGCGACCCACGCGCTCTTTGGTCCCCGTGTTTGCATTGTAGAGGTACGAACCTGCCTCAAGGGTCCCTGCGTAGACACGAAAGAATGTGAGCTGTCCCACAAACGGATCAGCCTGGAGTTTAAAGGCGAGCGCAGTAAACGGCTCTTCATCATTGGCGTAGCGCGTTAACTCTTCGCCATTTTTCGGGTTAATACCTTTGACGGGTGGCAGATCAAGAGGTGAAGGCAAGTAATCAACGACGCCGTCCAAGACAAGCTGAACACCCTTGTTTTTAAGGGCAGAGCCTGTAAAGACCGGGAATATTGCGTTTGCTATCACCGCCTTGCGGAGAATCTTCTTAAGCTCTTCGAGTGTAGGCTCCTTACCCTCAAGATACGCGCTCATCGCCACATCGTCATTTTCAACAATTCGCTCAACAAGCTCTGCACGATACTTTTTTGCATCCTCAAGCAAGTTCGCCGGTATCTCACCCTCAATCACCTCTTCACCCATCGAGCCCTCAAAGCGATACGCCTTCATCTTGAGCAGGTCGATAACGCCCTCATGCTCGGCCTCCTCCCCTATCGGTATTTGCACCCGCACCGCCTTTTTTGAAAGGCGATCAAGAATCGAGGCGTAGGAGCGCTCAAACGATGCACCGGTGCGATCGAGCTTGTTAATAAAACAAAGGCGCGGCACACTAGCTTCGTCAGCGTAACGCCAGTTGGTCTCTGATTGTGGCTCAACACCTGCAACGCCGTCGAAGACGACGACCGCACCGTCGAGCACGCGCATCGAGCGCTTCACTTCAACCGTGAAGTCGATGTGGCCGGGAGTGTCAATAACATTGAAGCGTGTCTTTTTGCTCGTATCTTTTTTATCTTTCTCGCTGGTGAGGGTCCAGAAGCACGTGATGGCGGCGGCGGTAATAGTAATGCCTCGCTCGCGCTCCTGCTCCATCCAATCAGTGGTGGTCTCTCCCTCATGCACCTCGCCGATCTTGTGCTGTGCGCCAGTATAGAAAAGGACGCGCTCGCTAGTGGTCGTCTTGCCCGCGTCGATGTGGGCGATGATGCCGAAGTTGCGTACTCGATCAAGCGGGTAGTCTCTGTTCATAAAGTTATTGAAAAATAAATCCGCCAGCTGGCGGACGCCGAGGCGTTACCGCTACAATAGCGGACTTTATATAAAAAGCAAAGCCCGGGCGCGCAAGCGCGCCCGGGCTTTAGCTCGTAAGAATCATCTCTTCGAGCTTTTCATTTGCGTCATTCTTGCCCATCTCATGCGGGGAGTGACGAATACTCACGACAACAGGCCGTCGTGAGCATATGACGAGCCACGAGGTCCCGAAAACCGATCGGGGTTTATCAGCACCCGGCATCGAGACCCACATCGGGAGAATGCGCGCCCCCGCCTTTCGGGCAATGGCAGGGATGCTGGTAGCAATGGGCCGTAAACGTCGCCCTCCTCGCGTGCGATGCTCTTGTCCTTTGCACGTGCGACCGCCCTCAGGGTGTATTACAAAAACCTCACCCCCATTGAGTAGCCGCATGATGCGACGCATGCCAGTCGTAGCTTTTTTTTGATCACCACGATGTACCGTGACACATCGAAGAAGTGGGTACGCCCACTCAAAACCTCCAAACAGTCTTTCGTCGGGGACGCTCCAGACAAAAAAGCGCGGCGAGTAGAGGTAGTGCGGCCACAACATTGCTGGTATAAGAAACGTCTCAAGGAGCGAGGGGTGATTGGGGGTGATGATGAGATGCCCTGCACGGATACTGGCGACGAGCGTACAGTAGCCACGGATACGGATCCTCCCGAAAGCAACCAGCAGCCAAAATAGCGGACCTACGATATTGCCGAAGGTCCACGCAACAACGTAAGCAAGGCCAATGCGCCAAGCGCTGTACATGCGAACCTCCGTTTACTACTCTGCCCGGATACTAGCAGATCTGCAGATAATTCGCGCACGCGAAGTGGGTCAAGGCTTTGTTGACCCACTCCTCAGTCCGCCAGCTGGCGGACTCCGGACGGACACAGTCGGAAATGCGATATACTCACAATATATGAACGGTTGGTGCTTTGCGCAAATAAACGGCCGTCTAACGGAAATGTATTTTGATAAAGGAACGCGTAAGCACATTCGAGGACACTGCTATGTTGCCGAGAGTGAGTACAGAACGAAACAAGAGAAACGCTGGATCGAAGAAGATACAAAGAGAAATCGGTTTTCGTATAGGCACAAAATATACAAACGACTAAAGTAGGTCGCGCAATTCGTTCGAAGAAATTCCGAGGTCGCGCAACAAGTGTCCGTCTGCCATCTGGGTGAGAAAAAACAAGATGCGAGGTACCGCGTTCTGAGTGCTCGCGAAAGCCGAGCTTTTCCAAAACACGAATGAGCCTCGCGGGAGAAAGTCTTGGTGCTCTAGGCATGAAGAAGCGTACGCTTCACGCCCTTTGGCGAAGGAATAGTCTCAAACATTTCGAAGCCGCTATCATTCGGAATAACTTCGCCATCGGCAACCAAACTACGCAGATAAGCGTCAATCGCATCACGCACCATTGCTCGCGCTTCTTCAATAGTCTTGCCCTAGGTATGACACCCAGGGAGAGCCGGAACAGACGCATGGAAACCGCCTTCGTCTGCTTCAAGAATGATACGATACGTGTGGATCATAAAGACACTATAGCACAGCGCCCTTTTAGGGTGCTGTGAGAGTACAAAATTACCACGCGAAGTGGGCGAAGGCTTTGTTGGCTTCGGCCATACGATGCATCTCGTCTTTCTTCTTAATAGCTTCTCCCTCGTTCTTCGAGGCGGCAAGGAGTTCGTCTGCAAGCTTCACTGCCATCGGGCGGCCCTTTTTATTTCGTGCTGAGCCAATGATCCAGCGGTAGGAGAGCGCGAGGCGTCGATTTTGCGGTACCTCGCGAGGCACCTGGTAGTTCGCGCCACCGACGCGGCGACTGCGCACCTCCATAAGTGGAGAGACGTTGCGGATAGCCGCTTCAAAGGTCTCAAGCGGCTCTGCCCCATCCTCTTTAATCTTTGCGAGAGCGCCGTACACCACCTTGCGGGCAGTGTCCTTTTTGCCATCCCACATCACCGCGTTGATAAAGCGAGTGATGTCTACAGATTTATACTCCAAATCTGGCTTCCAGGTGCGCGGACGTTTGAGGGGGCGACGCATAAAATTAGGCTTTAGGCTTTAGGCTTTAGGCTTCTTAGCTCCGTAGAGCGAGCGGCCGCGACGGCGCTTCTCGATACCTGCGGTATCAAGCTTGCCGCGCACGATAGTGTATTGAATCCCGACGTCCTTCACGCGACCACCACGAAGCATCACCACCGAGTGCTCTTGGAGGTTGTGACCTTCTCCGGGGATATACGCAGTAACCTCCATGCCGTTTGTAAGGCGGACACGAGCAATCTTGCGGATAGCAGAGTTTGGTTTACGAGGGGTCTTGGTGGTCACCTTGGTGCAAACGCCACGCTTGAAGGGTGCTGGGTAAAAAGTGGGGCGATTCTTGAGTACGTTAAAACCGCGACCGAGCGCGAGGACCTTGGTCTTGCGAGGCTTGTCTTTGCGGTGCTTCTTGCGAAGCTGATTGATGGTTGACATTAGGTATTGAAAGTCCCGCCTTGGCGGGACAAAGGCACTATACAGGATGCCGCATATTATGCAAATAAATACGCCACGCACTACCTCCCTAACAGGAGTTCGAGTGCTACTGACGTAAAGAAGAAAAAAGGCTCGGCAAGCACGAACCAAAAAGCGAGCAGTACGAGGATAAGCCCCACTGGCCCAAGTGCCTGCATGCGCTCCTCAAATTTACGGAGCTCGTAGGCAAATCTGAAGGGCAAGAGGCCACGAAGTGTGGTGTAGCCGTCGAGAGGAGGTATGGGGATAAGATTAAAGAAACCCAGGTAGAGGTTGACTCGCGCAATGAGCTCAGCAACCTCGGCTGCATTTGGCATAGGTACTTCGAGTGCTCGTGCAATCAGCGCGAACAGAACGGCCAGAAAAATGTTGGTCGCAACACCCGCGCCCGCCACTATCGCCTCGCCCCAGCGCTTGTTACGCAGATTGTAGGGGTTATAAGGCACTGGTTTTGCATAACCAAAGAGTATAGGAGTGTCCGTAATCACCAGGAGGGCGGGGATTAGTATCGAACCGAACATGTCGATGTGCGGGACAGGGTTAAGGGTGAGGCGGCCAGCCAGGCGCGCCGTAGGGTCGCCAAGCGCATCAGCGGCATAGCCATGTGCCACCTCGTGAATAATGACCGAGATAAGGATAATCAATATGAGGATAGCGAGGGCTGGGTCCATTTGCGATGAGTGAAACCTATGGTAGCATGCGGCGCATGGCGCGCATTTGTATCGTGACTGGCAAATCGACCCAAATCGGGGGTCGCTACTCTAACCGTACCCGCGCAACGCAATTTAACCCTACCGGCAAAGTCCGCCGCAAGGCCAATCTCCAGAAGCGCCGCATCTATATCCCCGAGATTAACAAAACCGTCATTGTAGATGTCTCGGTAAAAGGCCTTCGTGAGATAAAAAAGAACGGCGCGTACGCCACCCTTAAAAAGGCCGGCGCGATTTAAAACTACCTTATAGTTACTCCATCAGAAAAAAACACGAGCCGGCCGGAGAGGTCGGTTCTTTTAATTTCTGCATCCCGAGCAGTGAGACGTGCGAGAACATCGGGCGTGGGGTGACCGTAGGAGTTTTTTGCTCCGACTGAAATAGCGGCAACGGCAGGGGTAACTGCCTCAAGAAACGTGTCGCTGGTCGAAGTCTTTGAGCCGTGATGTCCCACCTTGAGGACATCACTGTCGAGATAGGCGCCGTCAAGCGTGACGAGCCACTCTTCGGTCTTTGACGCAAGGTCGCCCGTGAGTAAGAACGAAGTCGCGCCATAGGTTATTTTCATAACGATAGACGCGTCGTTAATCTCAACCTTTGAGACATCACGATCGGGAAAGAGAATGTCGGCATGGGCTCCCCCACCGAGATCGAAACGCGTCCCCCGCCGCGCAAGGAGGTGCGTGAGACCCGCCTCCTCGCCCACTGCCGCCATGAGCGCTTTGGTGGGTGTACTGTCGTTTATCACCCCCGGCTCAAAGAAATAAGCAACCTCGTAGGTTTGAAACACATCAGGCAAGCCACCTATGTGATCTTTATCGGTGTGCGTTGCTATCACGGCATCAATCGTGCGGTCGCCAAACGGCAACACTGCTCCAAGCTCGCGTAACACGCCCCGATCTGGCCCACTATCAACAAGCATCGTGACCCCGGTCGGCCCCCGCACGAGTATCGCGTCCCCCTGCCCCACATCTAAAACTGCAACCATGAGCGTGTTGGGTGAAAATACCGCGCTATACACTAATATGTTCACGCCAAGAAGAACCGCTAAAATCCCAAAGATAATGAGGCGTGCATGCTGAGGTGCTTGCATATTTTATGTAAGTATAGTATAATATATATTGCAGTAAACAAATGGTGGTGTGATGAGTCAGTTCTTACAAGAAGCAGTGCGGCAAGCCCGCGCCATCTTCCCAAATGCCAGCCAAGCTGATATTGGTCTGGATCTGCAAGACATTGTGGGGAAAGCTCATGCGGTGGCCGTTTCGAAATTCCCCAACGACCAACGAAAGCAGGAGAAGTACGTGAGCAATTGCATTTCAACGGCAATTCAACGCCAGCTTGGATCATTGAGATTGGGGACTATGCATTAACTCAACGGGCGCTCCAAAGACTGGAGCGCCCGTTTTCATTACCCCATTTTGGGTACTAATTATAGCTCGCGTTCGCTTCACTCACCGCCTTTAATGCGTCCTCTCTACTTTTCGCGAAGTGCGGGACACCATGACTGTCGAGCGCATAGAATGCAGGCCCTACTTCTGCCTCACCCTCTGCGGCCGCCATCTCGGCCGCCTTGCTTCTCTGAAATTCTTCCATAGACATAAGTCTGAAATAAATTATGTTGCTACAAATATAGTCTACCATGTTCCCTTGTATACCAAAGAAAAACGGACGCCGAGGCGTCCGTTATAAAAAAGAAAGAAGGGCTCAAGTGATTGGCTTATGCGGGGATAAATACCCCTTCCTCAGGCTTCTTGAGCTCACGGAATCCGATGAAGCGTTTTCGCTTACCACCCCCCTCAACGACCGACTGCCATACGGGTAAGCCCGCTTCAAGGAGCAAGATCCCGATGGCTGACCGTGAAGAAATGGCGACTTGAGTGAAACTATGTTCGCGAAAATACGCGATTATGTTGTTCACATCATCGTGCGAGGTATTCGGGTACGATTCAATGACGACATCGCTCCCGAAATGCTCTCGGAGACATTTTCTCTGGGGTGCCCATAGCTTATGCTTCGGTCCAGCTACCCATAAGACCTTCTCTCGCTGACCCACTGAAACACAGCAGGAGCCAAGCAAAAAAGTGGTGAGGTTTTCGCCACTCCTCGTGGTTTGCATATCCATTACCTTGCCCTTTCTTTCTCAAAGAACACCTAACCCTTGCAGGAGATCACGACCATTGCTGTCATGACCCCTGAAAGAGTGCCCATCAATGATGGGCACATCCGGCATGTTCATAAGTGCGCTTGCACGAACCGGACAAAGTGTGACTCTATTTTTTTATGACGGAATCACTCGTCTAGTCATAAGCGGCATTTGCCATATCTGCATTACGCCTCGCCTCTTCTGGGGTTTCCCCAAAATGCACACACCCCATACGATCTCTGTATGCTGGGCGAGTGCCCCCTCGTGCCTCCTGTTCTACTTGTCGCAAATTTGCCATGCTCAAGGAGGCCGATCCGATATGCCTGTCTCTGTTTGCAAACATAACAATGTACTCCCCAACCCTAGGATGTAGGGCGAAGACCATTCTCCAACCCTCTCTAAGGCTCTTTTTTTAGAATACACCCATAGCGGGTGTTTGTCAAGTGCCTTGTGGATAAATCTGCTATACTGAGCCTTATATGAGCTATTCACCCCGACAATTCAACCTCCCTACTCTAAGGGGCATATCAGAAAAACAGATAAAAGTGCACCTGGCGCTCTATGAGGGGTATGTAAAGCACGTGAATTTGATTGCTGAAAAGCTCGCTGCCGTGCGTGCGGGGACGCTTGAGCTTGACCCATATATCGTAGCCGAGCTTCGCCGCCGTTTCGCATTTGAATTTGATGGCATGCGCATGCACGAATACTACTTTGAGCAATTTGAAGCAGTAGACAGTAGGCAGTCGACAGTAGGCAGTTTGGAAAATGCGGCGGTTGAAAAATACGGGAGCTGGGATAGTTTTATTGCGCACATTAGAGAAGTTGCGGGTACACGCGGCATCGGCTGGGTCGTTGTCTACTACGATACATCTGGTGCACAACTACACACGGTGTTTGTTGCTGATCACGAAGTGGGTCAGCTTGCAGGGCTCCCTATTATCCTTGCCCTTGACCTCTGGGAGCATGCTTTCATGGTCGACTATGTCCCTGCTGAAAAGAAAAATTATGTCGATGCATTTTTTGAGAACATCAACTGGAGCCTTATTAGCTCACGCTTAGACCAGGCGAAGTAGCCGAAGGCCGCGTAGGCGGCGATCACGACCCAAAATGGGAATGTGGGGAGTGTGATGGCCGCAAGGGGGAGCGCGGCCAAGCTCTCAGCAATCCACACCATAAGCGAGAGTACGAAATATGCGGGCACGCCTGCTGCTACCGAGAGTGCAGGAACAAGAAGCGAGATGAGCCCGGCACCAAACGAGAGGAGCATCGCGAGTGGGACGAGTGGCAATACGAGCAGGTTTGCGGGGAGTGCTACAAATGAAAATAGGCCGGTTTGATACAAAAGGAGCGGGAGCACTGCCACCTGCGCCGCGATGGTTGAGGCCGCGATTTCGCGCATGAATTCATTTTTTAAGAACTGCAAATGTGCCGTAGCAATCGGCGCACCGATGATGAGCCCCGCGGTCGCGATAAACGAGAGCTCGAAGCCAGGATCAAACACGAGCAGAAGCGGATTCCAAAGTATCATTACAAGCCCTACCGCCAAAAGCGCACGTAGTGCATCGAAGGTGCGGGCAGTAGCGCGTGCATAGAGGCCGATACACGCCATCAGGCCAGCGCGCACACTCGCTGCACCGGCGCCTGCCATCAGCACAAAGAGCAGAATGGTGATCCCCGCAAAAAGCGCCGACATACGCCGAGAGAAAAATGCGAAGAGCCAGAGTATCGCGAGTGCCACCAGCATGACGTTGTAGCCCGAGAGTACGACGATGTGTATGAGGCCCGAGGTGGTAAAAGCGTTTTTCAATTCTTCGCCGAGCCCCTGCTTCCCTCCCAAAATGAGCCCGCTTGCGAGCGAGGCCGAGGGTTCAGTGAGTGCGCGCGCAAGCGCGTCATTAAACAAGCGCTTTACTGCATAGAGAGTGCCGTAGAAAGAAAAGCCGCCCGGCTCGACCACCTCGATTTTCGCAAACGGTACGATAAAACGCACACCGTCTTTAGCGAGGTAGGTGTCGTATTTAAAAACTCTTCCGCCGTCAGTATCAAACGGTTCAGGGAGTTTGAGCGCGCCTTCAAAACGTACCGTGTCTCCGTAGGCAAGCAGTGGGTAGCGCTCGGTGACTACAAGAATATCAACAGACTCTGTGTTTTTTGATATACGAACCGCGATACGCTGGGTCGCATCACGCATATCAGGATCAGTAACAATGACACCCTCGTACACGACCTTCGTGCCCACATCAGCAATAAACGCTTGCGGGAGTGGTGTGTCGGCAAGCATAAACCGCCCTGCTCCGAGTGCAAGAAAAAGGAAAAATAGACCAGCAAGTTTATATCCCCGCCATGGTTCGACTATGCTCACCATGATGGCCATAAGCCCTGCGAGGAGCAGAGCAAAGGCCATCACCGGCCAACCGAAAACAAAAAGCGAGCGGAGTAGCACCCCGCTCGCAAATCCACCCACAACCACAAAAAGTGTAATCACCGAATCACTGTACCATTAACAATTCTGAAGGTAGATGCCCCTCGCGTTGATGGTTTAACAATTGCCGGTATCAGTTTTGGTTTCGGCCGTACGTACCCACTCTTCATTTTTGAGTCGTAGTAAAAGACGATTTCAACCACTTTCCGCCCCTCATCGTACCCAAAGTAACACGGCATACCGAACAACTGACCACCCTGATGCACAACGATACCAAAGGCGAGTCGCGGGTCTCTGCGGTCAGTTGCGGCTTGTAAAACCTCGACCGCCAGAGCGTCACCACCTTCACTGGCGACCACGCCACTTTCTACGAGATACAAAGAGATCGCGCGCACCACCTCCTCTTCATTATTTTTGATATACTCGTACACTACTAGCCCCTCAAGAAAATCCTGAAGGCCTTCTTCAGAGATTTCTTCCATCAGTGCCTCCATGGCTAAAGCTCCACTGCTCAAGGTATGTTGTCCTTCTCTGAGAGTCAAGCTGTGCGCACTACACACCTCGTCGACCAACCCCCACCCCCGACGGCCCGCTCAGCAGTATTAATTTCATTGGGTTAGTATGGCTACCGAAAGTCCGTGTTGATGTTCGATATGGTCAGTTTTTCATTTGTTTAAGCTCATAGGTATTTCCATCAACTCCCCTGAAGTGAGCCCATTTACTACTCCCCCCTTCACCTATTACGCCAATGAATTTTATCCCTTCTGCTTCCATTTCAGATTTTGCTTCATCAATATTATCTACAAGAAATCCGGCAACCGGACCGGTTGAAAACTCTTGATAATCATTCCCGTTTTCATCTTTGTATTCTTCGGAAAATATTTCGATGCGATCACCATTAGGCAAATCAAGAGCACGGAATCCTGGTGTGTTGTGAACGACTGGCAAACCCATCTTATTTTGATAAAAATCTAAAAGCTCGTCGAACTTTTTCGTGCGAACTCCGAGCCAAACAATACCTTTGAATTTTGTTTTCATGCTCATGTATATTACACCTCGTCGACCAACCCCCATACCCGACGGCCCCCAGCAGTATTAATTTCATTGCGTTAAATATGAAACATCAGATTCCATAACTCACCTTGAGTAAAAGGTGGCCACAAGTATAGGCCCAAACAAAATAAAACAATACCCGCGAATGCTCCCAAGAGAAAAGGGGTCCATTTCTGTCTGGGTCTATGTGTGATCTGAGCTTTCCAATACTGACTTAAGACAGGGTTTTCTTCCATCGCTCTTTCGACTGAGTTCGTTACATATCTGATCATGCGCTCTAGTACTAAACACGTGATAAAAATTAGAAGAATGAAAAATAAAAATTCATGACCACGAAAAGCCTCCCAGATGAGGTTGGCCCATATATTTCCGAGAATACCCAAAAGTAACCCGATCAGGATCAGACCATATTCTCGCAAATGAAGGTTCGTCCGAGCCAACCTTTCTTCTGCGTCACGAATAAGTCTTTTGGTTTCTTCAAGTGAGCTCATGATTAAAGTCCGCGATCCATGGCTTCGTTGGCGAGGGCGTCGGCGTCGGCGTTTTGCTCGCGGGGGATGTGGGTGAAGGTGACTGATTTAAATGCGCCCGCTTTTTGCACGAGCCGCGCGTATTGCGGCTTCATGTTCGGGTGCTTCACCCGCCACTCCCCCTGCATCTGCCGTACCACGAGCAGGCTGTCCATCTTCACGACCACGCTCGTTTCGGCCGCTTTCCCTTTTGCGAGCCTGAGCACCTCATCAAACGCCAATATCACCGCCTCGTACTCGGCGACGTTGTTGGTCTGGTGGCCCAAAAACTTTGAGACGGTAGCGACCGTCGAGCCGAATTCATCGCGCACCACTGCTCCTGCCCCCGCAGGCCCCGGGTTGCCC
>CAZWKU010000015.1:0-15160 GCA_964634595.1 uncultured Candidatus Saccharibacteria bacterium | reverse complement strand
CAGACTACCTACTCACGTACGAGGACGTTTTGCCTCAAGGACGAACAGTGGAGCAAATTGACTTCATCGAAAAAACTCTTGGTCTAACATCTGGAGTAAGAATCCTTGATATCCCTTGCGGCCATGGGCGCCATTCTGTGGAGCTTGCGAGACGCGGACACACAGTCACCGGAGTCGATATCAACAGCTTCTTCCTCGAAAAGGCCCATGAAACTGCTGTGGCTACGAACATATCCCTACGCCTTAAAAAGATGGATATGCGCGAGATTCAGTTCAAAGATGAATTTGATGTCGCTCTCAACCTCTTTACTGCAATTGGATACTTCGATAACGATGAAGATGATCAGCGCATCCTACATAATATCTTCAAGGCGCTGAAAAAAGATGGTGTCTTCATCCTAGATTTCTTGAATGCTAACTGGATTGCTCGCAATTTCAAAGGCAAAGAATGGCGAGAACTGTCAGATGGTTCGCTCTTACTTGAAGAACGTACTCACGACCCAATCAGAGGCCGCAATATGGACCGTAGGATCTTGGTACCGAGAAACGGCATGCCGATAGAGCTACCGAAATCACAGGTGCGCACATACACACCGTACGAACTGGTTTGCCTCGGACAAAAGGCGGGGCTCAGCCTTATGAAAGCATTCGGGGATTTCAACGGGTCGCCACTTACTAACCAAAGCCGCCGAGTGATTTTGTTCTTTAAGAAATAACTGCGGGGCGCTGTCTTTCAAGACAGCGCCCTTTACTTTTTTTCAGCAATAATGTGAAGAACGTGCCAAAATTTCTCTT
Source organism: uncultured Candidatus Saccharibacteria bacterium (assembly GCA_964634595.1). Classification (GTDB taxonomy): domain Bacteria; phylum Patescibacteriota; class Minisyncoccia; order Phycocordibacterales; family Phycocordibacteraceae; genus C7867-001. The sequence goes on along the minus strand of CAZWKU010000015.1, from coordinate 14,365 downwards.
TTCCGGCTACTGTTGTCCCTAATTTTTTCTCTTCTCTATATACAAGAATATTAAAGGGTTGTAACAAGTCTTTTATCTCTGTGTCTGAATGAAAAGTCATTTTCGTATCTCCTGCCCAACCATCTTCTTCCCCAAAAAGTTGACCCACAAAAATGCCTCCCTTTTTTAGAGAGTGTATTAATTTCGAAAACATTATATTGAAGGTCGTGGGTGGATTAAATGGGAGCGAGTACTGTGCGTTTACTATGTCAAATTCTTTTAGAGGGAACGAGAACACATCGAAGGTTGAAGCAACGAATTCGGCATTTGGTATATCTTGCATATACTTTTCGACCTCTTTATTGGAATCCACGGCAATCACCTTAAAACCATTTTGTGCGAGAAAATGAACATCGTTCATTGCCCCTGCCCCAAGATCAAGTGCCCGCCTCTCCCCAACACCCTTCACAAAAGAGAGCGCCTCCTTTAGAAGAGGGCGAGGCGATTTTTGTGCTGTAGCTTTTAGAAAAGTGTCCCATGCCATAAGAAATGACTGTATCACAGATTACATAAAGCGAGACCCATGGTATTTCTCCATGGATCTCTTTATTCAATACCAGAGCGCTTATTGCAGTTTGATACCGTTCGGGTCAGTGCTACAGGGGCGACAACATTCGCCAGCATTCTGCCAGAAACGGGCGTCGGGCTCACCGAAAGAGACTCGGTACAACTCCAGCGTGATGTCTTTGAACGAACTGCCGAGCAGGGTGCCGCCGTCCAGAAGAGAGGGACGATGGTGCAGATAGTATCCGCCGACCCGATCGCATGTTTCCGTATAGTGTTCCGAACAGAGAATGTGCGAATGCCAAAGGTCATCGAGCTTCTTTGAGATCGGGAGAACTTCTTGAGGATGCCCAAAGGCAAGAGCCAGATAACGTTTGTATTCGATCTCGACTGCATCGATTTCGTCGGCGCTGTAGAGACCCTTCTGGACTGCATACTGTTTGACGATGGACATGTCACACTCACTCGCCCGTGCGAACATGTTCATCGTTTGTTCATGGTTCCTTGAAACAAGAGCCACCGGTAACCGCCTTGATGAGGCGGCAAAAATCGAACTTACACTCATGACACTTCTCCTAGCTAAGAAAAAGCCCAAATTGGTTTGGACCCAATTCCGGCGAACCGACCTGTCAAACAGCAGGTCTTATTTAAGGATAGCACAGAACTAGATAAAGCGCAAGTGTCAAGTCAAGCCTAGTTATCCACAGTGGGACATACCGCCCTGCCCTCTTTTTTTGTGCCGTAACAATGAGCCACCCGCATGTGGGGCTATATAATAAAAGGGTGATCAAAAGATTTCTTGAATGGATAGGGCTCAAAGAACGGTTGCACACTAATGACCATCGATCACCGTCGTTTGTGGGGTCGTATCGGCCAAATCGACGGGAACGACTTCTCCCGGGTAAAGAAAGGGTTTTTGAGGCTGTACCAATAATAATTTGCCCCGCCCTTTCGGGCGGGGTCGCGGCGAATGCCGAATGTACTCTCATAATAGCAATTCTTCCTAAAAGGCGCAAGTGTCAAGTCAAGCGACTTATCCACAGCATGACCGTTTCTATGGTGGAGGCTTCTACTCTCCTGTTGTGGGGAGTAACACGCCACTCATTTGTATAATCTCCTCTGCGGGTACAGAAGTGAGCGCGATGACATTTTGAGAAGCATTGCATCGTAAGGCCTCTTGTATAAGATAGTACCCTAATTTATAACCTGCCCATTTTGGGACAACGGCACTCCCGCGCACGAACCATTCATCATAGTTATATGCAGTAAGTATCCGATCTTTATTCTCTTTCACTAATTTTAAAATGGTGCCTATCTCCTCTTGAGAGACAACAAAAAACGGATGGATGTCGTGTTTGACCTGATCCATTTCAAAAGCTGTAGCTAACCCCTCTGTTACCACATGCTCTCTGAAAGTGGTGCCGAAACCTGTAGTAAGCCAACGTTTTACATGATTCATCTCATGATACACAACTGGCGGAATACGTTTTTCAATAACAGTAGCTACCGGGTGAATCCTACCCGTGAGGTCAAGCGTGATTTGCATCCAGTCTGCAGAAGGAGTGTACCCTGTCTCCCCGGTGTCTGGGATGCACCAGGAGGCCTGAGGATATACCGTGATCGCCAGAGGATGCTTAATGGAAAGGAGACGCATTGCTCGCCTTGCATGCTTCTCAACTGAATGTGTTGCTGCAACTAAAACTTGAGGGTCTGAACTCTCTTCGCTCTGAATACCGAGAATTTGAAGATATTTTGGTTGCATAAATAAAGGAGACCACACGATAAGTGCTCGTATGGCCTCAAGGTTAGCAAGAAGAAACGCGAATCGCTACTGCTCTTTACCGACTGAGCAACGCCCACATGACGAATTGCATCCATTTGAGGAACACATCGTCCGAGCGGCACCGGGATCGGCTACAGCCTTATAGCTCTTTACTGTCACTTTGACAGTCTTGGTATTCTTCATGATTATGACTCCCTATGCCAAGCAGTGAGGGGTGGCCGGATACGACCATGCCCAAACAAAACCTAACATGGAGAGTCGTGGGTGTCGATAGTGTTCTGCCCCATAGCCAAATGTGATGGGCATCAGAACTTCAGAGACGACACGAATTACATGAAGACCCGCGTTCTCTTTGTGGTTCCCCAACTCAAACACAGCCGGACCGAACAGATTTGTCGCTTGTTGTAAGTCAGACGGCTTCGACATGCTCGGCAACGAGTCTCCTCCAGACCACATCCAGTCGAGTTTTTTGGCCCACTCACGGTTCGCCCAAAGTCGAGCATGATCCATAACACCCGTGACCAATTCAGTTCGCTTTAGAGTCTTTGCGCGTTTGAGGGTATGGAGCATCAACTCTGCCTCGTCGAGCGACTTGCTCATTGCCTCCCTGAAACACAGGGCGGCTGAGCTACCTGTCACGAGATGTGGATAACGATGACTTTTTATGACACACATGGTCACAGGGACGGTGTCGAGTGTAAGATCGATAAAACGAACCCTGGACCCTGTATGCTTCTCAAGAGCGGCAATCCGGGTCTCCAGATCGTGGTCCCAACACTTACGACCAACGAGAGGGGCACGCCGCCTAGCATACCAGTTCACAGCGATGGCATCTCGTTCGATGAGCTCAAGAAATGCGGCCTCCGTCGCCTTTTCTTTCACGAAATGTGCAGCAACACCAGTTGAACTCCCGTGATAGGTAAGTGGTTGACTCAACTGCCATGGATATAAAGGGTAGAAAATTTGATCAACTGGCACGAAGACTTCTTCTCCATTCGTCAGAAAATTTCCTCTTACCCAGTCTCGCATCTCATCTGAGCCACACTTTTTTAAGCCTGCACGTTTTATGTACTCTTCTTGAAGAGGGGCGATTTGGCACAGATCAATTGCTCTCGCATTGAGTTCGGTGGGTCTGCAACTCGCATCAATCCGCACGAGACCAGTAGAACGCCGTTCTATTGCTTCTCCTAAAGCTTTTACAACCGTTTCGTGCAATGTGAGACCACATCCATTAGCTCGGTTATACTTGTGAAAAGCGACCGATTCACGTGGATCTGCCGAACTGTACTCTGCATAGGCTGCATAACGGGGCATGAGATACTTGCCGCGGCGAAACGAGATAAACTTCGTTTGACACGCGAGGTCCCTACGCTTTGCAATGGATGAACGAAGGCGCCACGACTCCTCCTCGTAAGGCTCCGTGTAATCGCCATCGTGAGACCTGCCAACAACAAGGGTTGTCAGTGTCAGATTTTTCTTTTTCAACCCCAACTCCTGTTCCACCTGGGAGTCATTGAAAGCACCGCACTCAATCACCCCGATATTGTGTGCGTTGCAATAAAAATAGGCATTTTGAGCTACGTGACCAGCCTCCAAAAGGGCAAATCTATAAGCTCGATTTGCATATTTTTGGACAGGCCTAGACATGTCTGCAACCAAGAACACAAGAACGGCGGCCATTGATGGAATCCTCGAGTCCAAGAGCATGCAAGCTGTCTCAGGTGACAGCGCAACCTTCGTTCCAGCTAAAGCATTTTTCTCTGCCACGTACTCGTATACACCTACTCTATAAGAAGCAGTTGGCTTCAGTAGTGCCACGATGAGCCGCAAGGGATACAATCCACCCGCAGATGGGATCGGCCGGCCGATACCAGTAAACCCGTACATCGCCTGCAATAAACCGCCCAGCTCTTCACCACTGAGCGGCTCTCCAGTAAAGCATCGGGTACTTTTTCTCATCCGCAGGATCTCAAGTGGACCTACTTCTGTGGAGGTCGGCAATGAGCGTCCGGGGGAAAGATGGGTTCGCCTCTTACTCCTCGCAAGTTTGATGGCACTTTTCGGGTCTACTGTCTCTTGCGTAAGAGATGGATATTCTGATGCCTGGTGAAATCCCTGATACACCTGAGAGGCATCGACAATGAGATTGAACTTGCTCATTGTGGTAAACAAAGAGTCAAACCCACCAACATCAAGTCCGCAGGATGTTCTTACCTCATCGAGACTCTTGTGCCCAGTGCACTCATTCAAGAGTTTCTTGCAGTCCTTCCAACATCCATGAAGAGTAATTTCATCGCGCAGGGTTAGAAAGCAAGCATCTTGACCCCGACGATACATATAGGAAGTCGCCAAGGGATACTTTATTGAGGATTTCTTCATGAAACGTCCTTTCGTTCATTGTAAAGATCAAGCTCAGGAAACAATAGCGCAGTTTCTATTAAAAGTCATGCCTGTGTCAAGTCAAGCGACCACAGTGCGAAAGTATCGTTTAGCGGATTTCAAAACCAAGCGCGCGGAGGGCGGTGGAGATCCGCTCCATGACCGCGTTCACCTCGGTGTCGGTGAGGGTGCGCTCGGGCGACTCGAAGACAAGGCGAAACGCGAGCGAGGTACGGCCCTCTTTTTCAAATTGATCGAAGAGATCGAGGCGCACGAGGAGTTCGCCCGCATTTTTGCGTATAGTCTCCCTTAGTGCGCTCGCCTCAGTGCCCACAGGCACCCAAAGCGCAATGTCGCGCACAATAAATGGGTAGATAGAGAACGGTTTGTACGCGGCCATTTTGGGTATGGCTGGTGCGTAGTCAGCACCGTACTCCTCGAGCTTTGCAACTGAGAGGTTGTCCTCGGTACCAGCCTTATCACCCCACGCACTCATGCGCTCAGACATCGCAAGTGCAAGGTACTCTCCCGTTTTCGGGAACACTGACCCAACCTCAAAGAGCTTTGGCTTTTCTCTAGGGGGCAAGATGAGCGGTGCGTATTGCCGCGCTTTTTCGAGCGCCTCTTTAAGATTCGTTTCAAGTGAGGTACGGAGCTTTGGCCTCGCAATGTCTAGCGGGTTTGCAAGTGTCACATCGCCTGCTTTGGCAAATGACTGTGTCGATACCTCAGTAAAGCCCTCGGCCACGAGCTGATCTTTCATGCGCTCGATGCCTTTAAAACGCGCCTGGTCAGGCGGCGCGCCTATGGCCGGGAGCTCTGTGGCGGGGATGGTGTCGTACCCCACAATGCGCCCCACCTCTTCAATTAAATCTTCAGCTATCACAAGGTCAACACGCTCAAAAGGTGGCGTGACGGTAAACGTGTCGCCAGAGATGGTTACCGAGAGCTTGAGGCGCGCAAAAACATCGGCCGCCTCTGCCTGCGACAAGTGTGAACCGAGGAGGCCGTTTATGTGTGCAAGCGAGACTTGCACTGCCCTCGCCTCTGGCTTTTTCGGGTAGAGATCGACAACCCCGACAAGAGAGCCGCCCGCGACCTCCTTGATAAGCGCGAGTACGCTCTCAATGCCGTATCCCGCGAGCTCGGGCGATGGCCTGTTTTGAAAGCGCTGAGATGCGTCGGTAAACAGCTTGAGTGCTTGGGCAGTTTTGCGAATGCTCGTGCCGTCAAAATTTGCAGACTCGACAACAATCTTTATGGTAGCGCTCATTATCTCCGCACGCTTACCGCCCTTAATGCCTGCAATGCCTATGGGCTCACGCATTGCGCCGTCGGTAATAAGGAGTGTGCCTGTGGGGAGGGCGTACGTCTCGCCCGTGAGCGAGGTAATTGACTCGCCGCTCTCTGATCCGCGCACGGTAATGTGGGTGAGCCCTGCGGCGTCAAACGCGTGGAGCGGCTGACCCAAATTAAACATCACATAGTTGGTCGCATCGACAACGTTATTTATCGAGCGCTGCCCCACTGACTCGAGCGCCTCTTTGAGCCATGCGGGTGAGGGGCCGACAGCAACGCCCTCAACCAAGGCACCGATGTAGCGCGCACAGCGCGCCTCTTCAATCGAGACCTTGAGAGCATCGGTAGTAGGCCAGGACATAAGCGGCTCGCGCAAAGGGTCAGCCTTGAGGGGGAGTTTAAGTATCGCGCTGAGTTCAAGTGCGATACCGCGATGCGAGAGACAGTCTGCGGCACGATTCGGTAACACTTTGACGTCGAGTGTCTCGCCCTCAATCGACTCAATTTCAAACGCATGAAAAGTCAGCGCCTCGGCAAGTGCCTCGGAACTCGGCAGGGGGGCGTCAAAGAACTTTTGGAGCCAGGGGCGGGAGACTTTCATACATCAAACGCATACACAAAGCGCGCGTCGCCCGAATGAAAGAGCCGCACGTCAGGCACGCCGTACTTCACCATAATCAAGCGCTCGATACCGCCGCCAAACGCGAAGCCCTGCACCTTGGCGGGGTCGAGGCCCGCGTTTTTGATCACGTTTGGGTGGAGCATGCCGCCGCCCGCCATCTCGAGCCACTTACCCGCCTTGCCCGGCGTCTCATACCACGCATCAATCTCAACCGATGGCTCGGTGAATGAAAAAAACGAAGGACGGAGTCGCACTTTGGCCGCCTCGCCAAGATACTCACGGTAAAAGCGCTCAAGCGTACCCTTTAAGTGCGCAAGAGTTACATCACTGCCCACTGCAAAACCGTCAAGCTGGTAAAACTGTGCTTCGTGCGACATGTCGGTCGCCTCATTGCGAAATACCTTGCCGGGTGCGATACGACGCGCCTCGCCCCTACCCTCTCGAGCCATCTTTTCAAGCTCGCGCATGGTGACCGAAGTAGTGTGCGTGCGCAAGACCTGACGCGTATCGCCTTGAATAATAAACGTGTCCTGCATGTCGCGTGCAGGGTGGTCGGCGGGGATATTCAGCGCGTCAAAGTTGTACCGCTCCTCCTCAAGCTCGGGGCCATAGGCAATAGCGAATCCCATACGGCCAAAAATCTCCGCAATCTCACGAATAGCCACCGTCATCGGGTGCAGGCGCCCAGGGGTCATGAAGAAAAGAGTACCACTATTCTCACGCTTTTTCCCGTGCTCGATAGCGATTCGCCGGATAGACACCCAGCACCCGGATCTCTTCAGAAAAGAATTTGAGCTCGTCAAGTGCGTGCTGCATGCGCAGCTCTGCTGGGTGCGCCTCTGCCTCGATATAAAACTCGGCGGTCTGAAAATCTCCGTTAAGATAGCTCTCGAGCTTCAGGAGGTTCACCCCGGTCGAGGCAAAACCGCCGATCGCCTTGTAAAGCGCGGCGGGCACACTTCGAAGCCGAAAGAAGAGGCTCGTGATAACCCTGCCCTCCCCAACTTTGGGAATAGTCAGTCGTTTTGAGATTATTACGAAACGGGTAATGTTGTGCGGTCGATCCTCAATTTTTTTTGCGAGCACCGTAAGGCCATAGAGTTTACCCGCGAGTGGCGAAGCTATGGCCGCAATCTTCTGATCATGGAGAGCTGAAACTGCTCGAGCAGCCCCGGCAGTATCCTCGACAACGACTGGCTTGATACCGTGTTTGCGCAAGAACTCGCGACACTGCGCGAGTGCGTGGACATGACTATGCGCCTCTTTCACCGTGCGTAGTGAGGCTCCCCTGGTAGCAAGAAGCTGATGTTCAATCGGCTGAAAATGTTCTCCGATAATATGAGTACCACTTTTAGGGAGCAGGTGATGAATGTCTGCAACGCGACCCGCAATGGAGTTATCAATAGGGATCATCCCGAACGCGGCTTTGCCGCTGCGCACTGCAGCAAAGACATCTTCAAACGTCACGCACGGCAGAGTTTCTCGCTCAGGAAAGGTGGCACGACCCGCAAGATCTGAATTTGCCCCAAACTCCCCCTGAAAGGCAACGCAAGCAGTACTTTTTCGAGACGACATCTCTGTCACCCTACCCAAAAAGAGAGGCGGGCGCAACATCTTAAAGTCGAGCCGCAGCTCACATGGTCTCCTCCTATCCCCCTAGTATAAGTATATCGCACGCGTCAATACCCTGCGCAGTCCTCGGAATGGATACCCTCGCCCTAGTATTTTCGTGCAAGCGATGAGCGGCGTATATAGGCAAAGGCGATAATGACCAAACTTATGAAAACAATTGCCTTTGCTACAAGATCGGCAACCTCAGTACGACTTGGCGTAAACAGCGCGCCCATAGGAGGCGAAAGCGCTACCACTATTACACCGACAAACATGAATAAACAAATACCCCTCACCCATGTAACAAACACCTCTCTCGGTACTGCTACAAGAAATAGAAACAAGATACTTATCGGGTAGAGAGTTAGGTAGAGCGGGTGACCGATGCCAAACAAAGTATCTTGTCTGCATGAAGCATCTACCGCTCCCCCGCACCAATACTCTATGACTGTCTCTGATGTCGAGAGCAGATACCCTAAAGCGATAACAAGTAGCGAAATAAAGAATAACCCAAGAGCGATAAGGCGGTGAGAGACGTTCATGGCAAAAGTTTAGACAGCTCACGTACCATATCGAGGAGCGCACTCGCTTGAGTAGGAGTGAGCATTTTCCTTGCATACAGCTGTTTGATACGACGTTCAAGCGCCGCGAGTAACAGCCCAGGGTTGCCGGTACCGCTCTTTATTGCGCGAGAAATCGCCCCAAAGCGTGCCTTAAACTCTACCTCATGTACCCGTGACAAAGAGAGGCTCTTGAGTTGCGCCATAAGTAACTCAAGGTAGACAGATGATAGGGCACTCTCTCTCGCCCCAAATGAAATGTCGGCGGCACCATCGCCGTTAGTGTCGACAAAAAGCGGCTCTGAAATATTTCCTGCGGCAAGCCGAATCGAAGCTGAGGTAGAGGCAGTAACGGGTATCCCCTCAAAAACGATTGACTCCTCTATAGTGCCACCACGAATTCTTTCGAGCTTGAAAGTAAAGACACCCGAACCCTGACCCTTTAGTAGCGCGGTGTACGAGCCCTCTGGCAAACCTATGTATTTCTCCTCACCGAGTTCGAGATAAGAGCTACCAGGGATATCTTCGTCAGTAAATATTAGAGAGGGGTCACCTGAAGCGCGGGTACTGCGGCCCGTGCGCCTGCCGTTTGCATCAGACACCTCGAGAGAGACTGGGGAGTGGACCGAGAGCCGTAGTGAGGCCCTGCTTGCGGTCGGGAGTGTAGTCGACACGTAGGGAGTGATGGTGGGAGTAGAGCTTGAGATAAATGAAGCAATGAATGTTTGTAGGTGTGGGACCTCGAGCACATCAGCATGCTCGTTTCGCTTAATTTCTTCTGTATTGTATTTGAGAATATCGAAGTAGTAGGTCGGGATTCCCACGACAGCGGCTGCGCTCGGTGAGACAACGGTGCCGTCTCCGTCTTGAGTAACCATGGGCTCGCGGATAGAAAAGGTGCGCGTGAGGCACAAGATAACGCAATGAGTAGCGCGCTTGTCGTAGTAGCGCTCGCCTGATGGTGTCTCAAGCCCCCACCCTGCGACCTGAACTGCCGTAATGCCTGGTGGCGGCTGCCACGTATCGAGCGCACTATGCTCTGTAGTTGCGCGCGCAAAGAGTGCTGATGACAGAGTGTGCGGCGTCTCAATATCAGCGACGGCAGGTTTGGTGCGCCCACCAAGGTCAGTTATGAAGTCACGCAATGTACCGTGCGCAGTGACTGAGTGGGGCCAGAAACCGGGCAGTGTTCTTAAACTTGAAGTAGCTGAAATAGCAACGACCGGAGCACTAACCGCCTCGAAATATGCAGAGGACGGCAGGAGTGCAAATGCTGAGGGTAGATTTTCGCTCACCTGCCGCACCTCTTCAGCCGTAATAAAATAACCGGGGAATGGGCTGTGCGAGCCGTGGAGCATCGTGCCTACTGTTTGTGGCGTACCAAGCTGGGGCGTTGCGATAAAAAGAACTTTTGTAATCAGCCCCTCCCGCCCTTCGCGCTCGAGCTTGGTAAGAAGCGCTTTCGCAACTAAACCGCCCATCGAGTGAGCGACAATTACAACTTTGCGACCATCAGCGGCAAGCTTAGTCACTTCAGTATCAAGCATACGAACGCCCGTATCGTAGAGCGTACCGTACTCGGCAATAGCGCTCGGGCTCTCTCTCCAATCATATGCAAAGGCCTCCCAATCGCTTATGTGCCCGCCTGCCTGAAGCTTGTCGAGTGCTGCAAAGAAACTGGCATACACTGAAAGGTTGTAGAGGCCAAGATAGGCAACCGTGTGTAGCACACCGCCCTCTTTGGTGTAGATGCGGCGAGTACTCGAGCCCTTTGCATTAAAGGCGAGCGCAGAAAGATCGTCCGAGACAGAGCCGAGCCGTGGCGGCCACCGCTCAACCTCACTCCCCGCGACCATTTCGTAGAGGCGGCTCGCCTCAAAACCAGGGATAAAGAGTACCGCCGGCGCTACAGTTGCCGCATCGGCAACGGTAAAGCGTATCGTCCTTTCATATAAACCCGACGACTGCGCGTGGGCATGGCGGGGAGCGAGAAAAGCGAGAAGCCTTTCATGAAGCACCGGGGCCCTCGCAGGAGAGATAATAAGCGTGCGATATATGTCGAGTTCGTAGCTGCCTGCGGCGGCCCACGCGTGGGCAGCTACACCACCACTACCAATGCGAGCTACCAGGGTGCGTGTGCTGCCCTGCGTGAGATAGAGATACCCGATGCCCGCGGCCCCATTGCCACGATCGACGAACGCTGGTTTGCTTGTCGCAAGCGGTACGGTGTATGCCCCACCATCTTCAAAACGCAAAGCACCCCCAGGATCGCTCGCAGACCCCCACACCAGTGCTGGCGCCGCCTGCGCGTGCGCTAATGGTGCGAACAAGAGCACAAGAGCAACAAGCACAAGTCTCATGGTGAAACTATAGCAATAAAAAATGTTCGCGCGCCCAGAGAGGTGTGCTATGCTCGCTCGTAAACCGTTCTTTGAAAGCAATCGAAGGGAGGTGCCTGTGAGCCATCAACCGACATATCCCTACTCCCCCGACAACGTGTGGGGCATTGGAGCGATAATTCGCAACCGCTTGTTCGATATTGTGCTTGTGCAAGAAGCCGTTTCAAAACCACGGTGGGGCAAATATGCTGGCATGTGGTCTCTCCCTATGGAGACAATTGAGCCTCACGAACGTATCGATTTCGAGCGAGGTGCTGTAGAGCAAATACTCGTGCGACTCGTGCACGAAGAGGTGCCGTGGCTCGAAGGCTTTGTGCGCTACCCAGCTGAATATTTTGGTGAGTACCCCATTGCTGAAAATGTGCGAGCAAAGATATATGTACTCTGGAGTGACCGTGTCTCGGCGCCACGCGAACCAGTAATAAACGAAGAGATCGGCAATGCTATCCTTACGTGCCCACGGCATGCCTATGCAACATTGTGGCTGCGGCAAGGAGTGCCAGAGATGCTTCGTGATTACACTGATGGGTATACGAATATGAGGCGCCAGTCATTTCAGCTCGCTTCAGCTGCCCCAACATTGCGAATATCTGAGCCCGTCTGACTATTGACGCGCTGACTGCCTCTAGCAGTCAGTGCGTTTTTTTGCTTATAACACGATCGTGGTACCGACCACCTTGCCTGCGAGCGCTTTTTTTAACAATGTCGGCGTGCGGCCATTAAAAATAATGACCGTGGTGTGCTTAAGCGGGAGTAGTGCCGAGAGCTTGCCTCCCATCGCACCCGTAACGTCATGCTTGTTGCCCTTCTGAGCGCCTAACGCAACATGAGATATGTCCTCGCGCTTCAGCTGAGCGTGTGGTCGTGCGCCCTCGTGCGGCGGGTAGGTGGCATATACCCCGTCAACGTCAGTCGCAAAAAGTATCCTCGATATAGACAGTTCGCGCGCAAGCACCACAGCAAGCGCGTCAGCCGACGCTATCTTGATGCGCGTACTGTCAGCAATAACCCCATCACCCCCAAGGAGGGGGATGCCCCCTGCCCTAAGGATACTCTTGAGTAACTGACTATTCCCGCAGACCAGCTCTCCCTTTTCTTCATGAAAAAGTGCGCTTGTTTGAAATGGGACTACGCGGAGCCCTCTGCGCGAGAATGCCTGGCTGACTGCGTCGCCAAGGAGGTGCATAGAGGCACTGGTTTTGCGAAGGCCCTCAAGAGAATTTTTATCGAGAATGCGCCCCGGGAGGCGGTACCTTTGAGCGATAGGGTGCCCAAAGGCTCCCCCACCGTAGAGGAGCACTAACGACCCGTTATGTGTGCACAACTCACGGGCAAGTTGATAGAGGAGAGCCTCCTTCACCACCGCCCGCCCGCCCGCCTTGTCAGTAATTATGCTCCCACCAATCTTCACTATCGTAGCCTCATCCATTGTTGCGGGGGGCCGACTTGCACGGCCATCTCGAGGTTATGAGCCTCGCGAATTACTATTACTCTACCCCGCTATTTGACGCACTGGGCAAGTATATGCCTGAAAAAAAGATTTAGCAATGCGCCGGTTCAGATAAACCCGAACTCACGAAAGACGCTCTCATAGTGCGCAATGGTCCGGCGCGCCAATGTCTCTGAGAGATTAAATGATGATCCTTCATGAGCAATTTGGTTGCGTACTTTGTGCGCCTCCCACGCGCTCTGGAGCGTGCTGAAATCTGAGGGCTCAACCTGTTTTAATTTATCTGCAATACCGTCGCCCACATAGCCCTGCCGTGCAAGCATCTCGTCGAGAATAATGTCTGCCTCAAGGATCGCCTGGCGCCAGTCAGAAGGGCTCCCGCTCTCCATCAGTGACTCGATATGAGCCCAGCGCTCGTTCTGCTTATTTGCTTCGGGTGAGACAATGAGCTCTCCCAGCTGCTCTTCTTCGCGCTTGCGGAGGTCGTGAATACGCAACACCATATAGATAACGCCCACAAGCCCGAGCACGACAATGATGTACCCTATCCACGTGATCCACAGCCAAAGCGTAACGAGCAGAGAAAGGTAATCGCCCCCAACACCCGGGACACACTTGCCTGTAAAACATTCGTAGATAAGTCGAAACCAATACTCTATATTGAGCCCTGTCTCGTTTGGGTCACGCATTACCATCTATTATACGGCGCTCGCGATAGAAAAAAGGCGTTCTTCACCACCTGCGGGGGCGGTAAAGTGGATACCAACCGGTAGAGTATCTATAGTGCCTGCGGGTACTGAAATAGCGGGCAGACCCGTGAGATTCGCAGTAACCGTAAAGATGTCTTCGAGATACATCGCGACCGGATCTGGCCTTGCACCAAACTTAAACGCTTCTGAAAGCGTCGTGGGGAATGCGATGACATCGCACACGTTGAATGCTTTTTTATATTCGCCCCGCAAGAGCTCGCGTGACGCTTGGGCTTTGCGATAATACGCATCAATGTAACCACTTGAGAGTACGAACGTGCCAAGCAAAATGCGCCGGCGGGTCTCTGGCCCGAACCCTTCAGTACGCGAGAGCACGTAATCTGAAAGGAGCGTGTCACCGCGTTTCGCAAGGCCGTAGCGTATACCATCAAGCCGTGCAAGATTGGTTGAAACTTCAGCGGGCATCACAACATAGTACGCCGCAAGTGCGTATTCGCTTGAAGGGAGCGACACCTCTACGATTTCGTGGCCAGCTTTCTGCAAACGCGCGAGTGTTTCCTTAAATACTTCAGCAGTTTTGCCCGCAACCTTCTCGACGAGATTTGACGGAACACCCACACGCAATGCTCCGGGGAAAGTCGCCTGCGAAAAAGTCCTCGGGTCTCCTCCCCCGTTATAAGCGGGGTCGGCCAGACTATTTTCTCGCCGACTTTCCCCTCCGCCGATACTTTGCGAATCCATCGGGTCGTGCCCTTTCATCGCTTCATACAAAATCCGTGCATCTTCAACCGTTTTCGTAAGCGGGCCGATTTGATCAAGCGAAGATCCCAATGCAATAAGCCCATAGCGCGAGACAGCGCCGTAGGTGGGCTTCAACCCAACAAGACCGCAATAAGAGGCTGGTTGGCGTATCGAACCGCCTGTGTCTGAGCCAAGCGCGGCCAAACACGTGTGCGCAGCAACAGCGGCGGCAGAGCCGCCCGATGAGCCACCGGGCACTCTTGTAGAG
>CAZWKU010000014.1:0-15171 GCA_964634595.1 uncultured Candidatus Saccharibacteria bacterium | reverse complement strand
CTTGATGAGTTCCCTGAGTTCGACTCGCGCGCGCTCGAATCGCTACGTCAGCCGCTTGAAGACCGCATCGTCACCGTCTCACGCGCTCGCGCGACCATCACATTCCCCGCTGATTGCATGATCGTGGCCGCAATGAACCCAGCCGACACTATTTCAGACGATGTGCGCACCACGCTTCGAGCGGCCGCAAAGCAAGCGCGGCGTATCTCGCGCCCTATAGTCGACCGTCTCGACCTTTGGATTGAAGTGCCGCTGGTGCCCCACGAAACACTTTCAAAACTTTCAACCGGTGAGCCGTCAGAAAAAGTGCGCGCCCGTGTCATCGCCGCACGCACGCATGCCGAAAAAAGAGTAGGGAAGCGAGGTGCCTCAAACGCGCACCTCACCGGCCGCGAGCTCGATGAAAAAAGCGGCTTCAGTGCCGCCGTAAAAGAAGCTCTTGCAAGTGCCGCCGCACGCATGAACCTCTCGCCACGCGCCTACCACCGCACCATGCGCGTCGCGCGCACTATCGCCGACCTCGCAGGCGCTCGCGATGTTACCCCCGCCCACCTTCATGAGGCTCTCCTCTACCGCCCCCGCGGCCTCTTTGGGTTTGAATAACGAATATTGACAATCGGTATACAATTATTACCAACCGCAAAGCAACCAAACACTATCTTGTCGATAAAAAATCTTTATGAAATACTACGCGCTTACTCAAGACGAAGAGGCTTTGCTTGCCGACTTTGAACACGGTAAACTTCGGCGCGTTCGTGCTGGATCGAAAACAAAATATCAAGCCTATGCTACGGCAACTCTTAACCGTACGCACCATATTAATATCCGCTTGTCAGACCGTGACCTACAAAAACTAAAAGCCCGTGCGGCCGAAAAAGGTATCCCGTACCAAACCCATGTAGCATCAGTCCTCCACGAATACGGCACAAAATGAGAGCCCGCCCGAAGCCGGAGCTTCGGGCGGTACAACGGTACCAGTGGTACCTCAGAGCCTATTGGTGTACTAGAAAATGAACTTGAGTTGAGGGTCGTCACCACCATCTTGAGTGAGCAGGGAGTCTGGAGCAGGGAGTAAACCCATACTAGTCTCCCCGTGCCCATCTGGGTAATCGTAGTACTGTGGTGGCGGTGTTACTACTCTTGTCACTTTTTCAGCAAGAACATCTGGCTTAATAGAAGTCGGCATCTGCGGCCCCTACAATAAACCGATCGAGCCCATCTCGAACGGTCTGCGCTTAATTATACGCTATCAATAATGCTACCTAGGTTGGCACACCGCACCGACTGGACAAAAAGCAAAGGGGTTCTTGGCGCCACGAACCTCAAAGTGGAGATGGTACCCGGTTGAGCGGCCGGTGTTGCCCACGTAGCCTATCGTTTGACCTTGGGTTACTGCCTGCCCAACAGACACAATGCCGCGGCTCATGTGCGAGTAGAGTGTTTGGGTGCCATTTGAGTGGGTGATAACCGCGTAGTTGCCGTAGCCACCATTCCACGCGCCATTGTTGCGCGCAATAATAACCGTACCTGCCGCCGCCGCATAAATAGGCGTGCCGCGCGGCGCACCAAGATCAACACCATTCCAACCGTGAACACTCTGCGTCAATCGGCTACCCGGGAGTGGGTTTATAAAATACCCGTCGAGCATCACCCCTGCACCCCCGCGATAGGGGTTAGAGGTCGGCCGCGCAATTACTACAGGGGTCGGAGGGGGTGCAAGCTCTCCCCCAGGCACAATAAGAGTTGAGCCTGTTTCAAGTGCAAGCGCGCTGTCGAGGCCGTTAAAATCGGCGATCTCTTCTGCATCTGCATGATACTTCTTCGCTATTGAAACAAGCGTGTCGCCCTTTGCTACCTTGTGCTCAACACCTGAAACAGGGAGGATGATGAGCTGTTGCCCGGGGCGTATCGTGCGAGCACTGCCGAGTGAGTTTGCCCAAACAATAGTATTCACCGAAACGCTGAACATTCTACCGATATCCGCAAGTGTGTCTCCCTTACGGACAACATACAGTGAGATGTTCCCGGGAGTGAGCGATGGGTTGATATAGGTCGCTGTCCCCTCAAGCCCAGCGCTCGCGATAAGCGCGCTCCCGCCAGAGAGCGCAATTGGCGACCCACCCTTGTCGGGATTTGGGTCGAAGTGAGTCGCCGATGCAAGGAGCACGAGACTCGAGTCATGCATGACACGTTGCGTTTGAACCCCTTCAGCATTTACAGGGGTAAAAGGCCAAAATGCACGTACTTGCCCAGGAGAAAAGGCGAGTAAGAGCACCATGAGCCACAGAGCACGTGATTTTAGAGGAAATGCGATAAGAGAAACTGGGGGAGATTCGGGCTTCCTTAGTACAAAAATGGCGTATCTAAGCCATTTCTTTCATGCATCCGTATCAGTCAACCTGTGCATGGTACCCCGAAGGGGCCCTCTAGGTCAACGTGCTACAGTGGGGCTTGTGCATTACCTAGACAACCTCAATGAAGCACAAAAACAGGCAGTTTTGGCGACTGATGGGCCCGTTTCGGTTCTAGCCGGGGCAGGAGCGGGCAAAACCAAGGTCCTCACGACTCGGATATACCACCTGATACGGAGCGGTGTCCCTGCTAATCGCATTTTGGCCGTTACCTTCACCAATAAAGCCGCCCGTGAGATGCGCGAGCGTGTGCAAAAAATGCTAGGCGCTGAGACATATGCAGAGAAGCCACTCATAGCGACCTTTCACGGGCTGGGGCGCGAACTGCTTGAATCATATGGTTCAGCAATCGGCGTACCTCGCTATTTTTCAGTATTTGACCGCGATGACTCTGAAAAGGCAGTGGGGAGAGCTCTCAAGGAGCTCGGCGTTGAGACAAAAGAGTTATCGCCGCGCGCCGTACTCTCAAAAATAAGCCGCGCGAAAGGTGCGGGGCAGAACAGGGTCGCATTTGCCGAAAAATACGGCCGCACAAGCTATGGCAACCGTATCGCAAGCGAGGCGTGGCGGCTCTATGAGGCAGAGCTCCGAAGAGAGAAGGCGCTTGATTTCGACGACCTTATCGCGCTGCCGGTACGGCTCCTCTTAGAGCACCCCGACATACGCAAAACCGCTGAAGAGCGCTGGAGCCATGTCCATATTGACGAGTACCAAGACACAAATGCGCTTCAGGGAGAGCTCACACACCTGCTCGCCGGGCGCCATCGCAACTTGTTTGTGGTAGGGGACATCGACCAGACCGTGTATGTCTGGCGGGGCGCCACCATCGAGAACCTCCTTGAGTTTGATCAGACCTACCCCGAGGCAAAAACTATCGTGCTTGAGCATAATTATCGCTCGACAAAAACCATCGTCGAGGCCGCAAACCGCGTTATCGAGCTGAATAAAAAACGTAAAGAAAAACGCTCGGTAACTGACAACGCCGTAGGTGAGCCGATACTCCTGCACGAAGCCGTAAACGCCGAGCTCGAGGCGCGCTACGTCGCCGACAAAATTAAATCTCTCATGCGTAGTGGCACGCGCGCTGAAGATGTTGCGGTGCTGTTTCGTACTAATTTTCAATCACGCGCTCTCGAAGAGGCCCTGCTTCGCGCCGGCGTACCCTACCGCCTCCTTGGCACGCGCTTTTTCGAGCGCAAAGAGGTAAAAGATGTCCTGGCGTGGGTGAGGCTCGCGCTCGAGCCTTCGCGCGAAACTGACAAGATACGGGCGGCACAAGCACCTTCGCGTGGTATCGGCAAAACAACCCTGGCTAAACTTGCGGCAGGCAAGCGCGATGATCTTCGCGCTGGCGAGCGTTCGAAAGTTCAGCGATTTGAAGAAACGGTGCGTGAGCTAACTCTTTTAGCAGATACGGTGCCTGCCTCTGAGTTTTTACGTCTTACTATTGAAAAAAGTGGTATGCGCACCGCGCTTGAGGAGGGGAGTGATGAGGAGCGAGAGCGCTTCGGCAATATCCAAGAGCTCGCTACCCTCGCCGCGCGCCACGACGCCCTGCCTGGCCGCGAAGGTATCGCTACGTTTTTAGCAGAGTCAGCGCTCGCAAGCGACCAAGATACGCTCGATCACCCACCGGGGAGTGGCGAGGAGAAGCGGGGAGTGACCCTGATGACGGTACACGCCGCCAAAGGTCTTGAGTTTGAGACTGTTTTTGTGACTGGTATGGAGGAGGGGCTTTTCCCCCATGAAGATATGGGTGGCGATACCGATCGTGATGAAGAAGAGGAGCGGCGCCTTTTTTATGTTGCGATGACGCGCGCCAAAGCGCGACTGATACTTACCTTCGCGCGTATCCGTAAGATTTATGGCACCGACTTTCTCCAAGATCCGTCGTCATTTCTCGCAGATCTCGACCCCTCACTAGTAAAATTTGAAGAGGCCGGCCACGAGCACATTATTGAGGTTTAATTTTCTTCCTTTGGTGGGGGAGGGGGGCGTAGAGGCGGAGCAGGGCGAGGCGGCGGCGGCTTTGGCTTCACCTCGAGCTTTGGCGCGGCCGCGGGCTTACGTTTAAAAAAGAGGTTAAGTGATGTATCGAGCACTTTTTGATCCTTCTCGGTAAGCCGGCGGTTCGGGTCTAGCCTGCCCACAAACTTTTGTGAGGTGGGGTACTTCGAAAGATCATCAAAATATTTTGCACCAACGCCATACTGGAGGCCGTGCTTTTTTGCCGCCAACGTAGTGCCGGCTTTTAGCGCCTCTTCAACACGTTTCATACTCTTGGGTGAGAGGTTCGCACTGCGCATTTGCTTATTAAGGATCTTGCGGAGCGGCCCTTTTTCAAAACTCCCTGCTGTCAGTTTGCGTTCGCTCATATACCCCGTATTGTACACCCTATGACGCCTCGCGCCTCACGACCCATAGCAAAAAAGTCCTTAGGGCAGCACTTTTTGATGCACCGACAAATCGCGGCACGCATCGTCGGCGCGGCACAACTCACCCCGCTTGAGGTAGCGGTGGAGATAGGCCCTGGCACCGGCATACTCACCGAGGCGCTACTTGCGCGCACTACGCGCGTTATTGGTATCGAAGCCGATACAGAGCTGGTGAAGATCCTTGAAGCGCGATTTAAAAAAGAGATTGCTGAAGGGCGCTTGACACTGGTGTCGGGTGACATTCGCACATTCGCTATCGAAACTCTGCCTGAAAACTATGCGGTGGTTGCTAATATCCCCTATTATCTCACGGGTGAGATCCTCCGCCGTTTCTTAAGTGCTCACAATCAGCCAAAATCAATGACGCTCTTAGTACAAAAAGAGGTGGCAATGCGCATCGTCGCACGATCAAAAAACCCTTCGACTCACGCTCAGGGTAAAGAGAGCCTGCTCTCGCTCTCAGTCAAAGCGTATGGTGTACCAAAATATGAGTTTACGGTGCCGCGAGGAGCTTTTACACCAGCACCCAAAGTAGATTCAGCCGTACTCACTATTCGCGACATATCACGAAAACATTTCTCCACTCCCAAGGGGGAGGAGCGTTTTTTCACACTTATCCACGCGGGCTTTGCACACAAACGCAAAAAGCTCGGGGGCAACCTGCGCGAAGTAGGCTATAGCACACCTGAAAAATTCGCTAGCCTCCGCGCCGAAGATCTTTCGCTCGAGAGTTGGCTGTCGTTGAGCGACGCATAAAGACGAAACCGGAGTCACAAGTGACTCCGGTTTTTTTGTTAACAACACCGAACTGTTAGTTGGCGGCACTGACTTTCGTGGGCGGATTGTATCTAACAAACGTCCCACAAAGCCATATCCCACTAAGCATAAGCGACGGCTTACCGGAGACAGGGTCGTTCACCATAAGTGGCGATACTGTCATCCCAAGAAGAGCATCTGCATTGACCTTCTTTGCTATCGCTTCGATATTTTCGCCAGCCAGCTTGACTGCATTATCAAGCATGACCGCAGTCGGTGGTATCTTTCCAGAAAAATCAACATTGAAGAGGTTGCTGTTCATCTGGAAGAAACAGCCGCCCTGAATCGGGGTAAACGGACGGCCCGGATCCTGGATGGTCAAGAGAGGAAATTCGGTCCCTTTTTGAGCCATTGCCGGAGCACTTGCAAGAGCGCCCGCCACCACTGCAAGCAATGCTACTAATCTTACTAACATGCGAACCTCCCTTACGAAGAGCTACCTACGACAAATCTCATAGGTTGGTTTCATTGTACCATACTTGTTTATTTTGTGCCAAACTTATACCCACTATACATCTAATGTGCGGACAGGTACCGAGGTATAATTTTGATATTCTATGGCGTCGCTTATTGCCAAGTGGCGAGTTGTTGTTGCAACCCTGGTAGCTCTGGTGCTTGTGGTAGGCGCGTACCTCCTCGCGCAAAACTCAATACGCCCGCCGCACGCCGTTGCCTCTGCCGAACAGGCGCTCCTCGAGGCTATCAGCAAAAAAGATTCAGACGGTGACGGCCTCCCCGATTGGGAGGAGGCTCTCTACGGCACCGATGCACACAAAATCGACACTCGCTCCCTTGGCATGACCGACAGCGAAGCAGTCGCCAAGGGGCTTATCGTCCCCTCTGCAGTCACCCTAGCCCCGCCAGCAACCACCGGGGGTATCTCAAGCGCGGCAGAGTATGGCCTCACCTCGCCTGCCAAAGGGTCGCTCACGGAGAGCTTCGCCAGGAACTTCTTCTCGCTCTATATAGGGGAGAAGCAGGCAAGGGGCGGTCGCGCACTCACCGGAGAGGAGTCGGCCGCTCTTGCCAAAAAAGCAGTAGAGGCCCTCGCCTCGACTATCGCACCAGTACAAGACTATAAAACAGAAAAAGACATTGCCGTAAGCGGGCAGGGTGTGGCAGCGCTTCGCTCTTTTGCCGCAACTGCCGAAGCAGTGTTGGTTGCTAACCAGGTAGACGCAACCAAGAGCGAGCTTAGTTACCTCGAAGACATGGTGGTGCGGGGGAACACAAGCGCCGCCGCTCACCTTAGATCAATCGCACGCGGCTATCGCTCGACAGCAGCTGGGCTTGCGGCTCTCCCGGTGCCTCAAGAACTCGCACTACCACACCTTGCACTTATAAACGCGCTAGCCCGGGTAGGGGATATCACCAACGACTTTGCACTTGTTGAGGGTGACCCGCTCGCGACGATGTTCGCGCTCGGGCAATACACCCCCACCGTGCTTGACCTCGGCAACGCCTTTATTGCAATAGGTAGGGTCTATAGTGATGCTGGCATTACGATGGCGGCAGGGGAGCCCGGTGGTTTGTTCGCCAACTTTATGAAGGCGCTTGCCGCTGAACAACCGCCGGCAATTCAACAATGAAGCGGCCTTATTATCATTTTGCTGTGCTTACCCTGCTCTCGATTACAGCCTTGGTGGCTCCCTTGCTGATAGATATTAAATCTGGACACGCCCAAGTCTTTCCGTCTCTTGGCTCCCTATGGGTGCCTCCTGTCCCCCCAACGCCCGTAGGTATCCCATCATATGACCAGTCTGCCTATAATCAACGATTGCAGGAGCTCATTGTCCAACAAACGGCCGGGAAGCAAACTGCATGGAGTGCATTGAAAAACACCATCACGTCAGTTGCGGCAGTAACAAGCAGCATTAACGACACTGCGATGTGGGTAAAAACGTATGTGCTTGACCCGCTAGCTTTCGCAGTCTCAGGCAATTTGTTGCGCTCGCTCACCGCAGGTGTTGTCGACTTTATTAATGGCAATAACACCAGCGGCCGCCCGCTCTTTGTACAAAACCTCGGGGGACACCTCTTGAGTGTGAGTGACCAGCGAGCGTTTGCCTTCTTTGCCGAGTTCGGGCGCAACTCAAACACGCACTTTTCAGCAGGACTCCTCTCTTCGCTCCGCGCCAACTACCTCCAAGGGTCTTCAGCCGCGGGTTTTTGGGCGGCTAATCAATACACCCTCCCCATGTTTTCGCCTAACCCCGCTGCTTTTGTAGGGGGTAACTTTCGTCAAGGTGGGTGGCCCGCATGGTTCGCTCTCACTACTCGCCCGCAAAACAACCCGTATATGTCGTACTACATTGCGCAGGCAGAGTACTCGGCTCGCGTGCGCAACGCTGTGTCAAACTCGCTCCAAGAGCTTGCTTGGGGAGATGGCTTTATGTCGTGGTGCGACGACGCCACTGAAGAAGAGCTTGAGGCAGAGAGCGACGGGATACCTGAAAGTGTCGAGATAACGCCTCGCGTAGGAGAAATACCCGACGAAGTTGAGATCACAAACAGAGTTGGGACCCCAGGCAATTGCGGGGCTGGTAAAAAGACCCGCACCCCAGCTTCGGTGATACGTGATGGCCTCCAAAAAGCACTCGGTGCCGATTTTGACCGTCTCATAGACGTTGGGGATGCCGGTACCGTGTTTCAAAATATCGCAAACACGCTCCAGGTCATGACCTATGGGGCGTCAGTCCTCGGTGCCGCTAATTCTGGCGGGCTCCTGGGTATCAGCCAGCCGCGTGGAGGTGTCTCTTCAGTCTTACAACGATACCGTGACCAGCCCCGCATCACCCAAGCGGGCATTACCAACATCGCGACAAACTATCAACAGCAGGCGGCCACACAAGCACAAGCGCTTGGTACCAAAGAGACGGCCAGTATTCAAAACGATCTCGTTGGCTCAGACTCGAACTATCGCGACCTCCTCGGCGAGGCAACAGGATCAACAACAGAGGCCTCAGCTACTGAGGGGAGCGTCCCCTACCAAGCCGCGTGGCAAACTATTGGCAATGCCGCGCAAGCGACTCGCACCTCACTCCTCGCTATCACGAACTCTTGCCCGGGCACCTATGTAACCGAAGCGCACCGAGCAGTAAATACGGTCGTGAACCCGCTTATCCAGCAGGCCGCGTCTGCTGGGGCCAACTCTATCCCTACCGCAAGCAATATTGCATACGCCGAGGCACAGGCACAAACAACAAACAGTGCCACTTCTACCTCGTGTGGCTCATTTACCGCAAGTGGCGGCACCCTGGTTGATCAGATGACCCTCATCAAAGCTAATGCCGACAAGGCACTGAGCGTATGCTCTGGGTCGCCCACCCTCGCGTACCTCACCTGCGAGCCATGACCCCTCTCCGACACATCGCCATATTAAGTAGCTTGCTCATAGTTTTAGCTCCCCAGCCTCTTTTTGCGCAAGAGGTACCGACTTCAGTAGAAGTGACTCCTTCTGTCCTCACCGGTTCATACACTTCTGGTGATGCTGTGCCTTCGAGTGTAGGCGTCTCCGCACAAATATTTGGATCAGGTACCGCACCCGTAGACGAAAGAGCCCCAACAGATATAGCCCCGGGTGACCCAAGCAAGACCTTTGGCCCCCTACTCGGCGGGATGATGACCCTCTTTGCCTCGTTGACCGGCTACGCGGGCATCCTCCTCAATAACACCGTCTACTACACCGTGCTCACCATGGGCGACTTTATCCATGGCTTAAACTCAATCGAGACTATCTGGCGCATCATGCGCGACATCGGCAATATCCTCCTCATCTTTGGTTTTTTGGCCATTGGTATCTCAACCATCCTTGGGATGAGCATTTATGGGTGGGGGAGCAAGATGCTCCCTACACTCCTCTTGGTGGCTGTCTTTCTCAATTTCTCACTCTTTGTTTCGCAGGCAATTATTGATGTAGGTAATCTCTTTGCAGTACAAGTCTACAAACAAATAAATGGCGGCAGTTTGCCTGTTGCTCAAAACATTATGTGGAATGCAGGCGGGCAAGAGGGCATATCAAATCTCATAATGGACTCACTCGGGCTCCAAAAGCTCTATGAGCTTAATAGTGTCGGTGGCAGGAGCGCTTCGGGCGAACCTCTTATTTCTGATGGCAAAATAATGCTGATAGGTTTTTTAGCAATACTCTTGTTTATTGTCGCCGCTTTTGTGATGTTCTCGCTGGCTTTTATCTTAATCGCTCGCTTCGTTATACTCCTCTTTCTTATCGTCGTGTCGCCTATAGGTATTACGGGGCTTGCCGTGCCGAAGTTCGAGGGGTATGCGAAAACATGGTGGAGCACCATTATCAAAGAGTCGGCCACCGCACCCGTCTTGCTCCTACTCCTCTACATCGCGCTCATGGTTATCTCTGACGATGGCTTTTTGAACGGGCTCCAGGCAAACAGTGCGGGCTACCAGTCACTCGCAAACGCCACAGACGGTTCAGACATTGCCGGCTTCGCAAACCTTTTGCTCTCTTTCTTTATTGCGATGGGGCTCCTCCTTTTTTGCACCATGGCCGCCAAGAGCATGTCTGCCTACGGCGCCAATAGTGCCACTAAGTGGGCAGGCCGCATCGTTGGTGGCGCTATAGGCCTTGGCCTTACTGAGGTGTCAGTATTTGGTCGTGTGTTTGGGGG
Source organism: uncultured Candidatus Saccharibacteria bacterium (assembly GCA_964634595.1). Taxonomy (GTDB): domain Bacteria; phylum Patescibacteriota; class Minisyncoccia; order Phycocordibacterales; family Phycocordibacteraceae; genus C7867-001. Next base: position 4,866 of record CAZWKU010000014.1, on the reverse strand, counting down.
CGGGGTTCTTGGGGGAGCGATGGATAATAAATACACTCGAGCATGGGCGCAAAAAAGTCTCGCGGGGAAGGCGGTCGCCACTACAGGCAGGTTCTTGAGTAACCGTACCTATGATATTCGAAATGTAAAACCCGTTGCAGCAGCTGGCGGCGCACTGCTCGGCGCTCTTTCTATGGGGGGCAAGTCTGGGTTAGAGAGTGTGGGAGAGGGAGCTAATTTCTTCAAGTCTACTAAGACCGCCGGGCAAGTGGTCGAAGACGTGCAGAAGCTCAAAAAGGACTGGTGGGTTGGTGGAGAACAGTATCGTGAACAACAAAAGAAATATGATGTGGCATCTGCTGAACAAAAGCGCACGAGTGTACTTGCCACCGCGACCACAGCTCCTGGCATCAAAACAACAACCGATGCTCAAAAAGAGCTCAAGAAGCTTTCTGCCGAGGAACTTGCGAAGCTTGATGGTATCCGAAAGGGGATTGATACCCTGGTATGGAACCTTTCACCCGCCGCCTTTACTGAACTCATGAAGAGCAAGCATCTGACTCAACCCGAAAAGGATAGCGCGCAGGACACTTGGGATAATCAATTCGCAAATCATGCTAGCGCCGGTCTCGCGCTTCAAAGAATGTCAGAGGAGGACCGTGTGGCGCTTGGTGGAGGGAAGCTTTCGAAGCCAGAAGTATATGAAAATCTCAATGTGGATGACTTTGACAATATTAAGACAGCAAAACTCTCACCAGCAGAAAAAGCAACTATTTCAACCTATGTTCGAGGGGTTGTTGCAGGTACGATACCTGTACCTGCGTCAGCACCGCCAACACTTCGGACTGATCTAGTGGCTATGGCGGCAGGCAACCCGAAATTTAAAGGGTACTACAGCATATAATAGATATGAGAACTTACACCAACGAAGAGCTTGTTGCGCTCATGAATGCGGCTCCAAAGCCAGTGCAAGAAGCGATTGAGTCAAAAAATACTCCAAAAACTATTTCTGAAATTGGTACGCGACTTAAACTGCATATAGATCAGATTGGAGAAATCGCGTCTTTAACTTTTCATATGCTCGTTGGCTCTCTGTCCCCAACTGAATTTCGGTCTGAACTCACCGCACTTGGGCTACAAGAAACGGAGGTTAAATTGATTATGTCAGAAATAAATCAAAAAATATTCGTGCCGCTCCAACAAAAGATGCGGCAGGGTGGGGTGGGGGAGGGTAGACAGCCGACAGTTGCCAGTCAACAGCCAATGCAAAGGCAAGCGCAGCCAATACCGGCGCCAAGACCCGTACAGCCCCAAATGCAACCATCACGACCCGCGCCACCACAACCCCTACAGCCACAAATGCAGAGGTCATTACCCCAGCCGCCTCTGCAAAAAATGGTCACGCCACCCCCAAACCTACCAGGGGCCGAGCCCGAGCGACTTTTGCCTGATCACGAAGTTGGACATATTGAAGTCGCCAGTAGACAGGATATGCAACGCACAACTCCACCAGCCCCACGACCACCGGTTGCGAACATCTTCCCGCAACCAATAGCACCACCAGTCACGAGTAGCCAAGCACAAACACGAGAAGCGACACCACCGGGGCTCCCGCCGCTTACCAAATACAACAAAGATCCATATCGCGAAATAGTTGATGATGGGAGTAAGTAGAACTCCTCTACTGCTATACTGAATCATATGGAGTATCAGGTACCCCAATTTATCGATGTTGAAGACAAAATTGTAGGGCCCTTAACCTTGAGGCAGTTTATTTATCTTACCGGGGGTGCCGGGTTTTCGGTCGCCACTTTTCTATACTTCCCGTTCTTTCTGTGGGTACTCGTAGGGCCTCCTATCGCCGCACTCGCACTCGCGCTCGCGTTCTACAAAATGAATGGTAAGCCTTTTGTCGAAATACTTGAGGCTGCCTTTTCTTTTTATGTAAAGGGGAGGTTCTTTTTGCGCAGTAACCTCCAAAAAGAAACAGGGGGTAGAGGAGAGAGCGGGCAACGAGAGATAGTGAGCCCGAGAGCGCAAAATGCGACACGAGCAACCCCCAAACTTACTAGTGGGAAGCTCGAACAGCTTGCATGGTCGCTCGACATCAAAAACAAAGAGCAGGCACTAGGCTCTAGAGATTTTGGCATTAGCAAAAACTCTTCAAAACTGGGCTCTGGCGCCTAGCGCCTCTCCTTATGGCTACCCCTGCCGCACAACCAACGCAAAAGTTTGTCCCGTTACAAGAGATACGTAACGGCGTCGTTATCCTTAAAGATGGTGGGTACCGCGGCATCCTCATGTGCTCTTCAATCAACTTTGGGCTTAAAAGTGCTGATGAGCAGCGCGCCATCATAAGCGGTTTTCAGACCTTCCTTAATACGCTTGATTTTTCAGTACAAATTCTCGTCAACTCGCGCAAGATGGACATTCGCCCCTACCTGGCACTCCTTGAAACAAAGTCGAGCGCACAAAAAACCGAGCTCTTGCGGATACAGCTACGCGAATACATCGAGTTTGTCCGCAGTTTCGCCGAACAGGCGAACATTATGTCAAAAACCTTCTATGTTGTAGTACCCTACGCAGGGAGCGTCTCGGCTGCCCTTTCGAAGGCAACGAGCATTTTCAACCGCTCTACTGCGACCCCCGCATCAGCGAATCAAACCACTTTTGAAGAGGCGCGGAGCCAGCTTGAGCAGCGCCTCGCCCTGGTAGCCGGCGGCCTCTCAAGCGCTGGTATTAGAGCTGTCCCCCTCTCAACTGAAGAGGAGGTCGAGCTCTTGTATCGTGCCTTTAATCCTGGGGTACTTGAAAACCCTATGCGCTTAGACCAATAACTATGGCACTTCTAGACTTTTTAAAACGCAAGCAAGAGGAGACACCCGAGATAACCCCGGTGTTGCCTAAAGAGATCTACCGCCAAGGGTCGCTCGACTTGATAGACACCATTGCTCCCACAGCACTCAAAATAACCTCGCGCGATATTGAGCTTAATGAAAAGGTGGCACGCGCTTTTTACACAATTTCGTACCCGCGCTATCTCTCAGACGGATGGTTTGCCCCCATTGTAAATCTCGACAAGGTGCTCGATGTCTCTATTTTTGTACATCCTGTCGACACCGCACAAGCCTTGCGGCAACTCCAAAAAAAGGTTGCCGAGGTGCAGAGCCAGATAAGCGAGCGCGAGTCACGCGGGCTCGTGCGCGACCCAATGCTCGACACCAGCTATCAAAATATTGAGCAGTTGCGTGACCAGCTCCAGCAAGCCGAGGAAAAACTTTTTGAGGTGGGGCTCTACCTCACGCTCTACGGCGACTCACGCGAAGAAATAGACAAGATCGAGGGTGAGATACGCGGCATCCTCGACGCAAAACTGGTCTATACGAAGCCGGCCCTCTTTCAGCAAGAGCAGGGCTTTCGCTCGTGCCTCCCCTTGGGGCTCGATGAGCTCATGGTAAACACCAAGCTCAATTCGGGCCCCCTTTCCTCACTTTTCCCCTTCGTTTCATTTGATCTCACCTCTGATCGCGGGATCCTCTACGGTATTAACCGGCACAACTCCTCACTTATCCTCTTTGATCGCTTTTCGCTTGAAAACTACAACTCAGTAACTTTTGCAAAATCGGGCTCGGGTAAAAGCTACGCAACAAAGCTTGAGATACTTCGCTCCCTCATGTTTGGCACCGACGTTATCGTCATTGACCCTGAGCGCGAATACGAACAGCTTGCAGAGGCAACCGGCGGCAGATCCTTTCATATCTCGCTCTCAAGCGAACATCATGTCAACCCATTCGATCTCCCACCAGTAAAGGAGGACGAAGACCCAAAAGATATCTTGCGCTCTAACATCATCACCCTGGTTGGGCTTTTTCGTATCATGCTTGGCGGCCTCTCCCCTGAAGAGGACGCGCTTGTCGACCGCGCCATAACCGAGACCTATGCCCTTAAAGATATTACGGGGGATACCGACTTCACAGGCGCCGAGCCCCCGCTACTCTCTGACTTTGAGACTGTGCTCTCGGGTATGGAAGGGTCAGAATCTTTGACCGAGCGGCTCTCAAAGTACACGCACGGCACGTGGGCGGGCTTTATGAATCAAGAAACGAACATCGACATCAACCAGCAATTTGTCGTCTTTTCGGTGCGCGATATGGAGGATGAGCTGAAGCCGATCGCTATGTACGTTATTACCCATTACATTTGGAATGCTATCCGCCGTGACCTTAAGAAGCGACTCTTAGTGGTTGATGAGGCATGGTGGATGATGAAGAGCGAAGACACTGCCTCTTTTCTGTATTCACTTGCAAAGCGCGGGCGTAAATACTATCTCGGTGTTGCGACCATTACCCAAGACGTTGAAGATTTTTTGAAGAGCCCGTATGGCAGGCCTATCCTCACCAACTCTTCAATACAACTCCTCTTAAAACAATCGCCCACGACGATAAACGTATTGCAGGAGACTTTCAATCTCACAGATCAAGAGAAGTTTCTTCTCCTCGAGGCCGGGGTGGGGGAGGGGCTCTTTTTTGCAGGGTTAAAGCACGTTGCGATAAAGATCGTTGCTTCATATACCGAAGATCAAATAATCACCTCTGATCCTTCGCAACTTCTTGCCATAAAAGAGGAGAAGGCGCGCTTTACGCGAGAAGGGGATACGAAGTCGTAAGGTATGCCAGGCGCCCCTTCGCTACCCGCGCCAACCCCAAAAATGCCGCTCCATAAGGCAGTGGTTTCGTATGGTTTCGCCTTTGTATTTGATTTTTTAAAGCTCATGTTCACTATTCTCGTGTTTGCGGGCCCCATAGTTGCAAAACTCGCCGCCGAGTCGTATGCCTCGTCGCAGGGGCTCTCGGGCTCTGCTGCGGCAGCAGTAGGGTGGGTAGTGGG
>CAZWKU010000013.1:0-16011 GCA_964634595.1 uncultured Candidatus Saccharibacteria bacterium | reverse complement strand
CCCATCAGCATGGATAGTAAACTGCATGCCGTTAGCATAACAGAAAGGGCGCCTACAAGTATTTCGTAGGCGCCCATTGAAAGTTCCTCAGTAAATCGTGTTTGTGCGTTTGGGGCGCTCAGGCATCCTAAGAAAAGACTCTTGCGTGCTACCCGCACTCACGCCCACCCAAGATTGGGTATCGAGGACGAGCAGGCCACCACGACACAACAAAAGTGGCGGCGTCGGTAAATTACGATCGCGGAAAGACTCTTCGACAAAATACCAGAGCATCTCTTGCAAGAAAGAATCTTTGCGCTCGAGTCGGTCATGGTGATTGGTGAAGGTAGTACATGCTTCAGTGATTACCTGCCCTGAATTATGAGCAGCACCATGTTCAATTTCGAGCACCGTGAGCACTTCGACCTGACGAACGAGCAAGGCCGCGATCTGTCGTTCTGCCTTAGTAAGAGGCCTGACCAGAACCTCCTCAGATTGTTTTAATGGTAGAGACAGATCCTGAAGCGAGAGCTCGCGATCAGAGCACTGTTCTGCTTCGCGTAGTAGATATTCAAGAAATTCCCTTAGCATGCGTGTCACTCCCAGCTACTTTCTATAGAGCACAATACAATTATGCTGTTGATATATCAATGAGACGGAGTCGTGGTTGCCTTTTTCGACTAAACTGGTCGCGCTCAAGGTGGCCGGTGATGTCGGCGCGCGAGCCAGCTTTGAGCTCGCGCGCCGCTTTGGCGATGTCGCCCTTGGCGAAAAAAGTCACAGCCTCAAGTTCACCCTGAGCTTGTCGAAGGGCTATTTTCAAATGCTCGTTGCCCTTGCCAAAATATGAAACGTGCACGATCTCACATGACTTAAAAAGAAAAACGGGTTTACTATTTTTCTCACCAAAAGGTGCGAGCCTCTCAACTTTTGCAAGGAGCGACTCGTTTGCACGATCGGGTTCAAGTTCAAGATCGATTGAAACACTCTCGGCAACAAACGGCTCGCCCGCAAGCTTTGTGTGCGCTACCACGAGCCGCTCTTCAAGATAAAAAACTTGGTCGTCTTTGACGGTGAAGCCGCCACTCATGGCGTGGCCCCCAAACTCGGCGAATAGATCAACCGTGGCGCCCATTAGTGTGAGCAGGTGCGTTTTGCCCTCTGACCTACACGAGCCCTTCAGTGTTTGATTGCCCTCCCTGCCCCAGAGAAACACCGGGCGCTCATACTCTTCAGCTATACCGTTTGCCACCAGCCCCAAGAGCCCCGGGCGCCACGCCGGGTCACCCAGCGCAATGACACTCGAGATACTTTCGCGTGATTTGATCTTTTCATGCACCGCACGAGTGATAGCGCCCGCCTGCGCCTTGCGTTCGCGGTTTGATTTATCAAGTTTCTTTGCAAGTGCCCCGGCCTCATTCTCATCTTTCGTCGTGAAAAGCTTAAAGGCGTCCCACGCATCGCCCATTCTTGATGCGGCATTGATGCGAGGGGCGATCATGAAACCGACATCGTCTTCAGTTATTTGCGATTGGTTCATTCGCATGAGCCGGCAAAGTTTTTGTAAGCCAATGCGTGGCGATTTGCGCAAGACTTTGAGACCATACTTTGCGAGCACGCGATTTTCGCCAATCAAGGGCATCATGTCTGCAATCGTAGCGAGCCCAACCATGTCGAGGAGCCACTTCTCCCAGCCAAGCGGTATCCGCTCGGCTGTCGGCCGTAGCCTTGGCGAAGGCTGACGTAATTCAGGAGCAATCGCCAAAGTAGCGCACACAAGCTTCCATGCGGTGGCAGCACCGCACAGCTCGGGGAAGGGGTAGGTCTCCCCTTCTTGTTTGTCATCAACCACGATTGCATTTGGAAGAATGCTGGACGGAAGATGATGATCAGTCACTATCACATCCATACCGAGCTCGCGCGCACGCGCGACTGCCTCAATATCAGTGATGCCTGAGTCGGCGGTGACGACGAGCTTCACTCCGCTCTCTGCGAGCTTTTCGATACCCGCAACGTTTACCCCGTACCCCTCATTGTGCCGATGCGGTATGTAGTTTTCGAAATTTGCTCCGACTTTTTCTAAAAAATCATGCAAAATCACTGCCGCTGGTATTCCGTCGCAATCGTAGTCTGTCCATGCGCAGATGCGTTCGCCCGACAATATTGCCTTCGCAAGCCGCTTCGCCGCCTCCGGCATGTTTTTCATCAGCAGCGGATCGTGCAAATGCTCGTCGTATGAAGGATTCAGAAACTTCTCTATCTCCTCTTTAGTCTCTATCCCCCGCTTACGCAAAAGCATCAGGGTAAAATCGTCTGGCATCCGAGCATAGTAGCAGGTGGCTGTAGCAGTGAGCAGTTTTGCTATACTCTACCTATGACTGAAGACACCGTTTTTACAAAAATTATTAAGCGCGAAATACCCGCAAACATCGTGTATGAAGACGAGCACACGATTGCCTTTTTAGACAACTCTCCAAACGTCGCTGGCCACACTCTCGTGATACCTAAAAAACAGGTGCGCAATATTTTTGATGCTAACGATGCGACCCTCGCGCATGTAATGGCAACCGTGCGAAAAATCGCCCCCGCCGTGCGCGACGCGGTCGGCGCCAAGGGCATGCACATCAACTCAAATCATGAGCCCGAGGCTGGGCAAGTTGTTTTTCACCTCCACTTTCACCTTATCCCCCGCCACGACCGTGGCGAGTTTGAGTTTTGGCCGAAAATAAAACAAACCCCAGAAGAGGCCGCCGCCCTTGCCGCAAAAATCCGCGCAAATCTAATGTAAAAAAGAGCCGGAGGATCCGGCTCCAGTTCACAAAGGAGGAAACGCTCCGGGATGGAGCTACAAGATCCTCGTACACACTACAGATAGTTCTTTACACATGTGACAGTTTGGGCAATCAACAGGCCGCCCCCGGGGAGAGAACGGCCTGCTAACCTGACAAGAGCCCTTTCGTTCTTAAGTTTCTGCCTGCTAGGATACCACCTGCTCTGCGAAACCGAAATCTCTAACGATCGTGCTATTTCACCCAATTAAATTCGGAATAATTTTTACCAGCGAGATAGTGCTCAAGAGCTGATTTTGTTTTCGGAATCATATTCTCTGGGAGTCCGGTGACCGAAAACCACTGGATATCGTCACATTTGTCTGGTTCGGCATTAATGGGCTCGCCCTCCCACTGATTGACCTTCAATAAAAATTCAACGCGGTCAGCCTTTTCGCCATGTCTATGCATCACGTGCACCAGATCTAAATCGCTCGGACTAAGCGTGAGACCTGCCTCCTCTTTGGCTTCGCGCGCACCCGCCTCTTTAATGGTCTCATTTGGATCAACGTGGCCTGAGGGCAGGTCGTAATCGCCATCGTGCCAACCGGTATTGAATCTGCGCGAGAGCAATACCTGACCCTCTTTCATAAAAATAAGACACGCGATTATGGGTACTTGGTAGCGATCCATGATTGTCTGATTTTAACTGAGAATGAGTTTTTGCAAAAGCTCCTGAACTTGACGCATGGTTGCTTCTGAAACAGAACCAATTCGTTTTGCATCTCGCGCACCCCAGTCGACTGAACGAATTTGGTCGACTAACCCCACTCCCTCAACCCCTTTAATCTTCATGTTCACTTCAAACGGATAGTTTTTTACTTGCGAAGTGATAGGGCAGACGAGCGTAAGACCAGACTTTGCATTATAGATAAATGGGGAGATAACAAGCGCGGGGCGTCTCCCCTTTTGCTCGTGTCCGCGCGTAGGGTTGAAAGTAAGCCAAACCACATCGCCACGATTGGGGACGTACTGTTTTGCTACCATACCTCCTTACCAATCGCAGAGCCCCAATCGCCCAGCATGTGTCGATTGCTTTTCGTAATACGCGATGCTAATTCGCCGAGCGTGTGACTCTGATTGTCTACCGGAACAATAGAAAACGCCTTACCGTCTTTTGTTTCGCGTATCGTAACGCCTCGACCCCCTTCGAGATTCATTTTGCGCACCATATTCTTAGGTAACCGCACTGCGTAGCTATTACCCCATTTTCGTATCGTAGTGTTCATATGCAAAGTATATACACATGTATCTACCTGTCAATTGAGCGCACCTCTGTTCGCATAAGAGAAACCGCCAACGTTTTATGTCAGAGCAAGAAGCGGCTCTTCCCACGCAAAACAAGTCTCTACACCCTTGAGCGTACGGAACGCCTCCGCACAAGAAGAGTCGGCAGCATGATACCCCTTCAGTACTGCCACAATACCCTCTATAAGGCCGCCAATGGTGCCATTTGAATCATCTACCCCGCCCTGCTGGAGCTTTCGATCAAGGCGAAGGAGTACCTCTACAAGCAATTTCGCTGTTTGCAAACCGACCGGTAATTCAGAAACAATTTTTGAAAGCCGCGCGTAACCCTCGTCAAGCGAGTTCTGATAGGTAAACCATGTGCGCGAGGGGCCGGTATAGGCTTTGATGTACCGAAGTGCATCAGTAATGCGCGCTTTCGTTTCTTTAAGTTCGCGAGCATCCAAAGAGCCGAGCTTCCCACTTGAGACAGGGACACTGATTACCTGCTTTTCTTCATCAGTAAGCTTTCTCCCACCGATCACCGCATGCAGGGCGATAGCTACAAGATGCTTGCAAAGCTCCTCTTTTTGCCCCATATGACAATCGCAATGACCGACATCATATGCTTTCGCTGAGACGAAAACATGGTAAATATTCCCGCCATGCACCTGTGCCGAATATCCGAATGTATCGGCTTGAAAATCCTTGACCCTCCCCTCTTCGTACAAATCAACCGCACGCTCGAACATGGGCGAACCAACTGCAAATTTGAGCTTATCGAGACCGTAGTGTGGTGGTGACCATTTCATATCGCGATTAAACCACATAGATTAGAGAACACATATGTGGATTTACAGTATCCTTAATTGGTCAAGGGTATGATATATCATACCCTCCGCAATGATTCTCGCATTGCAATTGATGCCTATAGGTCAATAATTGTAATGTCGTGAATTAGGATGCTGGCATAAGAAAACCGCCAACGTTTTCACGCTGGCGGCCACATTCGCACTCACCCGCGATACTCTAGTATCGCCGCACCATCGAGAGAGTAAACCCCTACCCGATAGCAAACGAGCATTCCGTCAACCTCTTTTCTCTGATTATTTTTTCCGATGTAAATCCATGCCTGCTGTAGTGCCTGATCTCGAGGCCTAGTCATGACGCTTTCGATCTTTGTATCGACACAATTGGTTTCCATATGCACTTCGTCTCGCAAGACAACAACAGTTATGTTATCCACCATGGTGCCCTCCTAAGGCAGTGCGCCGAGGCGCTGGTTCAAGGTTCAAACTCACTGCACTAAGCATACGCCAAGAGTGGTTGACAGTAAACTTAAGTAGTGTCGTGGAGCGCCGAGTTGTTAAAATAGCTAGTAAATACAGCCTATTTAGTTATCCACAGTCTGTCGAAAATACTTTACAAAATAGGGGTATTTTGCTATACTCCCCCACATGGCTCTCCATGACAACCTGCAAGTACTTGGTTTAAGCGCTAAAGAAAAGAAGGTGCTCATCGCCCTTATCGAAGGGGCTACGACGCCATTAAAAATAGCCCGCCAAACAGGGGTATCCCGCCCTGCTGTCTACGCGATACTCCAAAACCTACACAAGCGCGGTATCGCTAGCAAAAAGACCATGAACGGTAAGGTGCATTGGGGGGTCGAGAACGAGCACGATATTGATGCTCATATCTATGACGTAAAGCGCTCACTCCTTAAGATACCCGAGGGGAGCGAGGCGATACACGGCCGATCTGACTCGACAGTGATTGTGCATCGCGACAAAGAGGCTATCAAAAAGCTTTTTTGGACGCTCTTTGCTGAAAACAAGGGCGAGCGATTTTTCTGGGGCTTTCAGGGCGACACCTCAACCGTAGGGTGGAATGAAATGTTTACGGTCGCAGAGACCAACAAAATGAACCGCGATATTAAGAATGGTCGCATTATTACCGAGGCGGTTATCCCCGAGGGCTGGTTTGAAGATCAAGTAGCAAAGCTCGGTGCGAGCTGGGCAAAAGATTTTGAAGGCCGCACCGCACGCGTCAATGTGCTTGACCCAAAATATTTTCACCACGCGGGACAGATGTTTATATTTAAAGACTCGCTCTACCTCCTTGCGCTCAAAGAGGAGATTGTAATAGAAGTGCGCAACTCGGCTATTCAAGAAATGATTCTCTCGGTCTTTGCCTTTATGCAAGAAAGCTCGAAGGTGATAGACGCCAACGAGCTCTTGCGAAACTTGATTGCGGAGAAGGAGAAAGAAAAATCAGCTACCGTATAACTCGTGATGGGTACCGAGCGTAAGAAAGTAGACTGAATTTTCACTGACAGGTTTATAGATAGCGCGCAAATCGCCCGTAAGGTTAATGCTCCGACACCCCAGATATTTGCCCCGAAGCGGGTGATTATTAAGGAGTGGGTCAAACGGATTCACGGCGAACCGATTAACGCGCGCCTGCACTAAAATTTGTAGTACTTTAGGCAGCCTCGCGAATTTCTTTTCAAAAAGATTCGAGCGAGCAACCAGCATCGTTATTTTCTCATATCGGCAAACATTTCGTCGACCGAATTAAAAACTTGCACCTGGCCTGCCTCAAGCTCCTTAAGTGCATCATCAATCTCTCGACGAGTCTTGGCGTTTGGCACCAGCTCAAGATGCGGGCGCTCGATAAAGGCACGCAGCGAGGCATTGACCACGGTCGATAGGGAGACCCCAATCTCTTTCGCCGCTCTTTGTGCGGCCTTTTTAATCTTTACCTCAGTACGCACGTTGAGAATGGTTTTCGTGCTCATGCCCTTAGTATATACAATGTGTACATGTGGTCAAGGTGAACTACCCGAGTGCTTGAATGCCGGGGAGGGTGCCGCGGGCGAGAAATTCGAGCATGGCGCCGCCACCAATTGAAACAAACGAGAAGTCTTCGATATATCCAGCACGTTCAAGCTCTGCTACCGTATCGCCCCCACCGACTATAGAGTGCGCACTGCTGTGAGCTATCGCTTGAGCGACTACGTCGGTACCTTCAACGAAGCCTTTTTCATAGACACCCAGAGGGCCATTCCAGAGTACGGTTTTAGATTGCCCTGCAAGCTCACCAAGCTGGAGTGCTGTCTTTGGGCCGATATCAAAAATAGTCTCATCGGCACCCACCGTATCTACATCAGTAATCCGCACGCCGCCATTTGCAGGTACAACGCGCACATCTGCGGGGAGTACGAGACGGGGGTGGAGAAGGAGCGTTTTGATTTGTGCCTCACTGCTATTTGAAACCAGCGAGCGCCCTACCGGGTGCCCTCCTGCTTTAAGAAAATCATTTGCAAGAGCGCCGCCCACAAAGACATGCTTGTAGCGACGCAATAACTCAGTCAAAACCGGCTCTTTAGTTGAGAATTTCACCCCACCAATAATTGCGAGAGAGGGGCTCTTGGGTGTGCGAGCACCCCCAAGCACCCTAACCTCCTCGACAAGTTCAAGCCCAGCGTAGGCAGGCAAGAGCTCAGGGAGCCTCACTATAGAGGAGTGCGCCCTGTGACAGGTATCAAAAGAGTCTTGGACAAACACGTCGGCAAGTGTCGCGAGCTCTTTAGCAAAGGTGAGATCATTTTTTATCTCGCCAGCGTTTCGCCGCACATTTTCAAGTACCAAAATATCCCCGGGGGCGAGCGCTCGCACCCGTGCGCGAGCCTCAGCTCCAACCGTTACCGGGCAAAACGTGACACGCGAGAGGAGCTTTGCAAGCTCGCGCGCGACCGGCTCCAATGTTTCTGTCCCCTGCTCACCCAGGTGGCTAGCTACGATAACCCGAGCGCCCGCGCGCTGGAGGTGTTGGAGGGTCGGGAGGGCACGACGCAGGCGGTAACTGTTCGTAACACTGCCATTTGCAACCGGCACATTGAGCGCACTCCGCACCAAAATCGGGATATTGTGCGTGATGGGTATCTCGGTGAGCGCCCGCATAGAAACTAGGTAAGGGCGCGAACCAGTTTTGAAAAAGCAATCGGGTCAACTGACGCGTGTCCAACCAAAAAACCGTCGACTCCAGAGCCTCCTGCAAGCCCACGCACGTTCAGCGGCTCTACCGAGCCGCCGTAGAGTATGGTCATCTTTTCAACCTCACGCCATGCGATTATCTCTCCCAATACCTTGCGGATATAGAGCACCATTTCAGAAAGATCAGCAGTATTAATTGCGTCATCGCCGTGATTAATGGCCCATACTGGCTCATACGCAATGAGTATTGAGGGGCGATCTTTGCCCTCAATAGCTCCTACTGCTGAAACAATGTCTGCTCGCAACTCGGCAAGGTACTGCCCCTCGGTATCGCGCACTTTTTCACCGACACAGAGGATAGGGGTGAGCCCGTGCACATGCGCGTGTTTCATTTTCTCTACCACCACCTCTCGAGCGTCACCCGCTGCCCTTCGTTCAGAGTGCCCGATCAACGTGTAGCGCGCGCCCAAAGAGGCATACATTGCGGCAGTAAGTTCACCAGTGTGCGCCCCCGAGGCGCCCGCGCCGATATCTTGTGCGGCAAAATGAAGCTCAGCCGAACCACGCGGGGCGAGAAGCCCTATAAAAGGAGCTGGTGGGGCGAGCGTTATACGCACTTTAGTTGCCTTTTGCAATCGCTTTGCAAGAGCGGCGAGTTTTTTCGCTTTCGAAACGTCCTCGACATAGGCCTTCCAATTTGCAACAACCAACATGTCGTAATAGTACCAGGTACTAATCAACAATAGTGTATGTCCCCGGAGTAAATGTCCAGCTCCCGCCAGGGCCGGTCTGAAACACTGCGCTTGGCAAACCGCTATCGTAGGTAACATTTGCACTGTTTTTAAGCAAAATCTTATAGGCCGTAGCCTCTTTCACATTGGCTGACTGCTCAAGCGTGATGAGGCCATGGCTTGCATATGCCACGAGAGCCGAGGCCCCATTATTCATGGTAACGGCACTTGTTGAGCCACTGTTTTCGGCGCTAGTATTTTGCGAAACCATAAATACGAAGGATCCCGGGGAGCCTGACCCTAGGAAAGAAACGTTTTGAGAGATTTGGATGGTGCCCTTGGTGGTAGGGTTAGCCGGGTCATGGGCGATAATAGCAACATTAGTACTGCCGAGCGCGGCATCCATTTTGAGAGTTACCTTTAGTGAGGTGGTGATGTCGCCCACGACCCAAATCGGCCCTGCAATCGTCACGGTGTAGCCGCCCCCAGTCCCTTTAATTTCGAGATCGCAAGGGATTTTGAGTGGCCCTATCGTGACACTGCCGGTTATCTCGTACTTACCTCCTGTGCAGGTGGCAGTCCCACCTGCCTCAGCATCAACCTCCCAGGCGGCAATTTGCGCATCAGATATAGGGAGAGGGACGGTGCCTTGATCAGGGCTCCCGGGATACGAGACCCCGCCAACTGTGGTATTAACTTTAGTGGTCGCATAGTACGCGTCCTGCCCTATATCGGTCGCCCGTACGGCGCTCCCTATTGTGTGCGACAATGCCGACCCGCTCACATCAACCCCGTACACTAACCCCGAGGCACCTGCCGAGACAACGTCACCCGTAATCACATTGCCTCCATCACCGATAATCGGGCCACTTGAGAACACATTCCCCGTAACGCTTGATGAATTTTTGAGAACAAAGCCCCCATTCCCTGCCTGAATACCGTACCGAAAAGAGATGACGGTGTCGTTAAGGCCTATTTTAGTTTTTATCGTGCGCGTCGCGCGTGGAGTAACACTGTCAGGGATGAAAGCAGTAGCGGTGACCAGTTTTGACTCAGTGGTAATCGGAGTGACTGCGATGGTAAAGGTACCGTCTCCAAGCGCTGTGTTCGCCTCACCGGTATACGAGGGGTTCGCATTAAGTTCATAGGCTGCTTTGTCCATTGCGGCCTCTGCCAGTCGCAGTGCGCTCACCTCTTCTATCACCTGCCGCTCTGCGCGCGCGGCAATAGTGACGTAACTAGTTAGGGAGACGCCAATGCCAAAAAAGATGCCGAGAAAAACAAGTACTAAGACGAGAACGTAGCCGCGAGATTTTTTCATGGTTGGTAATTACGAAGCGGGAGTGATTGCGTAACATGCGCCGAAGCGACCGAATCTCGCACCGTGACACTCGTCGTAAGGTCAATGGTTATGAGACGAGCCTCGGTAATATCTGCCGTATCGTAGGTAATAGAAAGGGAGTCAACCACTTCGCTCAAGAGGTGCGTTTGTGGGAGACGGGCACTCGTAGGGTCAGCCTCAACTATTCGGTACACAGAACCACCAGAGAGGTAGACCACTGCATAATCATATACTCCGGTGAGAGCCACGCCGTTTACATCGATACTGGGGAGCTTCAGTACTACCGCAGTAGCACCCGAAATATGGAGTGTCCCCCCAAACGATCGCGAGGGCAGTACGTTGATTGCAGGGAGTATAACCTCGGCCGAGCGACGCATCAGGAGGCTTGCTGAAGAAGTGGTGTCGACTGACGCCTGCTGAAAGCGATATGCGCCGTCAAAGGCAAAAACAAGAGCCGCAAGAAGGAGCGAGAGGATCGAGACAACAGCAATAACAACTACTGTCTCTGCAAGGGTAAACCCGCGTGCAACAAGGTATCTCATGGTAATCCGCCGACGCTGGTTACGAGCGTGGTAAGCTCTACCTCATGTGAGGGGAGCCCGGGGTTAGACTGCCAGGAAACCCGAGCGACAACCTGCTTTGTTTTTGCATTGTAATCGCTGGTCTCAAGATTAGCCGCCCCTGAAGGGAGCTCGGCAAGCAAGGGGTCTGAAAAAGAGCCCGATAGCGGTACCGCGGCATAACCTGCGGCACGCACCGCATCAAGTTTTGTCTCAACAATACGAAGCGCGATGTCCTGCTCGCGCGCAATGCGAATTAGCGTGAAATTTTGCACCAAAAGAGCGAGGAGCAGTACGAGGGCGAGCATAACTCCGATCGTCACCGTAAGCTCGAGGAGCGAGAACCCGCGACGCGCTGTGCGTAGCATAGACATATTATATCGCAGAGGAGAGCGAATAAATGGGAGAAATAACCGCTATCGCAAAGACACCTACCATCCCACCCACGAAGAGCATAAGTATCGGCTCGATAATGGTCGAAAGGTCTTTGGTTTTTAGTGCTACATCATTTTCATAATATTCAGCTACCTGCTTCAACATTTCTGCCAGTTTGCCCGTCTCCTCACCCACGGCGATCATGTCGCTCATCATGATCGGGTAGAGGTTTTCGTGCTCAATAAACGCGGCTGACACGGGATCACCCTTTTTTACCCGCGCTACCGCCTCACGAATGACCACGTCGAAGGGCGCTGACCCGACCACCTCCTCAGTAATAGATAGGGCGGCAAGTACTGGTACGCCCGACGTGAGGAGCGAGGCAAACGTACGGCTCGCACGTGCCGCGAACGTTTCGCGCACCAACTCTCCGATCACCGGGATATGGAGAGCGCCCGATATAACCAGAGGCTTCCCCACCGAGGAGCGCACAAAAGTGACCACGCCAACAAAAAATGCAAAAAGTGCCGTAATGAAGACGATGCTGTTGTTAGTGAGGAAGTCAGACATCGCCACAATCACCTTGGTTGCTGTGGGGAGCTCAACATTAAGTTGCGTGAAGGTTGCGGTCAGGGTGGGCACCACGTACATGAGCATCAAAATAGCGACAATGATGATGGCGGTGAGCACTATTGCTGGATAAATCATGGCACCTTTCACCTTACGCGAGAGCTCTTGCGAACGCTCCATCTGTGTCCCGACGGTAAGCAGAGCGTCGGTCAACCCTCCTGACTCCTCGCCCGCCCTTACCATCGCGATAAAGAGCTTTGAAAATACCTTGGGGTGGTCAGCAAGAGCCTCATGAAAAGTCTTGCCGCCGGTTATTGATACTGAAAGCTCAGATACCAGTTTTTTGAAGTAGCGATTTCTCGATTGACGCTCAAGAATAGAAAGCGCGCGTGCGAGCGAAAGCCCAGCACCGAGCATCGCCGAGAGATTCTTCGCCATGGTAATAACATCTCGGCGCTTGATGCCCGTACCTATCGTGATGCTCCCAAACGAGGGGAGGACCATACCATGGAGCTCACGGAGCTCTTTTACTATACCGCCCTCTTTGTGAATAGAGTCGTATATCGCAAACCGTGAAGGGGCCTCAATCGTGCGAGACTCTTCTCCCCCACCTGCCTTCTTAAGAGTGATGCGATATTTCATAGTGAAAATTATTCGGTCACGGTGCGAAGCACCTCCTCAAGCGAGGTAAGGCCTCGCACTGATTTATAGATGCCGTCTTCAAGCATGGTGAGCATCCCCTCCTTGCGCGCTTGGGCTTCAATAGATTCAGACGTCCCTTTTTGCAAGATTACTTCGCGTATCGCTGAAGAAACCGCGAGCACCTCATGGATACCAATACGACTCTTATAGCCCTCATCCTCTCCCCCCTCTGGAGGGCGATAAAAAGTGAGCGCATCAATATCAGCACCCCCCTTCACCAACTGCTCTTCTTTGAGCGCGTGGAGTGCCGCCTCAAAATGATCGTCTGTCGTCACCTTTGTTCGCTCGGTGCGAGTAAGTTTATACTCCTCTTTGGTGTCAGTCAGTCGCCGCACAAGGCGCTGACCTATAATTACCTTCAAAGTCGAAACAAGGAGAAATGGCTCTACCCCCATATCGATAAGTCGCGGGATAGCGCCTGCGGCACTATTAGTGTGAATGGTTGAGAGCACTAAGTGGCCAGTAAGGGCAGCATTGATAGCGAGCGCCGCGGTTTCTCCATCGCGAATTTCACCAACCATGATGATGTCAGGATCTTGACGCACCAGAGAACGTAACCCATTTGCAAAGGTAAAGCCTATTTGGGGTGCGACTTGGGTCTGGTTCACGCGCTTCATCTGGTACTCGATAGGGTCTTCGATAGTCGAGATGTTCACATCGGGCGTGTTCAAAATATCAAGCATGGTGTAGAGCGTGGTCGTTTTGCCGCTTCCGGTAGGGCCCGAGGCGAGAATAATACCGGTGGTCTGGCGCAGTGCGCTATGGATGCGCTCAAGGTTAATGCCATGAAACCCAAGTGACTCAAGCGTAAAGCCTTCGCCTCCTGTCTCCCGCAAAAGACGCATAACTATCTTCTCACCATAGAAGGTAGGGAGCACCGACACACGAAATGAAACTTGCTCCCCAGTGCTCTGTATCTTAAAACGACCGTCCTGAGGGAGCCGCTTTTCATCGAGCTTCAAGTTAGAGAGCACTTTAATGCGCGCAACAAGAGCTGAGGCCGCAATTCGCGGCAGAGTCATTGCGTCATGGAGAATCCCGTCGATGCGATACCGTACCAGTACTTCATCCTCCATGGGCTCAATATGAATATCGGAGGCATCTTGTACAATTGCGTGCTTGAGGAGCGTGTCGACGACCCGCACAATAGGAAGATCTTCAGCCATGCGCTTCAAACTCTCACCCGTAGCGTTGGGGTCGACATTGGCAAGATTAAGCTTGCTTGCTTCGGTTGAGATTATGTCGCCAAAATCGTCTTTCAGGGATTTTTGGTATTGTACAAGGGCAAACTTTATAGACTCTGTGTCGGTGAGACGTGGGAGTATTTTGAGCCCCGTCTTTTTGCGCATTGCCTCGAGTGACTGCAGATCTTCGACATCGAGCATTGCAACCTCGAGAGTATCTTTGTCTTTCTTAAAGGAGACAATGTTATGGGTGCGAGCTATAGGCTCGGGGATAAGAGCGAGCGTCTCGGGGGGGATCTTATGATCTTTGAGACTTACAAAGGGTATACCGAGCACGTATGCTTGCATCCGTCGCAAGGCGTCATCGGTCAAAAACCCTTTTGAAACAAGGAGATCGCCCAGGGGCATCCCCCGCTGTTTTGCCTCATCGCCAGCGGCATCAACGTCTTTGCGTGAGACAAGCCCGGAGTCAGCAATGAATTCTCTAAGCTCTGTTTCAGAAACGTGCATCATGGTAAGTATACCGCTCTAATCCACACTGCATTGACTTCTTCCCCACCGTCGAGTATATTGTGGGTACCTGAGATCCCCGGCCGGGGATTTCTTTATAGAAATTACTGCCGACTGGCTACCGATAACCGCTTATCACTTATGCTTGACCTTAAAACCATCAATTCAGTCTTAGGAGAGTTTGAGGACCGCGGCATTTCACGCGAGACCATGGTAGACGCTATCGAAAACGCGATGGCCACCGCCTACAAGCGCGAGTATGGCAAGCGGGGCCAAGTTATACGCTCCAAACTTGATTTGTCGACCGGTACGGTCGGCTTTGAGCAGGTGAAACTAGTCGTTGACGAAACGACAGTGCGCTTCCCTACCCAGGAAGAGGAGGTGGGCAAAGATCAGGGCGCCGGACACGCGTGGCACCATGAAGAGGAGATCCTCTCTGAGGGTGAGCTCCCGCGCTTTGATGCTGAAAAGCACATGCTCCTCAAAGACGCAAAACTTCTGAAGCGCGATGCGGCACTGGGAGACGAGATTGTCTTCCCCCTTGAGCCACAAGACGACTTTGGCCGCATTGCGGCGCAAACGGCAAAGCAGGTGGTTATTCAAAAGGTGCGTGAGGCCGAAAAGCGCTCGATGCTTGAGGAGTTTGGTGAGAAGAAAGGCGAAATTGTCTCCGGTATCGTACAGCGCATGGAGCGGGGCGCTATCTTCATAGACCTGGGACGCACCACCGGTATTATCCCTTACGAAGAGCAGATACCTGGCGAGCGTTATCGCCCTGGCGAGCGTATCCGTGCATACCTTTATAATGTTGAAGAGGGTTTCCGCGGCGTATACCTGCGCCTCTCGCGTGCGCACCCCAGGTTTATCGTCAAGCTTTTTGAGAGTGAGGCGCCCGAGCTTGCCGCAGGCTCAATCGAGGTGAAAGGTATCGCGCGTGAGCCGGGGAGTCGCACCAAAATCACCGTTGCTTCACACGACCCCCACGTCGACCCGGTCGGCTCGTTGGTTGGTCAGCGCGGTGTCCGCGTCTCAACCGTTATGAGTGAGCTTGGGGGCGAACGCATAGACATTATTGAGTGGAGCGAAAACGCTGCAGATTTTATTAAAGAGGCACTCTCTCCTGCTTCACCGGTGGAGGTGGTGCTCGATGAACGCGAGCATCGCGCCATGGTCACTGTCTCTGAAGACGAGCAGTCGCTTGCGATAGGTCGCGGGGGGCAAAATGTGCGTCTTGCCGCAAAACTCACAGGCTGGAATATCGATATTGTCTCGGCAAAGGGTGCAAGTGTTGCCGAGAGTGATGGCGAGACGGTAGATATCATGCCAGTTGAAACGGTAGAGGACCCAGCCGTTGCCGCAGGGGTAGACCCAGGCGAAAGCCAAGAAATAGTGACTGACGACACCAAAGAGGTGACTACCCTCCCCGCAGAAGAGGAGCTCGCCGCAAACCCTTCAAGCGACGAGACTGCCGCTGATGCAGAAGAGAGCCGAGACAAAGCTGCGCCCAACGAGTAGAATTTGACTATATGAACCTACTTCATGATATTGACCCGGGCACCAAAGAGGAGATGAACGTGATAATCGAGATCCCTCGAGGCTCTCAAAACAAATACGAGATCGATAAAAAAACGGGAATGATCGCTCTTGATCGTGTACTTCACACGGCACAGACGTACCCGTTTGATTATGGTTTTGTACCGCAAACGCTCTGGGATGACGGTGACGCGCTCGACGTGATACTGCTCACCACCGTACCGCTCGCGCCTGGGATAATGGTGCGCGCCCGACCTATCGCTATTCTCCCTGTAGTTGATAGTGGTGACGGCGACGATAAGGTCATTGCAGTGCCTGCCAAAGACCCGCGCTTTGCAGAGATGAAAGACTTGGCTGATGTAAATAAACACACGCTGAAAGAGATAGTGCACTTTCTGAAAACCTACAAACAACTCCAAAATAAAGAGGTAACCGTAGGAGAAGCAAAGGGGAAAGCAGAAGCAGAGGCGGCGTT
>CAZWKU010000012.1:0-17361 GCA_964634595.1 uncultured Candidatus Saccharibacteria bacterium | reverse complement strand
GCAAGGAGGTAGTACTGTCGGCACCATTGCCAACACTCTTTCAGGAGAGACAAATCCGAGCACAGCTCCAAACATAAAACCAGACATCAGCAAAATAGTTATCGAAAAGACTCCGACCAAAATCGGATTGTATATGCCTGCCTTACGAACTGCGTTCATGTAAGAAATCATTTCTTTGTGCCCCACCCTGGGGCGTATAAAAAAGAGGAGTGATGTCGCGCTTTTGAGCGCGACATCACAGAGATTACTAATTTGGCAAACAGCGACCATCACTGCTCTGCCAATGCCACCAAAGCTCGCTTGGTTTACCATCAGCGCGCGTCGCCTTTGCCGTCGTTGCATCTGGTTTGTCGTTATAGATCATGGCAGTTTTCGTGCCGCCATGATCAACATAGTCAAACCACTGGACTCCCAACCCGCACGAGTGCGTGAGAATCCATGTTTCTCGCTCCTGTATGTAACGCTCGCGCGCACGTACATAGTTGGCAACGGTCTCAGGATCAGTGCTTTGCGAATCATCTCGCGGCGGCACAGGCGCAGGCCCACTCCACCGTTCAATGCAAAACACCGTCACATAGAAATCGTCCCCTGTTGGACGCTCTGCAACATACGCCGGCAACCTGAGTACATTCCAACCAGGAGATGTCTTGAAGCTACCCTTGCGCCAACCTTTTGGCATCCCCGGGACAGCATCTATGTCCGCAAAATCGCATAAGACCTCCGGACACTCCTCAAACCAAGGAGACTCGAAATCGCTCGAGCCCGCCTGCTTCAACATGGTGCAAGCATCCTCTGCTATAGAGCGAGGACCGTACTCCTTAAGTCGTACACCCGTCGCTTGCTCAGACGTGAAAAAGCGTATCTCGATGCAATTTTGCGCCTGTTCGGGGAGCCCGACCGGGTTGGTACAGTCTGATGCAAGCACCGCACGCATCGTGTCCGGGTTGTACCATGCCGCTTCGCCTGTCTTAAACTCTCGGGCTATACAGTCGTGTTCTGCGATCCATCCGGTGACTGAAACCCGCGAGGGTTTGAGGCACGCCATATAGAATCGTCCACCAGGCGCCCTGCCGCTCACCAGTTTGCGCAAGTAACCTGGCAAGTCTTGGACACTCCTAAGATTGGCCATCGGATCATCACGCTGAAACATGGCGAGGTAGTCCACTGGTCGCGCCGGGTGTGTTCGGTGACATCGCGCTGGATCAAGCTCAGCGACTCCGTCTCGGCTATGCACTAGCGCTTCCTCGACAAGAGTTGCTAATTCGCTTGGGCTTGATATGCCCTCGCAAAAAGGATTCCCCAAGGGAGCGGTTGCTCCATACGATGCTCCTGCTCCCACGAGAGCTACGAGCGTGGCAAGTGCGATAAAGCACTTCATCTCTGTTACTCCTCTATTAAGCCACTTTTACAAGCGGCACCTAAAAAGATCATCCTAGTCTCTATTGCTAAAGACTCACTCACTCTCGATCTTTCAGATCAAGAGCGCGTGGCTCTCAACAAACTCCGCAGTAGCAACAAACCTGTCGCTTTTCTTGCCAAACGAATCGCACGTTGCAAGGGTCAGCACCTGCCCACTGACCGTAAGGGGTATAGCCCCGCTATCAGCACTTTTGTGTTCAACACCACGAACTCGGTACACATACACCCGTGTAGATGCATACACCAAAACACGATCCCCTTCAACCAGATCTCTAATCCCGTCAAAGGCTTTAAACGCCTGATTATGCACCAAGGGCAGGGCACTTGAATGTCCAAATATGACCACATTCCCTACCTCGGCGAGCTTGGCAGATGCAGGGTGCCGTACCGCCCCCGCAAGAAGAGCGGCATCGAGTACTGCGATCTTGCTCGAAGTGGGGTTAGCTACCTCCTCGTCTATGCCAACGCGCTCTATGACTACACGAGTCGGATTCTCTACGACTCCGAGAGGCGGCACTGCCTCTGCTTTCTTGCCTGGTGCTACCAGCGCACCTGCAGAGACTGAGGGTGCTTCAGGCAGTAAATCGAGGTGAGCAAGCACTCCCACCTGCAGGATAAATACTACGACAGCCACTATCAATAAACTCCCCTTGTAAAAGGGGGTTTCCCCACCCGTGCGCCCCGGGCGTACGGCAGTCATGCCCATCACATTCATCTTTATCATAAATACCTGATTCTTTACTTTTTGTCAAATGCGATGCTTGACTTTAAACCCAAACCATGATACATCTCCTGACGCATGCACCCCTCTGGGAAAAGTGAGTTGCTTGAGCGCGGCCTTGCGGCCGTGGGTTTTTTGGCGCTTGTCGCGCTTGGTATATGGCTTGCTATCTACTCTTCTCGCTTTATCCCGCAGGTGGTTGAGTCAGTAGGCAGTGCAGCAACCAGTCTTAGCTCTGTCTTTCGAGCAGCTGAACCAACTTTGACGGTTGTCCCAAATGGAACCTCGACTCCTAGCACCGATATTACTACCGAGTCACAACCGAGCGTCTCTACAGTTGCCACTACAACCTCTTCAAGCGAAAAGCCAAGGGCTTTGCCGACCCCAAGTCGCGGACAGCAAACAGGAGCGGTCTTCCCTATCAGTACAACCACTAAATCAATCAATACGCTTTATGGCCTACCTGACCTCGTAACGACCATAACCGCTACTGGCTACCTCTCTTCGGCTACTACTACCTCATTTACGGCCTCAAGCACCGTACCTGCTGGTATGCGTCCGGCCGTAAAATTTGTCGTAAAAAACATTGGCACGAACAGCACGCCAACGTCATGGCATTTCAGTGCCTCTATCCCCACATCGAACTCATATGTGTTCTACTCTCCCAATCAGCCTTCACTAAACCCAGGTGACAGTGTCGAGTACACGCTCGGTTTCGACCAAGCCGCCCCCGGGGTCAACCGCTCTATTTCTATAATCGCCGACTCAATTACGGCAATCGCTGAATCAAACGAAAACAACAACAGCGCAATAGCATCACTCACCATCCTCGCAAACTAAACGTCGAGTGTGGCGAGTCTTGCGTTTGACTGGATAAACGATTTGCGCGAGGCGACATCGGTGCCCATCAAAATATCGAAGATGCGGTCAGCCTCCTGTGCGTCCTCAATTAGCACCTGTTTAAGCACACGACGGCCAGGGTCCATAGTCGTCTCCCAAAGCTCAGATGCATTCATTTCACCAAGACCTTTGTAGCGTTGGATATTTGCCTTTACGACCTTCTTTGCACTCACGTCTTCGCCCTCACCCTCATCTGTCTCACCCTGGGCAACCTCTGAAGCCTTAACCCCAAGCTCCTTCAAGACTGCCTCTTTTTCTGTATCTGAGTAGGCATACGCGATCGACTTACCTTTTGAGATTTTGTAGAGGGGCGGCTGTGCAATATAGACAAATCCGCCATCGATAATGGCGCGAAAATGGCGGTACAAAAGAGTTAGGAGGAGGGTACGAATATGCGCACCATCGACATCGGCGTCGGTTGCAATGATTATTTTGTGATAGCGGAGCTTCGAGATATCGAAAACGTCTCCAATGGCAGTGCCGAGCGCCACCACTAAATTACGAATTTGTTCTGAGGCGAGCATGCGGTCAATGCGCGCGCGTTCAATGTTGAGAATCTTGCCGCGTAGTGGAAGGATCGCCTGCGTCCGGCGATCGCGACCTGTTTTCGCCGTCCCACCTGCGGAGTCACCCTCTACGATAAAGAGCTCGGCCTCCTCAGGGCTTTTCACCTGGCAATCTGCGAGCTTACCGGGGAGCGTCATCCCCTCAAGCGCGCCCTTGCGAAGCACCGAGTCTTTCGCGGCCTTTGCCGCCTTTCGCGCCTTAAGGGCAAGCAAGACTTTATTTGCGATAGCCTTTGCGTCATCCGGGTTCTCTTCAAGAAAAGCCGAAAATGCCTCGCCGAAGACGGTATTTACCGCTCCCTGCGCTTCAACACTCCCTAACTTTGCCTTGGTCTGCCCCTCAAATTGGATCTCGGGGAGTTTTACTGAAATAACTGCCGTGAGCCCCTCAAGAACGTCTTCGCCGGTAAAATTTTCATCTTTTTCTTTTATAATATTCGCGCTCCGCGCATACGAATTCAGGGTACGGGTGAGTGAAGTCTTAAAACCAGTGATGTGCGTACCTCCTTCGCTGTTGTAGGTGTTGTTAGCAAAGGCGGTGATGCGCGGAGTTATGTCGTCGACGTACTGGAGCGCCACCTCGACCATCACCGTGTCGATCTCGCGATCAATGTAGAACACATGATCGTGAATTGCTGTCTGGTGCTTGTTGTTGAAGGTAACGAGAGACTTCAGCCCGCCCTCAAAATAAAAAGTCATCGAGGGCATCGAGAGCCCCGTATCGCGCAGGTAAAAAGAATCTTCGGCATCAAAACCTGCACTTGTCTCATCGCGTGCATCAAGCACCGTAATGCGGAGCCCTTTCACGAGGTATGCCTGTTGGCGCAAATGCGCCACAATCTTCTCCCAATTCCACTTTATGCCATCTGTGAAGATAGTCTCATCTGGTTTAAACATCACGATAGTGCCGTGCTTGTTACTCTTACCAATTTGCTTTACTTTTGCCTTCGGCTTGCCGATTGCGTATTCTTGACTGTGAATACCACCCTCTTTGTGTACGATCACCTTTGTATGGGTCGAGAGTGCGTTTACAACCGACGCACCAACACCATGGAGCCCGCCTGAGACTTTATACCCTGAATCTTCACCGCCGAATTTACCACCCGCATGGAGCGTGGTCATAATAGTCTCAAGTGCTGAAACTTTTGTTTTAGGGTGGATACCTACCGGGATACCGCGACCGTTATCAGCTACGCGCACATACCCGCCCGGCAAAAGCGCCACCTCAATATCATCAGCGTGCCCACCCATCGCCTCGTCGCGCGAATTGTCGAAAATCTCCCAGATCAGGTGGTGGAGGCCGTCGGGGCCCGTAGTCCCGATATACATCCCTGGGCGCTTACGCACGGGCTCTAGCCCCTCAAGCACCGTAATAGACGATGCGTCATACGCCTTCTGTTTAGGCTCTTTTTCAGTCCCTTTTGCCATATTCTTACCCCCATTTTACCACAAAATCCGCTCGCCTTCGCCACCCGCGCCCAAGCTACCCGCTTTCCTCTCGGGCGGCTTTCGTTTTAATCATGTGTCTCACCTATCCACTAACTCGTACGACCGTTTGAGATAGTGGATAGGTGCACACTAGTGGTGCGCGGATTCAAGGTATTGAGCCATTACGCACTGAACGCATCGCACACTATCCCGAGAGCCGCCTCTCGGATTTGAACCGAGGACCCACGCTTTACAAAAGCGTTGCTCTACCAACTGAGCTAAGGCGGCAATCTACACTCTATTATATTTCAGGAACCGGCGGCTGACTTGAAGACAGTTCACGCTTGAAGTCGCTCATGGTCTTCACAAATGCACGGGGCGTCGTTGCTGTTACCGTCTCGATCCCATGGCGAATACGGAGCTGTTTCACCATCCTCGAAAGAAGGCGCTCCACAGCTCGAACACTCAAGAGACTGACGTGAACTGTGTCGTGCGCAAGATGAATAAGGAGCGTGCGCACCTGTTCTCGAGTGAATGATTCGAAATCGACATGGGTGATAATGAACGTGAGCCGCCGCACCTCTGTATCAAGCCACACCCGAGTTCGCTCAAAGAGCCTTACTCCTCGATGCGCTTCGAGGCGCGTCAAGAGGAGAAAGCCCCCTAACACAGTGATACTGGCGAGGACGGACGCAAGGGCGACCATATTCTTTATAGTCTACCCCCGAGCAGAGTAGCGCGCAAACTGTGTCAGCTCTACGCGCTCGCCAAATTTTTGTGCCGCCTCGTTCAAGAGATCGCTTACTTTTTTAGTTTCGTCTTTAATATATACCTGATCAAGCAATACCTGGTCGCTAAAATAGGATGCAAGTTTACCCTCAACAATCTTCTCCCGCATTTCGGCAGGCTTGCTCTCAACCTCTTTTGCAAAAACCGATATAGCCGCCATGCGTGCCTCCTCAGGCACATCAGCATTGGTACGATATTTTGGGCTCGTTGCCGCAACCTGCATAGCAAGCTCGCGCGCAAGCGTATTGAACTCTGGATTCTTGGAAACAAAATCCGTTTCGCAAGAAAGCAAGACCATCCCACCGACAGCGCCGTCGTGGACATAGGTGCCTATCGCGCCGGCACCGAGAGTGCGGTCGGCTTTTTTTTCAGCAGCAGCACCCGAACGCTTTTTTAATATCACTTCAGCCTGCGCAACATCACCACCCGCCTCCTCAAGCGCTTTCTTGCATTGCATCACTGAAAGACCTGTTCGGTCACGTAATTCTTTTACGACTTCAACCGCAATCTCCATACCCGGAGTATACCACTTACACCAAACGGCCTTTGTCGTATGCTGCGGTGAGTTCAGCAAGTAAAAACTGCACCGTCTCACGAGAAGCATCGTTTGCGACTATCGGGAAGGTAGCATCAGCCAGGTTGCAGTCGGAGTTCATGATAGCGATCACCGGGATACCTGCATCGTTTGCCTCTTTTACTGCGTGCTTCTCATGTTTTGTATCTACTACAAGCATAGCTTCGACACGCTTTTGAATCCCTGCGATACCATCAAGACGGTCTGTGAGACGCTTCGCCTCACGATCAAGCTTCAAGAGTTCGAGCTTGGTGTGTAGTTTTGCAAGCGTACCCGTAGTCTTTTTTTCATTCAAATCAGCAAGCCGATCGATGCGTTTTTTGATCTCTACAAAATTGGACAAAGTGCCACCGAGCCAGCGGGTTGAGACATAGGGAGCGCCTACTCTTTGAGCAGCGGCCTTGAGTAGCGGCGCGATTTCGGGCTTGCTCCCCACAAAGAGGACGCTCCTGCCGTCTTTGGCAAGCGCGGTAAGAGCCGACTTCGCCGCCTCAAGCTGAGACTCGGTTTTAGCAAGGTCTATAATCTCAGTGCGCGCTTTGGCACCCAAGATATACGGCTTCATCGAAGGGTGGCGTCGGCTCTTTACCTGCGCAAAATGCGCCCCCACCTTAAAAAGACGCTCGACCTCTCCCCTTTTTGTATCAGTTACCATTGTCGCGCCACTATAGCCGAAAAGCCTTTTTTAATCAATCCTCTGAATCAGAGGCGGTGCCGATGCCACCCGTAGAGGCGCGGGATTGGAGGGTGGAGACAATGTCGTCAATAGAGCCCGCCATGATCTTGGGCAGGTTGTGCCACGACTCTTTAATACGGTGGTCGGTGACGCGATCTTGCAGGAAGTTGTAGGTGCGGATTTTCTCCGAGCGATCGGCTGTGCCAATTTGCGCTTTTCTGTCAGCCGAGTGCTTTTTTGCCTCCTCCTCTTCTTGTAACTGCTCTATCTTTGCAGTCAAGATCTGCATCGCCTTTTCACGATTGGCTTTTTGCGAACGCTCGCTTGAGCTTCGCACATCTATACCCGTTGGCTTATGTATCAGCCGCACTGCTGTCTCAACCTTGTTTACGTTCTGCCCCCCCGCCCCGCCACTTCGTGAAAACTCCATTTCGATATCGGCAGGGTTTATTTCTACAGTCGATTTCAAACGAATGGGGAGTACGGCAACCGAGGCAGTTGAGGTGTGAATACGCCCATTTTTCTCAGTATCGGGCACTCGCTGTACGCGATGCACGCCCGTCTCATAGCGAAGCGCGTCGTAGGCATCAGGAGTGGCAATCTCAAGCGTCATATCGTCGACCACCTTCACACGCCACCCTTTTAAAACGGCATACTTCTCATACATACTCTTTAAATCTTTTGCGAAAATGTTTGCCTCATCGCCTCCGGCGCCCGCACGAAACTCCATCACTACCGATGCGGCTTTTTGCTCTTCTTCTTTTTCTTTCGCGAGGATTTTATCTATCTCTTGCAAAATCTCTGCTTGTCGCAAATCGATGCGCACCATATCCTCCTGCGCCATACGCTTAAGATCGAGATCTTCACCCGCAGCAGCAAGGGCCTCACGCCTCTCGCCCTCAAGACGCTCATACTCCTCAGCCAGATACGCGGTTGCGAAGTTCTTCTTTAAATCCGGAGAGTAGTCCATAATCTAACTGTACCATTAGTGAAGTGGGTATGTGCCGAGAAGGGGCTTCCGCGAGCGACGGCGAGCGGCATGAGCAAATTTCTAGCAAGAAATTATGCGTACCCTTCGCAGGTACATACCCACGAAACAATTACTTCTTTTTGGCGGCGGCGCGCTTCTTAAACTTCTCTACCTGGCCGCCAGCATCGAGCGAGCGATCTTCACCCGTATAGATCGGGTGTGACTTCGAGGAGATCTCAACGGTTACTTTGGGATACTCCTTACCCTCGAGGGTCGCCACCTCCTTAGTGCTCACCGTTGAGCCGATCAAAAAACGCGCGCCTGAGGCGAGATCTTCAAAAATGACCGGGCGATACTCCGCCGGATGAATGTCCTTTTGCATACCCCGCAACCCTATCACGCCCCGCCCAAAATGTCGATTTGCGATTGAAACTGGGTAGCAAACTTCATAACGCCATCACCATAAAAAGCATACGCTTTCTTCGAAGCATTGACGCCGGCAAAATAGCGCAATGCCGCGTAGCGCTCATCGGCATACCGCTGTGTTGAAGCACCATTATCACCCATAAGCATCGCTGTTGCCATAATCGCATCTTCAGGGCTCCATGGGTTCGAAGGGTCAGAGCCACCACTGAGCTTACGCACTCTATCTTTTGACGCGTCGTACCTCCATGGCCCCGCCCAAAACGCAGTTCCCATACCCCCAGGCGTACAGCGCCCGGCAGTTGCGTGCACCAGCCCGCCATAGCATACCCAGGTCGATGGGATAAATTGCCCAGGCCCCATTGCCCCGCCCCACCCATACGAGGGCTTCTTCGAGACCGGCATTTTTTCAGGATCAAGACCGAGCGCTGAGGTGATATAGGGGAAAACGGGCTGATCGCGTGTTGGGTGCATATCCGTACGCCAGTGTCCGCTTCCCAAATTCTCGCCAAGATTTGTCTCTTGTTTTAATACTCCCAGTGTTACCGCCGCACGGACTCCTGTCGCTCGTTCAGCAGTCTGTGCATACGCAAGTGCCAAGCCAAAGGGTATTGCCGCAGAGTCGCGGAGTGTAAAAAGCTCGGCGCGTATCTGAGCCGCAGTTTTTTTGTTAGTAGTGATAAGTTTTTGGTACGCCGCTTCCTGCCCTTTCGTAGCGATAAGGAGCTGTTTCTTTTCCTTCTCTTGCGCCTGTACCTGTTTCTTTGCGAGGCGTGCCTCAGTCTCAAGCTCCTGCTGTTCAGAAAGCTTGTCTTCAAGTTTTGCTTTTGCCGCTGCCGTCTCTTCTGAAAGGGTTGCTATTTCGGTAAATGACGCGGCAAACGCCTCACGTATCGAGACGAACGCATCAAGATCGGTAAAAAATGAGGAGACATCCTTGCTTGAGAGTGCCACCTCAACCACCGAGTAACGATCGAGCGCTTGGGTTTGGCGCATGATCTCAATCAGCGCAGCTTTTTCTCGTGAGAGTTTTGCAGAGAGCGATTCGAGTAATGCATTATCGGCACCAATGTCGCCAGAAAGCCTGTGTATCGTCACCGTAATTGCCTGAATTTGGAGTTCGGTTTTCCTTATTTCAGCGGTAAAGATGTCAATCTCACGCTGAAGCGACTTCTGTTGCGTTTGCGCGACATCAAGAAGTTTTTGCTGTTCAGCGATTTGCGCCTCAATCGCATTCAGCTGATTTTCTAGACTACGCTGGCGGTCAGTCACCTGCTGTTGTGCAAAAGCGCTTACCGGCAACAGAAATAAGATGCTCGAAAAAAGCAGGACCCGAAACATGGGCCTTAGTATAGCAAAAAATGGCTCTCTAGCCTTGTGCGGCTTCGGCTGCAGGCGCCTCCTCTTCTTTACCCTTCTTCTCTACCTCAATAGCATTGAGGTCAACAGGCGCTGCCTCTTCGATCTTCTCCTCAACCACCTCCTGCACGAGAGCTATCACCTCTTCAGGAGCGGTGAGTAATTCGACACCTTGCGGGAGCGCGAGATCTTGCACACGTATTTGATCGCTTATCTTTACAATGCCCTCCAAATTAACGTCGAAATGATGGGGGAGATCCATCGGGTCAGCCTTGATCTCTATTTCATGAAGCACCTTCACCAAGCTTGCGCCCTCCTTCACTGCTGGGGATTCATTGATAAATTCGAGTGGTATTTTGATCTCCACTTTCTGTCCCTTAGTAACCGCATAAAAATCGACGTGGCGTGGACGGTTCGTGATCGGGTCAAGGTCAACTTCGTGAACCAAGGTCGGGATATCCTCTCCAAGGCCCGCCAGCATCACAATGGTAGATTCACCCGCACGAGCAAATATCTCTTCAAATTCACGCGCTGAAAGCGCTATAGAGGTACTCTCTTTATGAGCACCATAGACCACCCCCGGCACCCCCCCGGTACGCCGAAGCTCTCCGAGAGCTACCCCCGGGTTTGTGCGTGCCTCTACCTTCAAGGTCAACATGTGGGCCGATTATGCCGCATAATCCTTATTTTCGCAACTCACTCGGGCCAATGGGTTTATATTGATACCGCGGCCGAGAGTTTCTTAAGTCGTGCGAGATATGCCTCGCGTGCGGGCGGGACGTTCGCTTCTTCTCCCCCCCAGAGCGCAAGCGCTTCTTCCTGGAGTGCGCGCGAATATGAAAAGGTAAGCGGCCATGGTGCGTGTCGCTCCTTTGCAAGCCGCATGATAGCGGTAAGATTATCAGTCGCTTGGTCTGGCGTCTGTCCGCCAGAAAGAAAGACTACGCCCGCAATCTGACGCGGGACATGGGTCATGAGCGCCTCAAGCGTATCGGCCGCCACCTCTTCGGGTGTGTCGCGTTTGCCGGTTTTGCTCCCCGAGAGCGCCATAGCAGTTTTTATGATAACGCTCGCACGATCAACGGCTTGCGACTCGAGCACCACGAAGACACTGCCTAGCACTTCTTCAATCACTGCCTTAGCACGCAGTCTGCTATGAGACCCTTCAAGCAGTACTTCTGGCTCGATGATGGGCACCAGCCCCGCCTCCTGTGCCTGTTTCGCGTACGTCGCAAGACGCTTTGCATTTTCAAGAATCGCGTTTGAAGTAGGTAACTTGTCTCCCTCAATTTTTATAGCCGCGCGCCACTTTGCAAAAGCTGCACGCTTTTTTGCAAACTCAGCAAACCGCTCAGGTAAGCCAATGAGGCCATTCGTAATAAATTCGTTCGGGCTCCCCGGCAAGGGCTCAGTACCCTCATCAATCTTTATGCCAGTGAGAATACCTCGATCAGCAAGTGAGTTACTAAAGAGCTTGCGATCGCTCCCTTTTTGCTCAAAAGTCTCACGGTACAGGATCACTCCGGTGAGATACACTTCGATGCCTTCTGCATTTAAGAAAAGCTCGCGATCTTTTCTGCGCATTTCAGGACCACCCTCAATACCAAATGACGCAAGGCGTTTATCCGCAGTGGCGACACTTTCGTCAGCGGCAAGAATCCCTTTGCCAGGAGCAAAGAGCCCACGCGCTATCGCCACTAAATCAGTCATGCTTTTAATAGTAGCACCCGCGCGAGGCCTATCGAGGTGTTAGTATTATTGTATATGGATTTTATCGCAATCGGTGACACGACCATGGACACCTTTATCAAGCTTAAAGACGCCGAGGTACACTGCGACATCAACAACGAGCACTGCACCATCTCAATGCGATTTGGAGATAAGATCCCTTTTGAGTCGGCCACGCTCATACCCGCAGTCGGCAATGCCGCTAATGCCGCTGTAGCCGCGAGACGCCTTGGCCTCTCTACCGGCTTCGTCGCGTGGCTAGGAGAAGACCGCGACGGCACAGACTGTTTGGCCGCACTCGAGAAAGAGGGTATCGACACTCGCTATGTGCGTACCCAAAAAGGCAAGCAAACTAACAGCCACTACGTGCTCTGGTATGGAGACGAGCGCACCATCCTCATTAAACACGAGGCGTTCGACTGTACACTCCCTGCCAAGCTTGAGGAGCCGAAAACAGTGTATCTCTCTTCGCTTGCTGAGCATGCACTCCCCCTTCACGACGAGCTTGCGGACTGGCTTTCGAAACACCCGAGGGTTCGCTTTGCGTTTCAGCCAGGCACGTTTCAGATAAAAGCAGGGCTCGACAGACTCCACAGTATCTACGCACGCACCGATATATTTTTTGCCAATAAAGAAGAGTATCAGCGCGTGCTCGGGACCGCCGAAGAGGATGTGCGCAAGCTTATAGAGCGTATGCACACCAGGGGCCCGAGGATCTGCGTCCTCACCGACGGGCCTCACGGCGCGTACGCCTCGAACTTGGGCGATGCGTATCGTATCCCCCTCTACCCCGACCCGAAACCTCCCTTTGAACGCACGGGTGCTGGCGACGCCTTCTCTTCGTCAATAGCAATTGCGCTCACGCTTGGAAGGCCGCTTGAAGAGGCTCTGCTCTGGGGGCCCATAAATGCAATGTCCGTGGTGCAATACGTAGGTGCACAAGAGGGTCTTTTGTCGTACGAAAAAATCCTCGAGCACCTGAAAAACGCGCCTACCGAGTTCAGACTTTCACCGCTCTCGTGATGCTTGAGCACCAATTTCATACACTCCGCTGAAATAGCTCGCTGCAAATGAGTCGGCATCGCGCTCTGCAATGCGTATGATCATCAGCGAAGCACCAGCTCCTGTCAGGGTAATAAGCAGTATTGCAAAATAGGTATTGATTCTATCGGTGAGTACGTTCATGGCCATGTAGTAATGCTTCGGCGGCATGGCGAATAGAGGAGGCACCAAGACCGTAGTGCTCAATAAGCTCCTCGGGATCGCCTGATTGACCGAACTCGTCCATAATACCAAGCCGCCGCAGGGGAGTAGGCAACCTCTCACTCAGAAGCTCAGCAACCGCCGAACCTAAACCCCCATTTACCTGATGCTCTTCAATAGTGAGGACATGGCGCGCGAGCCTTGCCGCATCAAGTATTGCCGCTTCATCAAGAGGCTTTATGGTCGCTATCGCAAGCACTATTGATTCGATGCCCTCTGCCTCAAGTGCGCGCGCGGCAAGAAGAGCGTTGTAGGCGAGCGATCCCGTGACGCACAAGACCACCTGAGGCCGCGCGCCTTGCCACAAGGTAAGCGCTTTACCAACCTGAAAGGGGGTGTCCCCCGTGGTGAATGTTGGTGTCGGTGAGCGCCCGAAACGAACATAGGTGGGTTGAGGCGTTTTTGCCACGGCAACGATTGCCTTACGCGCATCTTCAGCATCTATTGGGTTAATGACCACCATATTAGGCAAAGCACGCATAAGCCCTATATCCTCGAGCATCTGGTGTGTCGCCCCATCAGGGCCGACAGAAACACCTGCGTGCATACCCATCACCTTTACCGGCACATTATTAAGCGCAATAGTCGTCCGTATTTGCTCATAATTACGCCCAGGAGAAAATGCAGCGTATGAAGCGATAAAGGGTATTTTGCCTACGGCCGCCATACCGCTTGCAATAGTCGCCATAGCTTGCTCTGCCACCCCCACCTCAATAAACCGATCGGGGAACTCCTTTTCAAACCACTCCGCTCGCGTTGACTCCTTTAAGTCAGCACAGAGCACTACCACATTCGCGTTATGCTTACCTGCCTCTACTACCCCTTTACCAAAACCATCGCGCGTCGCCGCCTTCGCGATTTTGTCGCTAAAGAGATCTTCCTTTAGTTTTAGAGCGGGATTAAGCATATTCGTGCGGGACTTTGCCACCGTGAGTGCGGAGTGCTTTTAAAAAGCGCGCGGCCTCCTCTTTGGTGGGTGGTTTACCGTGCCAATGATAGTCAAACTCGATCTCGGGTACGCCCTTACCCGGGATCGTGTGCGCGATAATGACGGTCGGTTTTTCATAAATTGCTTTCGCTTGCTCAACTGCCCCAACAAATCCCTGCATATCGTGACCATGCACCTCGAGCACATGCCAATTAAACGCCGCATATTTTGCGTTGAGGGATTCGAGCGGCATGATGTCCTCAGTCATACCGTCTATTTGAATGTTGTTGCGGTCGATAACCACTGTAAGATTTGAGAGTTTATTTTTGCCTGCAAAAAGAATTGCCTCCCAGGTATTGCCCTCGTTGTGTTCGCCGTCACTGGTGATGCAGTAGATCCTGTTTTTTTTACCGTCCATGCGGAGCGCATATGCCATGCCTGCCGCCTGTGCGAGCCCCTCGCCCAAAGGGCCCGAGGTCGTTTCAAGCCCCTCTAAACGCAAGCGCTCTGGGTGCCCTTGCAGACGCGAACCAAACTTTCGGAGCGTTAGGCACTCTTTGACAGGAAAGTATCCAGCGTGTGCCATAGCTGCATAGCGCACCGGCACAATATGACCGTTTGAGAGGATCAAGCGATCGCGATCCTCCCACTCGGGGTTTGCGGGGTGATGCTTCAAAATCTGAAAATAAAACGCAGTAAAAATATCTGCCATGCCGAGCGGGCCTGCCGTGTGCCCCGACCCTGCGGCAACGAGCATCACAAGGAGGGTTTCGCGAATCTCTCCCGCCTTTTTCTCAAGAGCTAGAACTCGTGCATCATCAAGAGCCATGAGCATTAGTATATCAGCCGTGCAGACAACAATGCGGCTTATCCGAATGCGCTTTCTTCGTATAGTTTTTTGAACGCCGCAAATTCAGCCGCTAGGTTAGGGGCCCGCAGCAACGCAGAGCCGACAACCAAGCGATTCGCTCCTGCCGCAAAGAGAGCGCGGGCGTTCTCACGCGAAACTCCCCCATCGATCTGGATAACCAGGGTGGGGTGTTTTGCACGAAGCGCGCGTATCTTACGCAACACTCGTGGGTCAAAAGGCTCTCCCTGCCTCCCAATACGCGCAATACCCATACATTGTACATAATCAATGTCTGAGACGACCGAGTCGAGAATCGAGAGATCAGTATCGATATTGAGCGCAACCCCAAACGCAAGCATGTCAGGGAGAAACCCCGCCTCGTGCCCATGGCGCCGCTTCACCTCAGCAATGAGCTCTCGTAATCGTGGCGTACTTTCGGCGTGTACGGTGATACGCGTCGCGCCAAGGGTGATCCACTCTTCTATTACCTGCTCTGGGTGCATCACCATAAGATCAAGATCGTAACGAAATCGATCGGCGTGCGGGAGCTCGAGAGTCTCTCCTGGGTAGGGCCAGGTAGCAGGTTTTGCAAACGTGCCATCTATCAGGTCAATTTGTACATGCGTTACGTCAGCGACAGCTCCAAGGCGTGTGAGCGCCTCTTCGAGATCGGCCCGCGTCTGTGGTAGCACGGCCGGGACAATGACGTTCATGTTTAAAATTTTGCGAGGCGTCTGAGGTGCCGCTCTTCGTTTGAAAACGGTGTTTCAAGAAATGACTTGGTTGCCTGACTCGCCCCTTCGATAGATACGAAGCCAGCGGCAAGAGAGAGGATATTGGCATCATTGTGGTGACGCGCAAGCGCGGGGATATCGATCGCGCCCCCATAGTACACAACGGCACGCGCGCCCGGTACGCGATTTGCCGCCATCGCCTCCCCTTGCCCCGACTTACCTATAATCACGCCAAAAGAACCTCGGTCGCGTGCCACGCTTCGTGCACAGGGGAGGACAAAATCAGGATAGTCATCATCATCTTCAAACGTAAATGGGCCAAGGTCCTCAACCGGATAATGGAGACTCTTTACAAGCGCAATGAGCTGATTCTTGAGCGAGAAGCCGGCGTGGTCGCTTGCGAAATACACTTTAGGCATGGCTTGCGGCTATAACATGGCGCACCAGCGCTTCGGTGTAGCCCATCTCGTTGTCGTACCAACTCAAGACCTTCACCAAATTCCCATCAACCACGCGCGTCATCGAGAGATTCGCTATAGAGGCATGGGGCTCTCCCACAATATCGCTTGAGACCAGGTCTTCATCGGTGACGGTAAAGATACCCTCCCATCGCGGGTCGCGTGCGGCACTGCGCAAGATCTCATTTACCTCTTCAACCGAAGTGGCGCGCTTTGCGATAAACGTAGTATCTGCAATTGAGCCTGCGGGCACCGGCACTCGAAGCGAGATACCGTCAAACTTCCCGACGAGCGCGGGGTACGCCTTTGCTACTGCTATAGCCGCACCCGTTGGTTCAGGTACAATATTTTGTGCCGCGGCTCTCCCCTTGCGAAAATCGCTTCCGCGCACGGGCCCATCAACTAAAGACTGCGTCGCTGTGTACGCATGCGTGGTCGAGAGTATTGCCTTTTCAATACCCAGTGCTTCATCAAGAATAGCGATAACGGGACTTGCGGCATTGGTCGTACATGAAGCATTTGAGGTAATCTGGCAGGCCGAGAGACGATCCTCGTTAAGCCCCATAAGTACCGTTGCACCAAGAGGTGAATCTTGTTTGACCGGCGCGGTGATAACCACCCGCTTTGCGCCAGCCTCAATATGCACGTTTGCCTTTTCATAATCGTCATACACGCCCGTAGACTCAACTACTACATCGACAGCGAGATCTCTCCAAGGGAGCTTGGTCGCATCTTTTTCTGATAGAAAGCGCGCGCCCGTTTCGCCGAGCACGAGAGCGTCGGGCTTTACGGCGACTTCAAACGGTGCCTTGCCATAGACGGTATCGTGCTTCAAGAGGTACGCAAGGTTTTCAAGAGAGCCAAGGTCGTTAATCGCCACTACCTCGATACCCCTCCCCCATGAGCGGCGCACAAACGCCCTCCCTATTCTACCGAAACCATTAATCGCCACTCTAATATTTTTCATGCTCATATCCTACCACGCAAAAACTAGCGGATAATAAAACTGCCTCCAAAAAAGCGAAGACTGCCCCCAAGTATCTTGAATTTTGCAGGTGTCGCAATAACAACCGCCGGCAAATAGGTGACCACGATAACACCCTGACCCCCTGTACCTGCCGCAGCGGGAGAAGAGTCGCTTTCGCCGCCTCCACCACCGCCGCCTCCGTAGGTGCCACCTCCACCTCCAAGACCACCAGCGCCGGTATTCGTGCCGTTACCCCCGCCACCTCCACCACCGCACCCTCCTGTACTTGCCGCGATCGAGCTGTCGCAAGCACCCGCGGCGCCATTTTGATTGCCAGTTGCAGTTTCGCCACCACCACCACCGCCCGACCCGCTTGACCCGGCTTGCGCCGCACTACTTGAGGTGCCGCCCGCGCCTCCTGCAGTGCCAGCAACGCTGTTACCTCCTGCCCCACCATTTGTGACACCGCCTACGGTGCCCGCTGTTGAAACGCCTCCGTCTGAACCGCCACCGCCCCCACCAGCCGCCGGGTTGCCACTATCACTTGCCCCAGCGCCGCCAGCTTGACCGACCCCCAGTCCGGCCGTTCTCATCCCCTCTCCAACAGT
>CAZWKU010000011.1:0-18244 GCA_964634595.1 uncultured Candidatus Saccharibacteria bacterium | reverse complement strand
CGATACCTTGCGGTATGCCGCCTTTCCAAGGCGGTGGAATAAACCACTATCCGACGCCTCCGTGTGTTTTATACGCTTAAGGGGCTCACGATGCGCCCGAGGGAGCTCTCGAGCGCATGCTCTGACACCGCCAAATCATAGCGCGTTTGCAGGTTCATCCAAAACTGCGCCGAGGTACCAAAAGACCGTGCAAGACGAAGCGCTGTGTCAGCCGACACTGCGCGGGTGCCATGTACAATCTCATTGATACGGCGCGGCGACACTCCCATAGAGAGAGCGAGCCGATACTGCGAGACCCCAGGCGGCTTCAAAAACTCCTCGGCAAGTATCTCGCCGGGGTGCACTGCATATGCAAGTTTTTTGGCTATCTTGTTCATAGGTTTACGAATAAAAAATCAATCAATGCCCTACCAGTGCTTTGATGCGATCAGCGATAGGTGGGTGGGTGGCAAACATGCGCTCGATCCAGGTTACTTTGTGCGTGGTGCCGTCGTCGGTGTGAAAAGGGTCGTCGATAAAAAGGTGCGCCGTGGCGACATTGGCCGCGCGCATGGGGTTTGGGTGTGCGCCGATTTTTTTAAGTGCCGAGGCGAGCCCTTCAGGGTAACGGGTCAAGAGAGCGCCCGAGGCATCAGCCAAAAACTCGCGCCGACGCGAAATCGCAAGCTGAGTGAGCTTTGCGAGGATGGGCGCGAGGATAACTCCGACAATCGCAAGAATAAACACCAACACGCCGAGGCTCCCACGGTCTCTATCGCCACCCCCATGCGACATGCGAAGCATGATATCGGCGGCCATCGCGACAAAGCCAGTGAGCACGACCGCGATAGTCATCACCAAGATGTCGCGGTTTTTAATGTGTGAGAGCTCGTGCGCGATAACCCCCTCAAGCTCGGGGCGGGTAAGGAGAGCGAGGAGGCCAGTCGATGCCACCACCACGCCGTGCTTTTCATTGCGCCCTGTAGCAAAGGCGTTTGGGGTTGTATCGTCTATCACATAGAGCTTGGGCATCGGGAGCCCTGCGGTTATTGCAAGGTTTTCAGTCACCGTGTAGAGATCAAAAAACTCTTCACGCTTTGCGGGGCGCGCCTTGGTGAGCTTCAGCACCAGTTTGTCAGAGGCCCAGTAGGCGTAGAAGTTGGTGAGGATAGCGAAAGCGGCCGCACCGTAGAGTATCCACGGCTGGTTGAAATACCACGAGACGGCATACCCTATGCCGATAACGAGTATCAGAAAGAACCCAATCAAGAGAAAGGTCCTCCTAATATTTGCCGATCGTTCTTGGTAAAGATTCATGGCTCAAGCGGCGTAGCCGCAAGATCTAGAACTGCACTTTGACAGGCTGACGTGCGGCCTCCTCATCGGCACTCAGTTCGAAGAGATCCATTATCTTGAAGCCGAACATACCGGCAATGATATTGCCCGGAAACTGCTCCACCGAGGTGTTGAGCGCTTGCACATTGCTGTTGTAGAAGCGGCGCGAAGCCTGGATCTTGTCTTCAGTGTCGGCAAGCTCTTTTTGGAGCTGGAGAAAGTTGGTATTCGCCTTCAGATCTGGATACGCTTCAGAGACCGCAAAGAGCGACTTGAGCGCTCCGGTGAGCATATTCTCCGCTTGACCATGCTCGGCAACCGTCTGCGCCCCCATTGCCGCCGAGCGGGCGGCCGTTACTGTTTCAAACGCACTTCTCTCATGAGTCGCGTATCCCTTGACGGTGTCGACTAGGTTAGGGATCAGGTCGTACCGACGCTTCATTTGCACCTCAATGTCAGACCACGCCTCTTTGGCGCGATTAACAAGCGCCACAAAGCGGTTATAGAGCCCAATGGCCCACAAAACCAACAGAACTACTACCCCAAGTACAACATAAAGAATAGTCATAGGTGTCTAGTATAGCAGAAATCACAAGAGTGGTATACTGGCGGGGCAATTATTAAATCAATGTAAGATATTAGTATGAAAGCAATCGGAGGCATTATCGTTATTATTATCCTAGGAGCCCTTGGCTGGTTTTACCTTGGGCAAAACAGCGGGAGTCAAGAACCTGCACCCGAAGATACAAGCACAGGAGAGCCGGTAACCAATACTATGCCTGCAATGAAGGCCGATGTCGTATACAGCGATACGGGCTTCACTCCTGCAGAGGTAATGCTCCCCGTGGGCGGTACCATCACCTGGGTAAATGAAAGCAAGGTAGATATGTGGGTTGCCACAGCGATGCACCCAACGCATGCGGTATACGATGGCACCAATCTCGCGGCACACTGCAAAGATGGCAAGCCGACTTCTGACAAGGTCTTTGATCAATGCGTTGGTATAAAGCCCGGCCAGAGCTGGAGCTTCACCTTCGCTAAAGAGGGCGACTGGAAGTATCACGACCACATTACCTCGGGCCGCTTCGCCTCGATCAAAGTAGCGAAAGTAGACGAGATGGTAGTGAGCTCTACCACTGACAAAAGTGCTGAGTAACTTCTCTACCGTTCATCTTTTTCTCCGGGTCGGAGTCGCTTTTGCGCTCCTCTACCCTGCATGTGCCGCCATTGGCGACCCAGTGTCTTGGGCCTCCTACTTCCCACCGTTTCTTCGAGAATTACCCCTTGAAACCACCACACTCTTGCACGCTTTTGGCGTGCTTGAGGTAGTGCTTGCGCTCTGGATACTCGCTGGGTGGCATATTCGAGTGCCTACAGTAGTCACCACAATGCTTTTGCTCGCTATAGTCGGCCTGAATCTGAATCAATTCGATGTCCTCTTTCGCGACCTCTCAATAGCCGCAATGTCGCTCGCACTTGTAGTTTGGCCCGAGGCGAAAACTAACGTACCGACCGAGCAACTGCTTTGACTACACGTTTGTCGATGAGGCCGGGGATTATATTCTCGGCAGTCGGCTTTTTGACAAGCGCGGCGAGCGCACGAGCCGCGGCGAGCTTTGTCTTGTCCGTGATTTTCGAAATACCTCTGTCGAGTGCGCCTCGAAACATACCCGGGAATGCGAGCGCGTTGTTTATCTGATTTGCGAAGTCAGAGCGACCCGTGGCAATCACTGCCGCACCTGCTTTTTTCGCCTCATCGGGCATGATTTCAGGTATCGGGTTTGCGAGTGCGAAGACAATCGATTTGGGCGCCATAAGGCGAATATGACTAGCCTCAAGGAGCCCCCTGCCCGAAACCCCAATAAACACATCCGCACCGTCCATTGCATCGGAGAGACCTCCGACAACCTGCCGCAAATTCGTAAGCTCTGCGAGTTCGGCCTTATGAGGAGAAAGATCTGGACGGCCAAAATAAATCGTACCAGTACGATCAAGCAAAATGATGTTCTTTATGCCCGCAGCAAGGAGGAGCTTCGCCACTGCGGTGCCCGCCGCACCCGCGCCTGAAATCACCACCCTTAAGCCTGTGAGGCTTTTCTTCACTACTTTTGCCGCATTAATAAGCCCCGCAAGCACCACAATCGCCGTCCCGTGCTGATCGTCATGCATTACGGGGATATCAAGCGACTCTACGAGCCGCTTTTCTATCTCAAAACACTTGGGGGCGGCAATGTCCTCGAGGTTCACACCGCCGAAGTTCGGCGCTATCGCCAGTACAATTTTCACTATCTCATCAGCGTCTTGCGTATTCAAAACAATCGGCCACGCATCCACCCCGCCAAGCTCTTTAAAAATGAGCGCCTTGCCCTCCATCACGGGCAATGCGCCGTAGGGGCCAATGTTGCCGAGCCCAAGCACGGCCGAGCCGTCAGAGACTATAGCCACCGAGTTTTTCTTCACACTCATCTGCCGCGCATCCTTCGGGTGGGCGGCTAGGTGAAGCGCCGCCGTTGCTACCCCAGGGGTGTACCAGAGCGAAAAATCGCTCTTCTTAGTGAGCTTCACCCGTGCCTTTATCTCTACCCGCGCACCCTGCTTTTTAAACGCTCGTATTATCTGTTTTTTGTCTTTTGCATCCATAGTGGGGACAGTATACCACCACGCCACAAATACTTGACTTATTCAGGACGGCATGCTATTATGTAATAAGCTCTGGGGATTGGCTCCAGATGTTCTAGCAAGGGGAATATGACAGCATGTCGCACGCAGTCGGAGTAAAAAAGCGGCCTGAAGATGAAGATGCCACCCCCCGCCCGAACCTCTTGAGGTTCGTGGAGGGTGGTGCCGCGTCCAAGGCAACAACAGAGAATTCGGAAGTAAAAAAACAGACTGCTCCAACACCACCAATACAACCAGAGAAGAACTTTGATCCAAACTCGGCTCAAACGATCTCCTTGGGGGACGACGACTCCATCAAGATTACCTCAAATAAATCCTGGGGCATAATCGGCGGAGCCGAAGCAAACATCATCGGCACCTGGGGCGGTAACGACACCGTCTCTGGCGGCGATGGAGCCGACAGCATCGACGCAGGAAACGGCAACAACATCGTCGATGCTGGTGCCGACAACGACACCGTCTCGAGTGGAGACGGAAATGATGTTGTGAAGCTCGGTTCTGGCGCCGATATGGCCTGGAGCTTGGGTGGTAACGACTCTATTGACGGTGGGTCGGGTAACGACTATATCGTCGGCGGCAATAAGGTCGGCGAACTCTCCTACTACATAGGAGGAACCGGCAACGACCAGCTTTCGTTCAACGGCGCTGGTAAAGCGAAGA
Source organism: uncultured Candidatus Saccharibacteria bacterium (assembly GCA_964634595.1). GTDB lineage: Bacteria > Patescibacteriota > Minisyncoccia > Phycocordibacterales > Phycocordibacteraceae > C7867-001. Next base: position 13,591 of record CAZWKU010000011.1, on the reverse strand, counting down.
TGGATGGGAGCAACGGCAAAGACTGGCTCGGTATCTCGGGCACAGCAGTTGCCACCGGCGGCGAGGGGGCAGACACTTTCAACTTCTCGAACAACGGCAAGATCTCGTCCGAGATCACCGACTTTGCGCCTGGGGATGGGGATGTTATCAATCTTCAGTCTCTGGGCACGTGGTCCTACGACGCCGTAACCGGAGCCGTCAGCTTCGACGCCATCGGGCTCGAAGAGATCTCCCTCACCGCCGGCGGCGACTTGGATCTCGGGGAGTATGGGAGCATTCAACTCCCACTCCTCGGAATATCTGACCCGAGCGAGCTCGTGAATACGGGCGCCCTTGTTTTGGGCTCTGACTGGAGTTACTACTCAGACGGCAACGGAAAGGGTTAGCAATCGTTCTTCGTGCGCCGTGCGTAGGGCCGCCTCGTAATCGAGGCGGCTTTTTTTGTATGTGCACTGCCCAGATAAGGTTATGGGGCGCCCCGTCGGGCGCCCCTCAATAACCCTTTGCAAAATACTCGCCATCGTCATGATGAGCCTTTTGCCAACCGTATACGGTGTTTGCCCTCCAAAAAACGCTGGTGCGCTCTGCCAATGGGCAGATTAAAAAAACGGCCTTAAGCCGCGACGAACCAAAAAGAACACTGGTGGGCAACTTCTCTCAAGTGTGCCCGAAGCCTCTCCTCGCGTCAACTGTGTATAACGTCATCGATACACTCTTACCATCATGCCATCAGAGGCAGATGTACCGCTATCATCTGTTACCCTGAGACGAAAGATGTACGTGCCGACAGTTTTTAAATTAGAAAAGGTGGCGTAGGTGGCCGTACTGTTTGTTACAGTTGGCGTTGATGTGCCCGTACCTCCGGGAACATACGTCCACCTTCTGCTCACGATAGTACCATCAGGGTCGTTCCCACCAACGCCCGCGCCACCAATCGTTACTGATGAGGTGGGGATACGAATGGTTCTGTCAGGGCCCGCGTTTGCGGTGGGAGGAAGATTGACGTCAAATGGTATAGCGTTTGATACGCCCTGATCACTGACGCGTATCAATCTAACCGAGTAAGTGCCTGGTGGTGTTGAAGTTGAGACAAAGTCATTGCCGTCCCAATATGGGAGGGTTGTGGGAAATGTAAACGATATTTGATCAGGTGCGTCCGTCGTTGCGCTTACAAATACATACAGAGGAGTTGAGGTGTCCGTTTTAGCGATATATATGAAGTTACTTTCCGGTAATATCGCAAATCCAGTTCCGGAAAGAGTAACTATCTGACCCACAACACCACGCGTAGGCAAAATGCCTGTAATGGTTGGGGGTGCAACTACGGTAATTGTTTTATTGAATGTATAGGTACGTGAGTGTGTCGTGTCTGTTATCGTTGTTGTCAGAGTATAAGCCCCCGGAGTTACGCTTGAGGGAGGTGTAAACAAAATCAGTGACTGTGTAGACTCCCCTGGAGCAAGCGTAACCGACAAATTTGGATTCTGAATGGTCCAGCCAACACCAGAAATGGAGACAGCGAAAGAAATAGAGCTTGAAGCGCAAGAAGGAGTATCATTATTGGTGAGTTGATACAGTGAAGAGCCGTCAGAGCCAACAACAACTGTTGTTGGTGACTCTGCCCCATCAACTGCAATACCAACGCGATTGCAGACTGGCGCCCCGACAGTAACCCCAAACGTTGCAGTTGAGGTGCCTGCCGTCAGAGACCCGACGGATATACCTCTACTGCTCCATGTGAATTTCGCCCCCGGTAGGAGTACTCGTGGGCCATTATTCCAATCTTGAGGGTAACTCAAGTTCATGAACCGTGTCATGGGAAATGCGCCAGTGTACGGCACTATAACCTGATTAATATGGATACCTGTGCCAGCTGACTGGATCGCAGAGTCAAACCCTATCGGCTTTCGATACTCAAGATACATCGGCTGAGTTGATGCGTCGGGCAGTGCTGGATTTCTAATTATCCCGGCGCGCACTCCGCTCTGCGCCTCCAGCGGCGCGAGCCGATATGTCCCAGACCTGGTGATAGTAACTTTGTCGGCAGGGTCAAGCCACCCAAGCGTGTCTTTATAGAAGGCATTGAAATGTGTTGCGAAAGCGCCAGTACCCATCACATCGTAGGAGTTGCCATATTCAATATGAGAACAATTCGTGTCGAGCGATGGCCCAGTACAATCCCACGAATTTGCGTGCATAACTCCGAGCCCATGCCCCATTTCGTGGGCCAACACATAATCAAAGGAGTTCATGCCTGTCCGATTGTTATATCCGTTCGAGTTCGCCCATCCAGTCCACCCCTTAGAAAGACGGTACACGCCCCCATTGAAGTAATTGTCATACTTACCGACTGAGTTACACCCGCCGTACAGACCGTTATTAACAAACATTACTCGCCCATACTGCGAGAGATTTATGCCATTTTGTATGATGTAATTCTTCACATCTGCTTGTTCTAGATCAGGCATGCCACACCAAGAGACATCTGCAGCTGGTACCGATATCCAATCGGTTACCTGACCCGTAAATGATGTTTTTCCGTAGGATTGCTCTTGGTAGTATTGTTGAAAGGCGCCTGTAAAAATGCTGTTTCTCACCTCCTCTCTCGGTGGCGTGCTCGGCAGGCCGGGGCTCGTGATGAGTATGATAAGTGTGTTTTGCGTACCCACAGACTCTGGCTGTTCAGCCTGTAAAATCGTAACGCTCTCGCTGCCACCAACAGACACAACAGTGTCGCCAAGCTGGTACCCCTCTACCTCGACCAGGGAACCCGAGAGCATTGCTGGAGCGCTTTCAGCAAAATACACTTCAAGACGCTTACCGCCCGAGCGGAGATGATACTCGAAGCGCGAGTTTTTCGCATTACTGAAGTCGTCTAAGTGCAAGACATCAATGGCACCCTTCACTTTAGTTTTCATCTCTACTTCACCTTGGACATCCTTCGGGAGCTTTGCGCGCTCTGAGGTAGAAAAAGCATTGGCTAGAAACTCCCTAGGATTTTCTTTTGCGAGCGCTTTCATCGCGCTCGCGCGCCTCTGAGCAACTTGCAACTGTCGCTCTTGCGCACGCACGTTTGCAACGCCTACTTGACCATTCTCTTTCTGCTCTTGTCTCAGAAGCGCGTTGAGAAGCCGCGCATCTCGTATTTCTTCACTGGCTTTCCCCGATTGTGCGCTCTGCACTTGACTCCCCTTTCCTACAGCAGCCAACTGCGCGTGCTCACTTGCCAATCTCTCGCGAGAGCCGTATATATTTGATAACGCTATAATACCCCCGACCAATAGGACAGTTGCAACACCACCAATTAGTATATCTCTAGACACGGGGAGTCATTCTTAGAACCATATGATAGCTACACTATAAATCATATTCCCACCTCATTTCAGAAAGGGGGCGACTCTGTGGATAACAAGACTCTTGCTCTGTTAACGGCAATACGAAACTAAACGGTGCGTCGCTCTTATCGTCTACATACCCCGTGCCATCTGCCTTTTGGTCGGTGAAATAGATTTTGAATATTCTTGTGTACTGGCATTTCGTATTTCAGGGAAACTGCCCAACGGGGGGTGCTTTGTAACCCACCTGAAATAAGGACTAGGGGATAAACTCTTCTAACGAAATCCTAGTTACAAGTATACTCCCAAATTCGAATAATCTGAGACGATACTGCTGACGGGGTTGAATTTAGGTTTGAGGCTATGGTAGCTATGTCTGCAGTTGAAGCGAGCGCTGGGCCACTTGAGGTATGCCATGGTGCGTAGACATCTAGTGTTCGAGTCGCGGTAGCTCTCCCGCTCTGACAAATCGATGTATTGACGGTGCACCCAGTGGTTGCAGAGGAATACCCAGATGGCGGGCACATATTTTGATCATTGCCAAATTCATTGCCAAAATCCCAGAGGCCGTAACACGCAAGTTCAAGACTCGTAAGACCTGTTTTCGTTGAGTTTGAACAGCTCATTTTGTTTACTTTTGGCCCAGACGTTGAAACTGTAGAAGTGGCTGATACTTGTGTTGTTGTTGGAGCGCGGCGATAGATCTCGGTGCCATTCCAGGTACACCAGACAGTGACCGTAGGGTTTGTGGCCGCGTTTTGCTGACAATTCGTAAGAGCAGCGTCACGGGTACTGTTTGCAGTCGTGATACGACCACCGTTTGAGGTATAGAAGTCGTAAGTACCCGTTGTCGAAGTTGAGGTTGCGCTGCTTGTAAAGCTAAACGGTGCGTCACTCTTATCGTCTACATACCCCGTGCCATCAGCTTTTTGGCCGGTGATATAAACCTTGAACGCCTTCCCAGAGGAGGCAGGATACGCAAATACCCCTGCAAGCAGAGAATCTGTGTAGGAACAACGGTATCTGCTGCCACCGATATTCGTACAACCTAATTCACGCCCAGGTGCTGAGGGGAGATCTTTTTTGATCCAATTAAACCACGCGTCGTTTTTATATAGAGCAATCGAGACTGAAGAAATGCCATCCTGCTCCCACGATATTTGGGATTGTGTTTCTGGATTTTCATTGAACTGCTCTCCACCATTCGGGCTTACGACTTGAAGCGATGCGGCGGTACTACCACTCATATTGATCTGCACGCTATCGCCTCTACTAGTACCATCAGGCTTATAACAGGTAGCGGATATCGCCGTTGACGAGCCCGGCATTGGAGCATAGGCATAGCCATTGACCGTACCAGCGGCATTTAAGTTGAGCGATGCGTAACCAGGAGCTTGACCAATGGCGCCACGAAGACCCGTAAGCGTACAGCTCGTAAACGCACCGGTGGTGTTATAGGTAACGGTAATCGGCTGATTGTCAGTCAGTGTTACCGGGCCATCTGAACCATTGACTTTAATGTCCACACCGCGTGGGAGGAGGGTAAACAGCCCGTCGCTTCTGTCCGTTGCGCCGGTTACCTTATTTCCGACATAAATGCGGTACTGCCCGGGCTGTGCAAAGGTTCTATAATCTACAATATTGAAGTAGGTATGCATCGATGCCTTGCCCGTATCCAACACCTGCGCGACAGTTGAGCCGTCCGGACGCTCAAGAAACACGTTTACATCTCTAGCGGGGTTTACATCAGGATTGTAACCATAGGGCGACCAAGTGATAGTGTTCTGTTGACCAATCTCCCACTGCTCGCCCCCATTGGGCGCAGTGACCGTGATGCCACCCGAAGTGGTTGAGTCCAAAATTTTGAAATACATATCACTTTCATCGGTTGCGAGTAACGCGCCATCCCTCCCATCAGTAGTTGGCGGCCCAGAAACCCGTACTACAGCCCTATACGCGCCAGGAGCAAGGTCGTATCCTGCGTTTCGCATTATAGTACCCGTGACTGATCGTAGGGGTTCAATACCAGCAACGCCTACGCAACTGCCACCCTGTGCAGGAAATGCAAAGCCGACGCCAGAATTTTCAGTTCGGAGCGTAACACATGCAGTACTCCCCGTCGGGAATGATCTGGTTGAGCTCCATGAGACGGTAAGTGGTTGGCCATAATAGTAATATGCCGCTGCGTTTGGCGCGGTGACAGTAATTCCTGAATACGATGACTGACTTACCTGAAATGTAGTCTGGCATGTGTTGTTGCTTGCATTTACTCCATCCACCCGCAAGGTAACCGTATAACTTGGGTTTTTGCCATTGCTAATAAGCACTGAATCTGACCCATTTGGTTTCATCTCACCAACCCGCAACCCAAGAATTTTGGCTATACTGTCTTGAACGTACTCTGCATCAACCGCATTGGTGCTTGTCCAGCTCAGATTTACATTCTGCCCGACGGACACGACGCTCGGGGATGCGGTAATCGTACAGCTCGGAGTGCCTGACGTGATGGGTGTCGAGCCAATGTAGAACATGGGGCTTCGAGCAACTTCAACCGGTGTCTGAGACTCACTTACCACCCGTTGGGCAACAACATAGTAATAGCCATCACTGTATTTTCTCGCGTTCACTTCTATCCCGCTATTTCCTTCAACCCGGCCGAGAAATTCAGCCACAGAAGCAGTGTCACGACTCTTGATGAAAAGTTCTGAGGAGGGGAGATTATAATAACCTATACTCAATATATAATTTCCATCGACATCGACATTGATTATTGATGCTTTTGGTGGAACGGTAATGGTCTGTACTGAGATACTCCCACACACCCTCGCAATCGCGGCACGGGTCTTTTGACCTAAGTAACCCACTTGCTCAATACCGTTTTGCGCTTGGAATTGCTTGACGTACTTTTCAGTGAGGACGCCGTAGTAGCCTGAGGTGATAGCGTCACCAAGATTAAAGTAGTCGGTCAAAAAGCCCTGGAGCTGTGAGACTTCACCATTGGTACCGATGTCATTGTGACCTTTTGAGAGCGTGCGCGTGAGGGTTGCGCAAGAGGAGACCGTACTACCAATACCCTCATTGTCGTTTTGGTTTGTGCCACCACCAGGAGTGACGGGTGCTTGACCCCTTAGGCTTGCGTTAACATTTGAAATAGTACTTGAATCTGCACCAAAAGAAGAAAGGAGGCCGATGATTGCTTGAATTTGCGGCTCGGTGAGAGCGGCATGAGCTGGAGCGGCTATACCTACTAAAAGTACGAGCGCAATAAACGAAACCGCAACCCGGCGAAAATATGGCATGAGGTAATGAATAGTAATAATAGTCAAACAATAGCACGGGGGGGTATTGCACAACTCCCCAAAGAGGATTAGGGGATAAATACTTGAGTCAGTGCGACTTTGGTTTTTTGATCAAATACTCCTGACGGTGCGAGGTTGTGTGCTCGTTGAAACGCTTTGAGGCTAAGCCCGGTACACGCGCCAAAATACCCCGAGATAGGGCACTCGGTGAGTGACTTACCGGCAGGCGGATAGTGGCCAAGGTAGCGAAGTGCAGACTGGAGTGCATAGATGTCAGGGGTTGTCTTGCCTGCTAGTGGCCGGTCGCTCCACACAAAGGGGAGCGCACCCGAGCCATACGTGCCCTGCACAGGGTCGCCAAAAAAATCTTGGAGGCCGAGATAAGTCTGATACGCATAATCGCGCAGTGCAAGGGCACGCGTCGACGCGTCTAAAAACTGCGGCTCGTAGATATAGCCGTACTCAATGAGCATACCTGCGTTATCGAGCGTGTTGTTGCTCCCCGCGGCAATGAGCTCTTGCGTTTCGACTACCCCGCCACCCTCTTTAGGGAGCGAGCTCTCGGGGCGAAAGGCTCTTAGGCGCGAGGCAAGCGCCTCACCCACTGCCTTCGAGGCTTGTGAAGTTGAGTATTGATAATCGGGCACATAGATAGAAAAGCCGTCGTACTCGCCTACCCTATCTTGTCTGCGCGGGTAGTCATTAATGTGGAGATGGAGCGTGAGGGCGATATTGTTTTCAGCCGCCCATTTGTTGATGCCGTAGAGTCGAAGGGCAATATCCTCACGAGCGTTATTGTGATGTATTTTGTCTGACTTTTCTACAAGAGCACCCGATTCATAGTGAGCATTGGTGATCTGCTTTTGCGTTTTACTAAATGCGACGATATCGCCCCACCTACTCGCAAAATACTCAACGAGTGTTGGGTGCCACGCCGTGGTGGTACGCGCGATTATCACCTCATATCTTGGATTTTGTGCCAGAAGTTCGGCAAGATCTTCGGCAAGGTCGACCACAACATCGCGCTCAAAGATCCCACGAAACTCCGTCCCGCCATAGTCAGGCTCGTGTCCGGGCATAATGAGGATACGTATGCGACCGGGTTTGGTACTGTAGGGCACGGTGCCCGTGAGAGGGTCGGTGGGTGCGTGGTAGCCCGCCCGTAACTGTTCGACCGTAATGCTCTGCACAAAGTAGGTAGCCGCGGGCCCCAAAAACGGCAGTCGCGCGAGCTCGCTCTGCAGCGCAGGGCCGCCAAAGACAAAGAGCGATGTCAAAACAAGCGGTACTGACAAAATGGCTACCGCTACCCCCACGGCTATGCGAAGATGCATGTGTTTTATTTTACCCCATCTACCCTACCTCCCCCGCCGTAGAAAACTAAAGTCACCGGTAGACATCGTGAGTACCAATATCGAGAAAAAGAACGTGGGTATCAGAAATGAAAATGAACTTTATGCGATACTTTTGATTGATCCAAAAGGCAAGAGAACCAGCGTCTCGCCCGTGCAATTTGTGCGTGCGGAGGCTCGGGTGGTGATGACTTTCTCGAAAAAGAGATTCTTTTGTCTGCGCGAGTTCAAGAAGATCTTTCGGCAGACGATCTGCCGCTTTGAGAAAGCGATGTGAATAACTAACCTGCACGATACGAACGATCCCGCTTTTGCTTTCGATACATAGCGAGAGCATCATGTAAAGATTCTGCCCGTGTTGTCTTGCCAGCATGATAATCGCGTAGCCCCTCTTTTACTAATTTGTCGAGATCTCGAGCCGCCTTACCAGTCAAATAGTATTCAGGCACCTGTGCCGCCAGGAGGCGTCTATACTCGGCAACAGGCAAAACAACGACGCTTTTATCGTTTGCAATCGCCCTTTTAAGCAACTGGATTGTGGTCATGTGATTTATTATACCATATTGCGTTTCCGATGTAAGTAGTTAGAACCTGCTAATATATATTATATGCACAGTTTAAGCGTCTTGTCAAACTCTCCTATTGAGCAGGTGTTTGCTCACCTGAAGCCCGAGCAAAAGAGGGCACTTGCTAAGCTCGGGATACGTACCGTGTATGACTTGCTCTACCACTTCCCCTCGCGCTATGAACGCTCGGGGCAGTCGGCAACTATCGCGGGCGTAAGCGCAGGGGCTGAAGTGACTCTCTACGGCACCGTACGCAAGCCTGATATACGCAAAACCTGGAAGAGCCGCCGGGCCATAGCTGAAGCGTGGCTTGAGGACGCTTCGGGCAAGATAAAAATGATGTGGTTCTCCCAGCCCTACATCGCAAAGACCCTAGCCGACGGGATGGTGGTGAGGGTAAGCGGCAAGGTAGCAGGGTCAGGGAGCAAAGTGTACCTCGCAAACCCCACAATCGACCGTACACCCGTAAACCTTGAGGAGGTTCACGACAGCTTGTTCACCGTAGCAGAGAGCGACCTAGACGAGACGCTCTACTCCGTATACCCCGAAAGCCAGGGTATCTCTTCACTCTGGCTCACCCACGCAGTAAAAAGAATGTTCGAGGCGAGAGTACATGAAAAAATTGACGACCCGATACCAAGAGAGATTCTTGAGCGCTACAACCTACCAACACTCTCTACGGCACTGGTGTGGATACACACCCCAAAGAAAGAGAGCGACGCGCAAGCCGCACGCAAACGCTTCGCCTTTGAAGAGGTTTTTGCGATACAGCTTGCGGTGCAAAAGCGGCGAGCCGAAACAGCTGGAGAGAAAGCATTACCCGTAAAGGTCGATACAGGCGCACTCCGCCGACTGGCGGATTTTATAGCATCATTCCCCTTTCCTCCTACCAACGCACAAAAAAGAGTAATTGAAGATATTTTGAAAGATTTTGATCCGCCAGCTGGCGGAGCGCACCCTATGATGCGCCTTCTTGAGGGTGATGTGGGGAGTGGTAAGACCGCAGTCGCCGCGGCAACCGCGTATCTCGTCGCCACCTCAACCCCTCCTGGCCGAGCCGCAGGCACTCTGCAAGTTGCCTATATGTGCCCCACCGAGATACTTGCAAAGCAGCACTTTTCTACTTTCATTTCGTATTTCAATCCGCCAACTGGCGGACACCCTATCCCCATCGGGCTGATTACCGGCAGTGAGTGCAGAAAATTCCCCTCAAAAATTAGGCGAGAAGAGTCAACCCATATTTCAAAAGCGCAGTTTAAAAAGTGGGTGGCAAACGGCGAAATACCGATCGTGATAGGCACCCACGCACTTATCGAGAAATCACTCACCTTTAAACATCTGGCCTACGTGATCATTGATGAACAGCATCGCTTCGGAGTTATGCATCGTCAAAAACTTTTGCAAAGAGAGACAGGGGGTATGATATATCATACCTCCCGTACTCAACCACACCTCCTCTCGATGACCGCCACCCCTATCCCGCGCTCGCTTGCGCTCACGCTCTACGGCGACCTCGACCTCTCCCTACTCGATGAAATGCCCGTGGGTCGTAAGGCAGTTATTACTGAAGTGGTGGGCGCTCCAGATCGAGAACGCGCCTATGAGCGCGTACGCAAGGAGCTTGCGAGCGGGCACCAGGCGTATGTGATATGTCCGCGTATAGATGAGCCCGACCCCGCAAAAGAGTTTGCGCTCCAAGCAAAGTCGGTCAAAGCCGAGGCGGCACGGCTCAAAAAAGAGGTTTTCAAGGACGCCTCAATTGGTATTTTGCACAGCAAGATGACGCCCGGAGAAAAAGAAAAGGCAATGAGGGCATTTGAGAAAAATGAGGTGCAGGTTCTTGTTGCGACTTCAGTAGTTGAGGTCGGGGTCAATGTGCCAAACGCGACCGTGATCCTGATCGAGGGCGTCGAGCGTTTTGGGCTTGCACAGCTCCACCAGCTACGCGGGCGCGTTATCCGCTCTACGCATCAGTCGTACTGCTTTGCACTCCCTGAGAGCTACGGCCCTGCGACACGCGAGCGCATGAAAGCCCTCACTACGGCAAGAAACGGCTTTGAGCTCGCCGAATACGACCTAGCGCTTCGGGGCGCAGGCGAGCTTGCGGGCGGCAAGCAGTGGGGTGTCTCTGACATCGCGATGGAGGCGTTGAAAAATATAAAACTCGTCGAAGCCGCGCGCAAAGAGGCGCAAAAAATCATCGCTCTCGACCCCAATCTTACTTGCTACCCCGCGCTCGCTTTGCGAGCACGAGTAGCCGACACCTCACTCCATCTTGAATAAGAAAACGACGGGGAGCATCCCGTCGTTTCTTGTATGCATTAGGTAAGTATTTCAAGCGCGATCCACTGCCACGCCCTGCCTCGATGATCAAAGAGCAAGAGCACGGTCGATCGGCGTACACCCGCGACATACACCGGCTCGGTGAGTTCGACAGTAACCGCTGGGAGAGGTGTCTCGTCTGCATAAAAACGAAACTGCTGTTCGATACTTACAGCATTCCCATGCAAGTATGGCTCTCCACGCGGGAAGAGTATGTCTGGGTGGAGCTCAGACCAAAACCCAACCTCTTCGTGACCAACCGCCGCTATAGTCGCCTCCAGCGCAGTTGGCCCTTCTCGAACCTTTACACTAAGATGCGGAGGTGGTCTTGCCTCTCGCCTTTTTGAAAAAGCGGGAACGTGGATAATCTGACTCATACATGACCCTCCTAATCGTCTATTCTGGATATTAGATGAGGCTCACAGAATGTCAAAGTTTTGTGCGGTCACTTCGGGTCCGCCCCCTTGGATTCCCTCCTTCGCCGCTCGAATCGAGGCTGCGGACTAGCAAGCGAATCAATAAATTGCACCTTGAGTAGCTAAAAACATCGATGAAATTGCGCACTGTTGCAGAATTAAAAGAATTCCTCCAAGAATGATCGCTCATTACAGTGAGCTTAGTGTGGTACGCCCGGAGGGACTCGAACCCCCAGCCAATCGCGTATAAGGCGACCGCTCTACCATTGAGCTACGGGCGTATATCCCTATAGTACAGCTAAGTGTGAGTCTTGCGAACCTCTCCAATCAATGCAAGAACAAGATCATTTACGGGACGATTGTGATAGAGAACATTGCAGGTGCCATGCCCAAATCCACCTCGATAGGTGATGTCTGATAAATTCGTCTTTTTTCTATAAGGAGTCTTGAAGACACTTTTGGACAACTTGAGCTCTTGAGCCCAAAAGTCGATTTCCTTCTTCTCGTCCATATCTGCATAAAGCTGGAGCCGAATTCGCAGATTCTTTTCACTCACTCCCAAAAGAGTGATCCATCGAATAAAGAACCTGATCATCGCTGGGTCTGTATTAGCAAGAGCTGTTGTGGTATCGGCTGTTTTGTAACCTTCAGCCCAATACAAACTGATGCCCGCAATAAACAGATCTCGCTCCGACAACCTTCCAAGTAACTTACGGGCTTTCTCTGAAGCTACTCTCAACCTTTCTTCACGCTTCTTTCGAAAGGTCTCGCGGAAATTCTCAATCCGTTTTGAACGACCTCGTAATGTCTTTTTTTGCTCTGGCGTAAGCGATTGGTCTTTCAACCAATAGTGAAGGGTGCTTTTCGAGATTCCAAGAGCCCTTTTAATCTCATCGTAAGAAGAGCCCCTTGCCCGTAGCCGCAAGGCTTTTGCCTTTTCAATTCTTCTCATCTGTATATTGTACTATGAGATGACTGGGGCTATCCTTATATCTGTGGATACACAATATCGCACTCTACACTTTCCTTCCCTATCTGCTAGAGCACTTTTACGCTATGGTCGCAGGTTTGGGCTCAAACACCTCTTTTGCTTTTGGGGTGATGCCGTTTAACACCAAGAGCTTTTCAAATTCTTCGCGTTCAATAGTCTCAACCTCGATAAGCTTTTGGGCGATAGAGTCGAGTGCCGGGCGGTGCGTCGTGAGTACATCGATAGCCCGCTTTTTTTGATCGTCGATAAGACGTGAGACTTCAGCGTCTATCTTTGCCGCCACATCTTCAGAGTATTGCTCTCCTGCTATCGTGACGCGCTCGCTCCCAAAGGCTACCGGGCCAATTTTATCGCTCATGCCGTAGCGCGAAACCATGTCGCGCGCAAGCGCCGCCACCACCGCAAGGTCATTGTGCGGGCCAGTCGTCACATCCCCAAAAATCATCTCTTCAGCCGCATAGCCGCCGAGCGCACCAGCGATGTCATCGAGAAACTGCTTTTTTGACTGCATCTTCTTGTCTTCAAAGGGGAGCTTGAGTGTGTAGCCCGCCGCGCGCCCGCGCGAAATGATTGAGATCTTATGTACCGGGTCAGCAAAAGGCAAAACGCTCGAGACAAGTGCGTGGCCAGCCTCATGGTAGGCCGTCACCTCTTTTTCTTTGGGCGAGAGTAGGTGGCTCTTGCGCTCGGGGCCGAGCATCACTTTTTCAATTGAGCGGATCAGGTCGTATTGTGTTATCTCTTTTCTATCCTCACGCGCCGCCAAAATCGCCCCCTCGTTCATGAGCGAGTAAAGCTCAGCACCCGAAAAGCCCGGGGTGCGCTCTGCGATGACTGCCAAGTTCACATCAGGCCCAAGCGGCTTTTGTTTTGCATGCACTTTCAAAATCTCCTCTCGGTCTTTTCTGTCAGGCAAGTCGATAGTCACCCGCCTATCAAAACGACCTGGGCGAAGCAGGGCTGGGTCGAGCACGTCAGGGCGATTAGTTGCCGCCATCACCACTACCTTTTCTGTCGGCTCGAAGCCGTCCATCTCGACCAAGATCTGGTTCAGAGTCTGCTCGCGCTCGTCATTGCCACCCCCTACCCCGCCGCCGCGCGTACGCCCCACCGCGTCGATCTCATCAACAAAAATAATCGCGGGAGCCGCGCGCTTCGCCATTTGAAAGAGGTCGCGAACGCGAGAGGCTCCGACTCCGACAAACATCTCCACAAACTCAGAACCAGAGATAGAGAAGAACGGCACACCCGCTTCACCAGCGACTGCTCGTGCAAGAAGCGTCTTTCCGGTACCCGGTGCACCCATCATC
>CAZWKU010000010.1:0-19330 GCA_964634595.1 uncultured Candidatus Saccharibacteria bacterium | reverse complement strand
GCTGCCGGCCAGGGACTCGAACCCCAATACCATGCTCCAGAGGCATGTGTCCTACCATTAGACGAGCCGGCAATAGATAGTGATAGATATGACGATACAAGATAACAGCCCAAGAGGGAAGCCTCTCTGCCTCGAACTCGGACGAACGATATGCCCCAGATCTGATATACTAAACAGGCATGGAGGCAAAACGATTATTTCGAAGTGAGAAGAATAAGGTATTTGCCGGGATTTGCGGTGGGGTTGGGGAGTATTTTGAAGTAGACCCAGCTATGATACGGCTTATCTGGCTCCTCGCCACTTTTTTCACGGGGGTAGTGCCAGGCATTATTGCGTACATCTTTGCAACTTTTATCGTCCCACGCCGTATTATGCACGCGTCGCATATTCATCACGAGGGGTAGCTCTACCCACGTCAGCATGAAGAATACCTTTTATCTACTTGGCGCAGTCGTGGGTGTTGGTCTACTTGGTTTTGCGTACTATGCAATTTCGCCACTCTTTATCACTGTCGTAGCCGATGAAGCGCTCCCTGGTGTCACTACTGAGGTGACAGAGCCCCAGCCTGGTATTGAGCCAGTGGCAGGTAATGCTCCGATGGTTGCACGGCGTGCCATGGTTGTCGAAACTGCCGCACACCCTGCTGGCGGGAGCGCGTTTATTGTCGAAGCAGATGGGAAGCACTATCTGCGCTACGAAGATTTCAAAACTATCAACGGCCCTGACCTATACGTGTATTTGGCAAAAGATCTAGATGCAAAAGAGTTTGTAAATCTCGGGCTTATCAAGGCGACCGAGGGCAATGTTAACTACGAGATTCCTGCCGGCGTTGACCCCGCAGAGTACCGCTACGCCTTGGTGTGGTGCAAACAATTCAGTGTCCTATTTAATTACGCAGATTTCGCCTCTCTTCTGTAAATGGCATACTGATACAGTACGGGTATGGAACAAATAAAAATAAACAATCATATATCGCTCGGGGGTTTATGGCTTGCGGGGTGGCTCTTCACGATAGGGTACCTGCACCTGCAGTTTTTAGAGGGAGTGTTCGCGCTCGTTGTCTGGCCGTACTACCTTGGCACCTCGTTCGCGCCAGGGTTCTAAGCGTGTGACAAAAGGCGGGTGGCGCACGTGTAGCCGGGGGCACAAATATCAAGGCAAACCACCGTGCCCGATCTGCTACCCAGGGTATTACAAGCGCAAGAAGACACAATGAACATCAAAGAGCTTGGGCATGCCGTTTTGTATGTCTCGAGTCTCGAGACAGTCGCGGGCTTTTACCGTGACACACTCGGCTTTAGAGAGCTCCACCGAGAGTGGCCGCTCGCGGTGTTTAGTGGCGGGCGCACACACCACGAGCTGCTGCTGATTGAGGTGGGGGTTGCAAGCGACCACCCGCGCGGGCGGCCGCAGACGCCTGGGCTTTACCACCTCGGGTTTAATGTCGCCGACTCGACTGACGAATTGAAAGCCGTATATAAAGAATTGAAAGAAAAGGGTGTACGGATACTCGGTACCACTGACCACGGCGTGACGCACAGTTTGTATGTGCTCGACCCCGACGGTAACGAGCTCGAGCTCTACGCCGATGTCTCTGACGAGTGGCGCACTAACCCAAAGGCAATCCTCACCCCCGCTCGCCCTCTTAGGCTCGACTAGCGTTGCGAAGTACGAAATGAAAACACTTTTTCATAAAGCGGGTGAACGTGGGCAGGCCGAGTATGGCTGGCTCAGGGCCCGCTACTCGTTTAGCTTTGCGAGCTGGTATGAGCCCTCGCGCATGGGCTTTGGCAAGCTCCGCGTTTTGAACGACGACACTATCGCGCCCGCAAACGGCTTTGCGCCGCACGCGCATCGGGATATGGAGATAGTCACGCTGGTTACCGAGGGGGCGGTAACGCACGAAGACAGCATGGGCAACAAAAAGCAGGTCAAGGCAGGCGAGGTGCAGGTGATGAGCGCCGGCACGGGGGTCGTGCATGCCGAGCGCAATGAGTCGCCACACGAGACACTGAAGCTTTTTCAAATCTGGATAGAGCCGCGCGCCCCTGGCGGGAGCGCGCGGTACGCACAAAAGGCGTTTGATCTAGAGTGCCCGGGCGAGACTCTGCTTGTCGCGCCGGAGGCCCCGCTCTCGCTCGGGCAAGACGCGTGGCTCTCGCTCGTTAATCTTAAAAAAGGGGAGGAGTGGACCCATAAGATTAAAAAGGTGGGGAATGGAGTGTACTTTTTCATTATTGAGGGCTCGGTTTCGATCGCTGGCCAGGAGCCTGCCGCACGAGACGCGCTTGGCGTGTGCGAAACAGATAAAGCCTCGGTGCTCTCAAAGGGCGACGCCCAACTCCTTGCGATTGAAGTACCGATGTAGGGTATGATTATTACAATGGATCAAAAGTGGAATAATTACGCATTCATAGATAGTCAAAATCTCAATTTAAGTATCCGGGCACTTGGATGGCGTATGCGCTATTCTCGCTTTCGTAAATATCTTTTAGAAAAATACGCAGTTACAAACGCCTATCTTTTCATAGGATATGTCGAGGGAAATGCAGAATTATATAAATCTTTGCAAGAGGCAGGGTTTATCTGTATCTTCAAACCAACACTCAAATATAAAGATGGCACCACTAAAGGCAATGTTGATGCAGAGCTGGTGCTCCACGCCATGATCGAATACCAAAACTACGACAAGGCCGTGATCGTAACGGGCGACGGAGACTTTCACTGCCTTGTAAAATATCTTGTGGAACAAAAGAAGTTAGAGAAATTGCTCATTCCAAATCAACACAAGTACTCGGCACTTTTAAAACGCTTCCCCTCGGAGTACCTGGCTTTTGTGAGCGACCTTCGCTCGAAGCTCGAATATAAATGAAAAAAACCCCGCAAGGACAAAACCTTGAAGGGCGTCTTTCGTGGTGATGTAGGTAAGTATATTCGAGAGGCGTGAATTGTCAATGAGTATCCACACGTATCTAAAATAGAGTTAAAAACGCCGCGGGAGCCTCTGGCCCCGCGGCGTTAGTCATATAAAACCTTTATCTCGCCCTCGTGGTTCTCTTCGACCCAGAGAGGCAGGTTGTCGATTGATTGCAAGATATCTCCAAGCGGGAGCGGGTGCACCTCGGCGTGTCTCAAGAGGTACGGCCCCGTCTGCGCTACGAGGGTGCGCACCCCAGCATTTTTGCCGGCCACAATGTCGCTCGGCGTATCTCCCACAAACACACACTCTTCTTTTTTGATACCGTAGTTGTTTTCGAGAGTGCTTAGTGTGTGGTGAAAGACGCGCGGGTCGGGCTTGTGGTAGGCCCCATCGCTTTTGGTAGAGAGATGGGTAAACTCGCGCTCAAGATCAAGGCGATCAAAGAGGTCGAGTATCTGCGGCCGAAAGCGTGAGGTCAGCAGACAATTTTTAAACCCATTGCGACGCGACCACACCAGTGCCTCACGAGCGCCCGGCACAAGTGGGGGAGGCTCAGCGAGGTCTATTTTCTCCCACCGCTTGTACATCTCTTCAGCAAGTGTTCGGTTTATCTGGAGCCCCTCTGCCAGTAGCTCAATACCGGGCAAGCCCCACTTTTCGATAAACCTCGCACGCGCTTCGCGCTTGTAGGGTATGTCATACATCGCGGCGAGCATCTTGATACGCCGCATACCTTCGCGAAAGGAGTCTAAAATGACCCCATCGCAGTCAAAAATAACTGCCTTCAGGATCATCTGAAACCCTCCCGTTTTGCATCTGGGGAGATACTACGCTCTTTTACACCGCTAGCATACTCCTCAAAATAGGCATTTGCCCATTAACTCAACGCGTTGAGGTATTCAGCGATTTGTGGCATAGTCTCTTCATGAAAGGGGAGCCAAATAAGCAGGTCACGTCGCGTCAGCGGGTACAAGATCATGGCGAGGTATTCACTTCCGAGCGCGAGGTCAATGCCATGCTAGATATGGTGCGTCATGAGACAGAGCGCATAGAGTCTCGCTTTCTTGAGCCAGCGTGCGGCACAGGCAACTTCCTTGCGCCTGTGTACGAAAAGAAACTTACCGTTATCAAGAAACGCTACGGCAGAAGTCAGCTCGAGTTTGAACGCTACGCCGTTATCGGTACGGGGTCCATTTACGGCGTGGATCTTCTTGAGGACAACGTAAAGCTCTGCCGCAAACGACTGTTCGATATCTTCAACGAGCTCTACACCGCTCTGTACAAGAAAAGAAGCAAGGATGCTGTCCGCAGTGCAGTCCGCTTTATTCTCAACAAAAACATTCTGTGGGGCGACGCGCTTTCCCTCAAGACAGTATCGAAACAGCCGAAGCCCATCGTGTTCTCCGAGTGGTCTATGGTGCGCGGAAGTATGGTCAAACGACGTGACTTCTCATTTGAGGAACTCATGCCCGACAGCGCCGCAAAGGTGAGCCTCTTCAAGCAGGCAGAGATATCCGATCTGGGGACAACAGCGTTCATACCGACCCCCGTAAAAGAGTATCCGCTTACTCATTTCCTCTCACTACACGTATGAAAGTCCCTACAAGCTACAATCCCGATGTTCTTACGTGTCTTGCTAATCTAAGCAACGACGAGGTGTTTACGCCGCCAGCGCTCGTAAACCAAATGCTCGACACACTGCCCGCCGAGTTGTGGAAAGATAAAGACGCAAAGTTTCTAGATCCGGTAAGCAAGTCCGGCGTGTTTCTGCGCGAGATTGCTCGCCGCCTCGTAGAAGGACTTGAGGGTGAGATACCTGACCTACAAGAGCGCATTGACCACATCTACCAGCACCAAATTTATGGTATCGCTATCACCGAACTCACTTCGCTTCTCGCTCGACGCAGTGTCTATTGTTCAAAGACTGCAAATGGCAAGTATGCTATCGGACGAGTCTTCAAAAACGAGCAGGGCAACATCCGGTTCAATCGCGTACAGCATTCGTGGGAGGGTGGTAAGTGCGTGTACTGCAACGCCAACCAGTCCGAGTATGACAGGGGTGATTTATTAGAAACTCACGCGTATGAGTTCATTCATGCGGATGAGCCGAGTAAACTATTTAATGATATGAAGTTTCAAGTAATCGTCGGGAACCCTCCCTATCAGCTGAGTGATGGTGGATTCGGCACAAGTGCGACCCCTATCTATCATCGTTTTGTTGAACAAGCAAAAAAACTCAATCCTCGCTACATGACGATGATAATTCCTGCGCGCTGGTATTCCGGCGGGAAAGGCATGGATGATTTTCGCGATGAAATGCTACGAGACAATCGCATACGCCAAATCGTTGACTACCCTGAAGCAAGCGATGCATTTTCCGGCGTACAGATAAAAGGCGGGGTCTGCTTCTTTTTGTGGAATAGGGACAATACAGGTGACTGTAAAGTGTCTACTTCACGAAAGGGACAGATTGTATCCGAGATGACGCGCCCCCTCCTCGAAGAAGGGTGTGAGACGTTTATCCGCTTCAACGAAGCAATAGCGATTCTCAAGAAAATACAAAAAAAGAAGGAGGCATCACTTTCAAATCAAATCAGTGCTCGTAAGCCGTTCGGCCTGGAGACAACTTTTCAGGGGCGGACAAAAAGCTTTGAGGGAAGCGTCATGCTTTATCAGAATGGCGGGATTGGTTATGTAAAGCGTGACCAGATCAAAAACAATACCGAGCTCATTGGGCTGTATAAGGTGCTCATTCCACCACTCGGTAGTGGTAGCGATTCGTTTCCGCACCAGATTCTAGGTAAGCCATTTATTGCAGCTCCAGATTCAGCTTGTACTGAGACGTATTTGGTTGCTGGTGCATTCAAAAATAAGAAAGAGGCGGAAAATCTCAGACAGTATCTGACGACACGGTTCTTGCGTTTTCTCGTGCTGCTCAATAAGCCTACACAGCATGCAACAAGTAGGGTGTATCAGTTTGTTCCAGCTCAAGACTTCAAGGAGGAGTGGACGGACGACAAGTTATACAAAAAATACGGTATCGCCAAAGACGAGGTTGCATTCATAGAGTCACTGATTCGACCAATGAACATATGAGCAACTTCTTCCCTCAAAGGCCCGAGGCGAATCCGACCATCTACGCCTATGAAGATACGAATCCCCAATACAAAGGGCTTTTAAAGGTTGGCTTTACAACCACTAACGCACAAGACCGAGTGGCACAGCAATACCCAACGCTTCGCCCCGGCGCTCTTCCGTACGCAATCGTCTTTGAGGAAAGCGCAATGCGTAACGACGGCACTAGCTTTACAGACCACGAGGTGCACCGCTACCTACGTGTGAAGAAGATACACAACCCGGAGGGTGAGTGGTTCAAGTGTAGTGTCAAAGAGGTGCGCGCGGCAGTACTTGCTCTCAAAGAGGGCATTAAGAACGAGGACAACCGCACGCTAAGTTTTGGCATGCGCCCCGAACAGTCCGCAGCGGTAGAAAAGACCATTTCATATTTTGAGAGCTTCAAGAAAGAGAACGGAAGAAAGACCCCGCACTTCCTTTGGAATGCAAAGATGCGTTTCGGCAAAACCTTTGCTACATACCAGCTGGCTAAGAAAATGGGGTGGAAGAAGGTGCTCGTGCTTACATTTAAACCAGCGGTACATAGTGCGTGGGCCGAAGACCTCCAGTCCCACGTTGATTTCAAGGGCTGGCAGTTTATCTCAAACGATAAGGAGACCCTGAACATCGAGGGCGTGGACAAGAGCCAGCCGTTTGTCTGCTTCGGCTCATTTCAGGATTACTTGGGGAAGAACACCTCAACCGGCGGTATTAAGACCAAGAACAAATGGGTACACGACACCAAGTGGGATTGCGTGGTGCTCGATGAGTACCACTACGGAGCATGGCGTGAGAATGCTAAAGACCTTTTTGCAGGTGAAGAAAAGGAGGTCCAGGAAGACGAGGAGGGGCAGGGCATCGAATATTTCGACGAAAGCGAGATGCCCATCACTACGGGCGCGTATCTTTACCTATCCGGCACTCCATTCCGCGCCATCGCATCAGGTGAGTTCATTGAGGAGCAGATCTTCAACTGGACATACTCCGACGAGCAAAGAGCAAAAGAAAACTGGAAGGGCGAGCCGAACCCATATGCAGCACTGCCGCACATGGTGATGCTCACGTACCAACTACCTGACTCTATTCGCGAGATTGCGATGAAGGGAGAGTTTAATGAGTTTGATCTCAATCTATTTTTCTCGGCCTCCGGCAAGGGCACTCGTGCACGGTTTCAATATGAGGATGAAGTTCAGAAATGGCTCGACCTTATTCGTGGTTCGTTTGCAGAGACCACCATCGACAACCTCAAGCTTGGAGCGAAGAAGCCGCCGCTCCCGTTCTCTCATTCGCCGCTCCTCAACGTCCTCTCTCACACGTTCTGGTTCCTCCCCAGTGTAGCGTCGTGTCATGCGATGGCAAATCTCTTGAAGCAAAAGCAAAACAAGTTCTATCACGATTACAAGCCGGTTGTTGCCGCAGGGACAGCGGCGGGCATCGGCGTAGCTGCTCTTGATCCAGTGCAAGATGCAATGGAAGACCCTCTACACTCGAAGACCATCACACTCTCGTGCGGCAAGCTTACTACTGGCGTATCGGTAAAGCCGTGGACAGGTATCTTTATGCTCCGCAACTCCTCAAGCCCAGAGACGTACTTTCAAGCGGCTTTCCGCGTACAGACGCCGTGGGTAGTGCAGAATCCCGATAGCAAATCGCCAAACAAGGAAGAAATTATAAAAAGAGAATGCTACATTTTTGACTTCGCCCCTGATCGAGCTCTACGCCAAATTGCAGACTATGGTTGCCGGCTTAACGTCAACGACTCAAACCCTGAAAAGAAGGTCGAGGAGTTTATTCACTTCTTGCCGGTTCTTGCATACGATGGCAGTGCGATGAAGCAGATCGATGCCGCTGGTATCCTCGACATGGCAATGAGCGGCACCACCGCGACACTGCTTGCTCGCCGATGGGAAAGTGCTCTCTTGGTAAACGTTGACAACTACACGCTCGAACGACTTATGAAGAGCGAGGAGGCAATGAACGCCCTTATGAGTATCGAGGGGTTCCGTAGCCTCAACCAAGACATCGAGACCATCATCAACAAGTCAGAAGCCGTGCAGAAACTTAAGAAAGAAGCGAACGATCGCAAACTCACGCCGAAAGAAAAGAAAGAGCTCACGGAGGACGAGAAAGAATACAAGGGCATCCGTAAGCAGATACAGGAGAAGCTCATCAAGTTCGCTACACGCGTGCCGGTCTTTATGTATCTCACCGACTACCGCGAGAGAACACTGCGCGATGTCATTACGCAACTCGAGCCAGGGCTCTTTAAGAAAGTCACCGGTCTCGACGTTAAAGACTTTGAGCTCTTGGTGAGCCTCAATGTGTTCAATAGCGCCCTTATGAACGACGCCGTGTACAAGTTCAAGCGGTACGAAGATGCAAGCTTGCAGTACACCGGCATCAATAGGCACGAAGGAGAGGGTATTGGTCTTTATGACACGGTTATCAGCGTGAAAGATTATGACCAAACATTCATCAATACTCCCGAGGAGTAGAGAATATTTATGGCACTTTTTCAAACTAAAAACAGTAAGGTGGCACAGGTAGGTATAGATTTATTACAATTCAGAAACGAAGCTGCTCTGCGGGATTTTTTCGCTGCAAATCTTGAGGAGCTTCTAGGGCTTCGGTTTCTTGCCAATGAATACAGTACGAAAGATGGACGCCTGGATACTTTAGCTATTGATGAGACGGGTACACCAGTTATTATCGAGTACAAGTGGGGCGAAAAAGACAACATCCTCTCCCAAGGTCTGTTCTACATGGATTGGCTTAAGGAAAACAAGCGATTATATGATTTGCTCGTGGCCGACAAGCTCGGTAAAGATGTGAGAGTAGTGTGGGATAGTCCACGCCTCCTTCTTGTGGCGCAGGGCTTTGACCGCTATACGCTCTCTGCTGTACGACAAGTAAAGAACAGTATCGAGCTAATTAAATACACACCTTACGGTTCGGGCATACTCCACCTCGAAACTGTATACGGTTCCGAGACAGTAAGACCGGTTGCAGAAATGCCAAAAAAGACAGACCCAGAAGAGGGGAAATATTCTTTTGATTACCATCTCAATAAGGTGAACGAGGGTGTAAGAGAGATGTTCTATACGCTGCAGGCGGAAATTCTTAAATGGACGAACGTGGAGGAAAAGGCAGATCAAAAAGTAGGTATAACGTACCGCACCACCAAGAGTTTTGTGCGCTTCGAGTTCGGTAAGAGCTATATAAACGTTTTGGTGCGAGACCCGCGCTACGATCACAAAATTGACCCGAAAGGTTTATTAAAGGATGTAACGTCGTTCGGTTGGGGTTATAAAGGGGTTGCAAAACTAAAATCAAAAGAAGACGTGCAAGATGTTCTTGAGTTAGTGCGAGCATCGTATGAGTCAACTTTGTAAACTTGTGGATCCAGAAATCGGACGGTTAATGGTGAAGGGAAAATAGGGACAGTCACCATTTTCAATAGCAAGAAAAATCCTCTGAAATACCGGCGGGAAAATTTTAGTGGTTAGTTGCCCTTATGCTTCGTCTTATCGACGAGCACAAAGGATCTCGCTTTGCCCCCGTAAGGAGGAACGCGGTCACCTTTGGACAAGGTAATCTCGAGTCTCGTTTCCGGAACTCGATATTGCCCTGATTTGGGAGCAACGCCACCTGTTTTGACTTTAGTCATCGCAGTACGCTTAATCTGATAATTCCGAGGGCTCGATCTGCTCGCAACCCCCGGGTCAACGCTCGAGTAAGCAAACGTTGACCAGGGGGGAGGAGATGAGTTGATCCCCTAGAACGCAGAATTTGGCGCCCTGCCTCTCCCGCCGGTATTTCAAAGGACTAGTGGCTGTGATTATACAAAATCTAGTACAATTTGCTTATGGACTACGTTGTTTGGGCGGTGATTGCGGTTGTTGGGGTTGCTATTGGGGTGTACTTCTCTCGACTACGCTCGGGACAAGTCGGTCGGCGGGGGCGGGCGGAGAGCCTGATTGATACACAGGCGGCAGAAAAGGTGCAGAATAAAGCAAAGATCATGCAATTTGTGCGGGAGCGAGGGCAGATTCAGAACAATGATGTTGAAAAAGTAGCGGGGGTTTCAAATGCTACAGCTGAGCGGTACCTGAACGAGCTTGAAAAAGAGGGCAAGCTCACCCAGCACGGCACTATCGGCCAAAACGTGCACTACACTCTCAAATAGCCGAATACCTCAACGCGTTGAGTTAATCGGGGAGGGGTAACCATTTTTGCCTATTAAAACAAAATGAAATTCGTGGTATAATGTACTTATGCAAAGCGCCGATGCGGTAAGTATGGAGCGAGCGAAGAGGCTCTTTGATAGCCCTGAGCTCGCCACTTTTGAGTTCGGCACAACCCGTGGCCTACAGCAGATCCATGCGTACCTCTTCGAAGGTCTCTACGATTTTGCGGGCAAGATCCGTACCAAAGATATCAGCAAGGGCGGATTTCGCTTTGCCTCTCACCTGTATCTCGCCGAGATTTTGGAAAAGATAGAGCGTATGCCAGAAGCGACGTTCGAGGGTATTGTCGACAAATACGTCGAGATGAACGTTGCGCACCCTTTTATGGAGGGCAATGGCCGCTCGATGCGCATCTGGCTTGATCTCGTGTTGAAAAAGAATCTCAAGAAGTGTGTCGATTGGGTGCGCATAGATAAGGCGGATTATTTAAATGCGATGCAGCGTAGCCCAGTCAACTCGCTTGAGATACGCGAACTCTTGCGTGGCAGTCTCACCGACGAGATTGAGAATCGCGAGGTCTTTATGAAAGGCATCGAGCAGTCGTACTACTACGAAGAGCCTGAATTTTATAAAGAGTAACGCCACGCAGACCCAACTTGGGAAAGGGGGAGACTCATCATATTGACCGTGGGGAGGGAGCCGTGGAGCGGGGTGCAGTAGAATAGGTGTATGAAATCTGATCAAGAAATTGAGGCAGAGGCACTCTCTTTCATTAAGACGCATGAGAAAGAGCTTATAGCAAAATTTGCTCCTCCCGAGATTTGCCACTCGGTCGAAAATCCAGTTTCTCTTTTTATGGCTGGATCGCCAGGCGCAGGGAAGACAGAAGTTTCAAAAAGCTTCATTAAGGAGTTTAAAGATATGCCTATTCGGATCGATGCAGATGACATTCGAACTTTTTGCCCAAACTACACTGGGACAAACGCACACCTCTTTCAAAAGGCGGCAAATAAAGGGGTAAATATTCTTTATGACTATGCCCTCCATAATAATTTAAACTGCATTCTCGATGGGACTTTTGCTTATGCGGGAGCGGCCGAAAATATCCAACGTTCTCTCAGACGCGGTAGACAAGTTGAACTTTGGTTTATCTATCAGGATCCTCGAAAGGCATGGGAGTTTACCAAAGCTCGAGAAGCACGAGAGACACGGCACGTTTCCAAAGAAATTTTCATCAAAACTTTCTTTGATTCACGTCAAAATGCTCATTCAGTTAAAGAACATCTCGGAGACCAGATCAGGCTCAATTTACTAACCAAGGATTATGAAGAAGGCGAAGGGGACGTAAAACTAAATATTACTGCCGCTGAGCTTGACCGGGTCATTAATAGCCGTTACTCTGTAGAAGAACTAACTCAAATTCTCGTATGATCGGCTTAATTAAAGGGTTTTTTAGCTCTGCTCCGAATACTAAGGTCGGAGGCAGTAATGATTTCTCAGATTTCTTCTCAAAGCCTGCTGTGGATAAGGCCAAAGTCATTCGTCAGGTTTTACGAGAGGCAAATGCAGAACAAAGGAAAGTCGTAGAGGCATATCGGGTAAAGAATACGTAAAAATAACCGCCTTGAGGCGGTTGTTTTGGTAAGTGAGGTAAAATTAGAGAATGACTCGATACTGGTTGATGAGCTATGAACATACTCTTTTTTGATACTGAGACGACGGGGAATGGCGATGAGGACAGGCTCTGCCAGCTTGCTATTAAGATGCGTGGCTCGCCTGAGCCGCGGCTTAATGCACTCTACAAGCCACCCGTAGCAATTTCGATTGAGTCGATGGCGATACATCACATAACTCAAAAAATGGTGGCGAACAAACCACTTTTTACGGCTGCCGATGAATGTAACGAAGTGAAAAGTCTTTTTGAGAGTAGCGAGACTCTCGCCGTGGCGCACAATGCGGCGTTTGACATTGCCATGCTTGCGCGCGAGGGCATTACGCCGAGCCGCACCATCTGCACCTACAAGGTTGCTCGCGCGCTCGACCCAAAAGAGGTGATAGGCATATATCAGCTACAGTACCTGCGCTACCGGCTCGAGCTCGAGGTAGAGGCCACGGCGCATGACGCGTGGGGCGATGTGTTGGTGCTCGAGGCTTTGTTTGAAAGATTGCTGCAAAAAGTAAAAGAGCAAGAGGGTAGTGAAGAGGCGGCGCTTGAAAAAATGCTCGAAATTTCTGCAACCCCAATGCTCTTTACGACCCTTCGTTTTGGTAAATATAATGGCAAGAAGATTGAGGAGGTGCTGAGAACAGATCGAAAGTACCTCGAGTGGCTCTTGGCTCAAAAAGAGCAAAAACCGCTCGCCGAAGCGGATTGGATATATACCCTCAAGCACTACTTAGGTTGAGGCGTTGAGTGCGGTAGAATGGGGGGTATGAAAATACTTGGGTATGGGGTGGCGGTGCTGGTACTACTTGTGGGCGGGTTTTATGCATTTAACAACTACATTTATACCGAGAAGCAAGGCGATCTTGCGAGTGACTATCAAAAGCTCACCATCAGCCTTTCAGGCCAGCCGCTCATGCTTGGTGAAGGGGGTACAAAATATTTTGGGAATGTCACCAAAGGGGATCTAAACAAAGATGGGATAGTCGACCTCGCGTTTCTTATCACCCACGAACCTGGTGGGAGTGGGACATTCTTTTATCTTGTGGGGGCGATACAAACCCTTGACGGCAAGTATCGCGGTACCGAGGCAATGTTGATTGGCGATCGTATCGCGCCGCAAACAACCGAGTTTCGCGACGGGCTCGTGCTCGTGAATTATGCCGACCGAAAGCCGGGCGAGCCCTTTACTACGGCACCTTCGGTTGCCAAATCGCTCTACCTTAAGTACGACCCTGTTGCGATGGATTTTGGCGAGGTGGTGCAAAACTTCGAGGGTGAGGCCGACCCGAAAGAAATGACATTGACTATGAAGCCGTGGATGTGGGTCTCGGCCTTGTACAACGACGGCACCGAATTAAAGCCAAAGCAGGCAGGGGTTTTCACCCTCACCTTTGGTGCTGACGGCAAGTTTACGGCTACCACCGACTGCAACGCCATGGGTGGCTCATACAGTACCAACCAAGGTGCACTTTCGTTGAGCAATATCTACGCTACTAAAAAACACTGCGAGGGTTCGCAAGAGGCTGACTTTGCAAAGCTCCTTGAGCACACGGCCAGTTACCTGTTTACCTCAAAGGGCGAGCTCATCCTTGAGATTAAGTACGACTCGGGCACTGTAACCTTTCGCTAAGAGTCTAAAAATAAAAACCGCCACAGGCTTCAAGAGGGTGAGTTGTATACGCTAATTTGCTATACTAAACCCCTATGGAAAAAATCAATATGCTATGAAAGGAAGCTATGTAGACGGGTTTGTGTTCCCTGTGCCGAAGAAAAATGTGAAGGCGTATAAAAAGATGGCCAGCGAGGCGGCCGAGGTGTGGATGAAGTTCGGGGCACTTGCCTATTACGAGTGCCAGGGTGAGGATTTGAAGGTAAAAGGTAGCCACGGGATGCCCCCACCGCGCTCGTTTGTCGAGATGGCAAAAAGCGGCAAGGGCGACACGACATGGTTCTCGTTTATCGTCTTTAAAAATCGCAAGCATCGCGACGCCGTAAACAAAAAGGTGATGGCGCACTTCGAAAAAAAGTACGCAGATGCCAAAGATATGTCGATGCCTTTTGACACTACGAAGATGGCCTACGGCGGCTTTAAGGTAGAGGTGGGTGCCTAGCAAACAATAGTTTGGTGTATGGCAAACATGTTTAAAAAGGTGGAGGCAAAGACGGTGGCGGAGTACCTCGCCTCGGTGCCTAAAGAGCGTGCGAAGGATCTGCGTAGTATCCACGCATTTATCAAAAAGACGGTACCGCGCTTGAAGCCGTACTTTGCCTACAATATGCTCGGCTACGGCAAATTCAAATATCGCAATTACAAAAACGACCTGATTGACTGGCCAGTAATCGCGCTCGCAAACCAAAAAAATTATCTTTCGCTCTATGTCTGTTCGGTGGTAGACGGCAAGTATGTTGCCGAAATGCACAAGGCAAAGCTCGGCAAGCCCGCCCGACCGGACGGTCGTTCGGGCGGGGTCTCGGTGGGCAAGAGTTGCATAAGGTTTAAAAAGAGTGCCGAGGTGAATTTGCCCGAGCTCGCAAAGGTATTAAAAATCGCTGCGCGCTCGCCGGGGCTCGTGGCGTAGTAGCATGAGAGGTAGGGCACGATGAACTGGTAGAAAATAATGTATATGGTATAATAAATAAAGCGCTAGGATGTTCCTTACGCGTGCGAAAGAAAGAGGGAATAAGCCATGAAACGGCTATGGGCATTGTGCGTGCTTGTATTTGCGTTTTGCGTACCCAGTGTTGCGTACGCAGTCCCACTTATTGGTAGCATTTCAAGCTCGCCCGGGGGTGGGCTCGTAGCGACCGGAAGTTGGGGTGCGGGAGGCGCCGCGCTTTCCTGGCGGGTCTCCAGTGTCGGCTCCCTGTGGCAATACGACTATCGGTTCGAGGTAGACCGAAAAGACATCTCCCATGTTTTGACGGAAGTCTCGCCCACCTTTACCGTCAAGAATATCCGTCAGGGTACCTCCCCGTACGACGGCCCCGATCTTTTTGGTAACCAGGGCGGATCGTCGCCGGGGATACCGGCCGACCTTTGGAGCCTCAAGTTCACTCCGAGTTCGGACACCACCGACTTCTCGTGGACTATCGTCAGCGACAGAGAGCCGATGTGGGGCGATTTCTACGCTAAAGACGGTGTCGATCGTGGGGTAGACGTGTATGCCTACAATGCATCGTTCGGGCTTGTCTCTGGGCTCTCCTACACAGCGACGGCGCCCTTCGGCTTCTTGTTGGTTCCAGACACAAATAACGGATCAAACAGGATATCTGAGCCGAACTCACTTCTGATGTTCGCAGCGGCATTCCTTCTCTTTGGTGTTTCTCGCAGACGCCTAAAGACCGTGCGTGTATAACCAATTGTTCTTTGTGTTCGACGTGTGTAAAAGGCCAGCGCTCTGCGCTGGCCTCCATTTTTAATACAAGTTGTGTATCGTGTGTCGAAAGTTGTGGATAACAATGCCAGCATACACAACTTGCTGTTAGAGTATGAAATATGACAGTCATATCGCTCACACCCGCACAAGAAAAGACTTGGAGCTACCTGAAACATCACACGGCTACCAATGGTGTGGCGCCCACTATCTCTGAGCTCGCCAAACACTTTAAGCTCCGGTCGCTCAGGAGCGTCACCCAACGCCTCGAGAGCTTAGAGCGTAAGGGCCTTATACATCGCGATCGCTTCAAGCATCGCAACATTGGTGTGGTGGGCGATCGTGACGGCGACGCGATAGCGCACATGCTCAAGATCCCGGTTATCGCCTCGGCCGGGTGCGACGCGGTACAGGTGTATGCTCAAGACGAATTTGGCGAGTACATCTTAGTAGATAGAAAATTGGTACCGGCTCACACCAATATCGCGGCGATAAAGGCGATAGGTGACAGTATGCAGGACGCTGGTATTAAAAACGGCGACTACGTGATAGTTGAGGTGACCGGAGAGGTAGACAATGGCGATAGGGTAGTAGCTGTGCTCGGTAACATGGCAGTCATTAAACAGTACTCAAAGACTGACGGCGTCGTCTTGCTTGAGCCACAAAACAAGAACACCAACTATCCAATCATCGTGGTCAATGAAGAGAACTCGCGAATCTTCGGCAAAGTAGTTAGCGTTATCCCCGGCACTGAATGGGTCGACGATATCCGCATTGAGTATTACCCCGGCTATACGCCCTAGCTCAAGACACGAAAAAGGGCGGGCGCGTACGCGCCCGCCCTCTTGTCTTGTCTATTGCAAGGTGAACTCGCCGTCAAAATGCCGTAGCTCTCTCGGGGCAATGATCCCCGCGCAGGCAACCCATACTGAGTGCAACCTGCCGTCAAGCTTCGACTGCCAAAAATGCAGGAAGTTGTTCAAAACGGGGAACCGAGGTACAAGATCGTACTCTTGCCAGACATACTCTTGCAGCATGAAATCGTAGTCGGGCCAGTGATACACGATCAGTGCCGTCGTGAGACGGTGACCACCCAGTATCCGGCTGATGTCAGACATGGCACTCTCCTTTTTCCCTGCTTCTAAAAGGACAGTATATCGCATGTATGGCAGGGTAGAATGCAAGTGTGAAAAAGAGGTACCAGCTCAAATCAAAGGTGTGGCAGTATCCGGGGATGGCCGGGTGGCACTTTTTGACCGTTGATAAAAAGAGCTCATCGCTGATCAAGAAAGAGCAGGCGGGTAAGCCGCGTATCGGCTGGGGCTCTGTCCCTGTTACGGTGAAGCTTGGTAAGAGCGCCTGGAGCACCTCGATATTCCCCGATAAGACGGGAGTGTACCTCTTGCCGCTCAAAGCGGCAATGCGTAAAAAGGAGGGGGTGTTTGCCGGAGATACCGTGAGCTACGCTATTACCCTTTTGCGGTAGAATCAAAGCGTGGATACGAAAAAAGCTCAGAGGTTGATAGGGTAAAATGCAACGATGCTAAACGAATTCAAACAATTTCTGCTTCGAGGCAATGTCGTCGATCTCGCCGTCGGCGTCGTGATAGGCGCCGCTTGACCCGCCTCTCACCTTCTGGGGTGGGTGCCGTTTGTATTGTGATATGCTCAAGCGATGAAATGGGTCATGTATATGGGGCTTACGGCCGCGCTCCTAGTCTGGGGCTTTTATGCACTCAACAACTACATTTATATAGAGAAGCAGGGAGAATCAGATCTTATTCGTGTTACGAGCCCCATGTCGGGCGCGACTATAACAAGCCCAGTGACTATTACAGGTGAGGCGCGCGGTACCTGGTATTTTGAGGCGTCATTCCCGATTGCGGTGGTTGATTGGGACGGCAAGATTATTGGTGAAGGACATGCCGAGGCGCAAGCCGACTGGATGACATCTGAGTTCGTGCCCTTCAAAGCGATCGTTACTTTTGATACTAGCGAGATACACAATGCGTACTCAAAGCGCGGCACACTTATCTTGAAAAAAGATAACCCTTCTGGCCTGCCTGAACACGACGCCGCTATCGAGATCCCCGTAGTGTTTAAATAACTCTGAAAAGAAAAAGGCCCCAGGAGTTACCTGGGGCCTCGTGAACAGTAAGTTTAATCTTTTTCTGCGGGAGCCGGCACATCGGGGCGCTTTGCTACTTCAGCAAGCCATGCGACAAGAGTCTCTTGCCAGGCTTGAACAAGCGCTGGCCCGCCCTCACGATTTCTCCGGTGGAGGAACATGAACCAGTACACTGAGTTTTTCGAGAAGGTCTCCTTGCCGTATGCGTCGACCCAAAAGGCCGGTGCGTCGGGCAAAGTATCTGCGAAAATGATTCGCTTATACCACCGTCCATCAGTGGGGTAGGGCGCAAGCGGCTTCTCGAAGACGGTCTTGCCTTCAGCAAACCACTTGCGTGCCGAGGCGTCGAAGGTGAGGTACGCAAGCCTTGCGAGAAAACTATCGCGCAAGCTCGTGACATTCTCGGGCTTCTTGAAGTGCGCTCGTAGGAGCGCTCTCTCTTCGAGTGCGGCCCAATCTCCAAATGCTTTCTCGAGCCAATCGTTGATTGGCCCTGAGTATAAGCGACCATCCTCATTTATAAGTGGGTAAGATGGTGAGAGGTCTGTAAGGTCATCAGGTATGTTCGCAATGACCTCGCTGACCGTCGTGTTTGGGTCGTCCTCCATTTTCTTTGTGAACGCCGCGACAAAGGTTGGCCGCTTCTCCTCCCGAACTTTGGCCTCATGAAGAAGGTGCAACGTTACGTCCGTAACGCACAGCATGAACTCCTCAGACCACTGTTCTATCCCTCTGCACCCATGTGGGTCGGCAGAGATGGGAGCGGGAACAGCCGCTTGGGCTACATCTTGCGGCGGCTCCGCCTTGATAGTCGTTTGGGCGGGTTGGTCGCAAGCTGAAAGCATCATTACTGCGCTTAGAGCGATGATGGCCTTCTTCGTCATCTGATTGTCTCCGATTTGCTGGTGTCCGAAATGAACACTCTGCTTAGCAGTATACACCCATCAGGCATATTTGTCAAGTGCTACGCTGGGATCGTACAATAGGGGGATGAAGCGCAAACATGAACAGCTAGTGCGCGATCTCTTTTTTGTCGCGGTGTCTATTGGCCTTGCGATATATATTGTGCAAACGGGTACCGCCGCGCATTGGGTCACGGCTCTCGAGGAGCTGCAATATGTAGGTATCTTTATCGCAGGGATGCTTTTCACCTCAATTTTCACCACGGCGCCCGCAATCGTAGTCTTGGGTGAGCTCTCTCAAACTAACTCAATCGTTTTAGTTACTCTTGTGGGGGCGGCGGGCGCTATGGCAGGCGACTACCTTATCTTTCGCCTAATTCGCGACCATATACTCGACGACATCAACTATGTGCTTGCTAAGTCGGGAGTGCGCCGCTGGCCGGCTATCTTTTCAACCGAGCTGTTTCATTACCTCCTCCCGTTTGTGGGCGCGCTTATTATCGCCTCGCCCTTGCCTGATGAGCTTGGGCTCACCCTTCTCGGTATCTCAAAAATGCGCGACCGTTACTTTTTGCCTCTCTCTTTTGTCATGAACGCTCTTGGTATCATTGGTATTGCGATAGTCGCCAATGCTCTCGCGTGGTGATCTCACGCTCTCGTCATGGGATCTGAAAAAGCAGATCGTGATACTATACCGCAATATGAATTCAAAAATACTGAGCGTTGGAGCAGTGGGGCTTATCATCGGGCTATTGGCCGGGGTTTTTGTAACGCCGCGAGTGTTTACAGGCATGATGGGTTATGGCGGGATAACAGGGGCAACCATAGACAAGCATTTTATTGAAGAGATGATCCCGCACCATGAGGGGGCTATTACAATGACAAAGCTCGCACTTGAAAAGAGCAAGAGACAAGAGGTGCGCACCCTTGCCGAAACTATTATTGCGGCGCAGACCAAAGAAATTACTGATATGCGCGGGTGGTATCAAGCGTGGTTTGGCACAACTGTCCCCGAAGATGCAATGGGGAGCATGGGGGG
>CAZWKU010000009.1:0-21256 GCA_964634595.1 uncultured Candidatus Saccharibacteria bacterium | reverse complement strand
CCGGCGGCGAAATGGGGTTGCACTAACTCAGGAGTAGAGCACCGCGGTATACAGTCCCTCTTTGGGAGGGTGATTGCCCACGCCTTCAGGCGGTCACTTCCAGTATCATGAGGAGGTGGGCAACGAATACCGCAAAGCCTCTCACACCGTCTTTAAACTTGAAGTGCACGTGGTCTGGGCAACCAAGTATCGATACCGTGTCCTGAAAGGTACGATTGCCGAGCGCGCCCGAGTTGGCTTCCTCATTCTGTGCACTTCTAATGCACATGTGGTTTAATACGAGCATTAGTTGCTAACTCCCGCTTGTATGATCACTGTTGATTTTATTGCTGTGTTTGTTGCCTCTGTCGCGGCGTTTATGGTCGGATGGCTCTGGTACAGCGTACTTTTTGGTAAGCAGTGGAGGGAGCTGATGGGTTTTACTGATGAAGTCATGAAGAGTATGCAGATGACTCACGCGAAAGCGATGGGCGGCGGGTTCTTGACCACACTCATCATGGTGTTTGTTCTTGCAAATCTCATGGCGATGACAAATATCGAAGCCGTCGGCGCCGCTCTCACCTTTGCATTTTGGATCTGGCTCGGCTTCGTGGCGACCATTATGTCGAACTCTATTTGGTACGAAAACAAACCGGTCAAACTCTACCTCATCAACGCCTCACATTATTTTGTCGCGCTTTTCGTCGCGGCGCTCGTCCTCGCCTCCTGGCCGTGGTAAGCAAAAAGTGAAAGTCGTGCTATAAAAACATCGTGCGCGCCCTCATGGCGGCTATGGTGTAACGGTTAACACTGGAGCTTGTGGAGCTCTCAATTCGGGTTCGATTCCCGATAGCCGCCCCCGTTTTGGTATACTCAACACACTATGAATATTAAAGGCTTAGGGCTCGGAGTAGCACTTATCGCACTTTTGGGCATTGCTGGTTTTATGTATCGTTCGGTGGTTGAGGCACCAAAAGGGCCTATTGCATGCCAAGCAGATGCTCGCGTATGCCCTGACGGTACAACTCTAGGGCGCGAGGGGCCGGCCTGCGAGTTTTCTGCGTGCCCATTCCCTAACATTGAGCTTCGAGATATTGGGCTTGCGTTTGCGCTGCCCGCTGGCTATGCCTCGACAACTCCTGACGATACCGACACAGTTGCGGTATATGTAAAACTCGAGCCGAGCGGCATCGAGAGCCGTATCAGTATCCGATCTTTTACCTATTCAGAGATGACCGCCGCTGACTTCGTGAGGAGCAATGCTGTCTTGAGTGCGACGGGCGAGCCAGCTCCCCCTACTGCTTTTACCTCAGTGACACTCGGGCCGCCACATAACCAAAATCGTTTTTCGCTCGTCGAGCTCGAGCGTTTTGAGGGTCAGGTGCGCACTACCTATTATCTTGCACGTGAGCAAGAACAATTGGTTTTCCGCTTTGATGCGGAGAGCCGCAATGTCGCCAACTGGACCGACCCCTCTCTCGACGTCTCCACACTCCCTGCCAATCAGGCACTTAAGGCACTCCTCGCGACTCTTCAGGGGGTATAGGTGGGTGAAAGAATATGCCAGCTCGCTCGTCAGGTATACTGTGAGCATTATTAAATAGTGTTTCTATTCATGAACGACTCTGAAAAGACTTTGCGTATTGTACCCCCGAAGCATCTCCAGTGGGCAGGAGTAGCTGCACTTGCGATGCTCGGGCTTTTTCTCCTCGTCCAAACAGTGAGCGCTTTTGGTGAGCTCGGCCGTCCCCAAACTCCGGCGATGAACACCATTACCATCTCGGGCACGGGCTCGGTTACCGCACCGCCTGACATTGCGCGCATTACCTTTACCGTTCAGAACACTTCAGCAACGGTAGCTGAGGCGCAAACCAAAACCACGAGTCAAAGCAATGCCGCAATAGAGTACCTACAAGAGCAAGATATCCCCAAGAAGGACATACAGACGGCCTCCTACGTTATCTCGCCACAGTACAGCTACCCCAACCCGTGTCGCGAGGGTGCCGCATGCCCTCAATACTACGAAAACTCTCCCAAGATCACGGGTTACCAAGTCTCTCAAAGTATTGAGGTGGCTCTCCGGGGGGAGCACTTCGATAAAATAGGCGCGCTTCTTGCCGGCCTTGGTAGGTTGAATGTGCAGAATCTCTACGGCCCGAACTTTACACTTGACGACCCATCTGCGGTGCAGGACGAGGTGCGCGCTGAGGCTATCAAAGATGCAAAGAAGAAGGCAGAGAGGCTCGCAAAAGATCTCGGTGTCCGTCTTGTTCGTGTGGTGAGCTTCAATGAGGGTGGGGCATACCCCTACTTTGCCTTCGCCAAAGGTGGTGGGGTAGCGTTGGAGGCAGCTGATGCACCAGCGCCCCAGATCCCAACGGGTGAAGATGAATATACCTCTAACGTCTCTATCACCTACGAAATCCGGTAACAGCTGTTCTGTGTGTAAACGGCGGCTCCCTAGGAGCCGTCGTTTTGCTACTTGACGCGCATTTTAGAGTACGGTACTATATCAATATACGAAACCCCGCAGGGGTTTTTTAATACCAAAAATATATGATCGAATATCTCAAACACGTTCGTGCAGAGCTCGCGCATGTGGCATGGCCCTCGACGCGTACTGCAGTTGCACACACGCTGGTTGTTATCGGTATCGCGATTGCCATCGCGGTACTGGTGGCGGTACTCGACTATATATTTGGGCTTGGGGTAGAGATGTTTATTGGCGCGTAATGTTGCTCACTATGGAGAACCAGACTGATGAACAGGTTGTAGGGGGTACCGTGGGGGAAGGGCAGGTACCTGAAGAGCTTGGTATGGCGGACATCGCACCGAGTGTCATCAAGCACGTACATGATGACACCAAGCCAGATCCTAATGATGCAAGATGGTACACGATCCACACCTATGCTGGGTACGAGAACGCTGTTGAGCGCAACTTGAAACAGCGCATCGAGTCTCTCGGTATGGAGAACAAAATTTTTGAAGTGACGGTGCCGACTGAGAAGAAAATCCGGGTGAAGGCGGGCAAGCGCATTGTAGAAGAAGAAAAGATATACCCGGGCTACATTTTGGTGCGCATGATTGTCGACGACGACTCGTGGTTTGTGGTGCGTAACACGCCTCGCGTGACGGGCTTTGTGGGGAGTGGTACGACCCCAGTCCCCATGGAGGCGTCTGAGGTCGCCTCTCTCATGAAGCGTATGAGTGCGGATGCACCGAAGCACCGTATCGACCTCGTGAAAGACGACCCGGTGGTCATCGCCGACGGGCCTTTCAAAGATCTTGAGGGTAAGGTGGGCGACATCGACGAAGATCGTGGCAAGGTCAAAGTGATGGTCTCAATGTTCGGGCGCGAGACCCCCGTCGAGCTCGACTTTTTGCAAGTTCGCAAACTCTAAGGTAAAGTCCTTGCACTATGGCTAAAGTCGTAAAAAAGATAAAACTACAGCTCCCTGGGGGTAAGGCTACTCCGGCACCTCCGGTAGGTACTGTGCTCGGCCCTGCAGGCATCAATATTGGGCAGTTCGTGACCCAGTTTAACGAACAGACTCGCGACAAGATGGGTACCATTATTCCCGTTGACCTCTCGGTGTACGATGATCGTACGTTTAGCTTTGTACTCAAAGTCTCGCCAGCCTCACGTCTTATCCTTAAGGCCGCTGGGCTTGAAAAAGGTTCAGGCAAAACACCTGTTGAAAAGGCGGGCTCTATCACGAAGGCACAGGTAAAGCAGATCGCAGAAGAAAAGATGCCTGACTTAAACGCCGGCTCTCTCGAGGCCGCCGAGCGCCTCATTGCAGGCACTGCGCGAAGTATGGGCGTCGATGTGAAGTAGCTAACGCTCGAGAATAATCCATCGGTACCTGAGGCCGTTCCACTCACGAGATTCTTCTGAGATAATTTTTGTGAACTCTTTTTCGTAGGCGGGGAAGTAAGCGTCGCCCTCTTTTTCGTCATCAATAAGGGTAAGGTAGAGGCGGTCGACGTGGGGGAGGGCCTGTGCATATATCTGAGTCCCACCGCCAATAAAAATCTCCTCGTTATCAATCTCCCGAGCCTGTGCGAGAGCGCTCTCGATTGAAGCCGCGGGAAGGACGCCCTCATAGGACCAGCTCGAGTCGCGTGTCACGACGATATTGGTGCGCCCAGGGAGTGGGCGCACTTTGGGTGGTAACGACTCGAAGGTTTTGCGCCCCATTATCACAGGGTGTCCTAGCGTCAGCGCCTTGAAGTGTTTTAGGTCGTCCGGGATGTGCCAGAGGAGTTCGTTGTTTTTGCCAATAACGTGATTATGTTGTCCATCGCGCCCAATCGCCACGACGATACTGATGCACGGCTTGTCAACGGTGTTGCTTTTTTCCATGTCCCCGTATACTAGCAGGACATGTCGGGACACTTATTTGAAATTGAGATCAAAAGTCTTTTGGGGAGCAGAGAAGCGGCCGATTCGCTCAAGGAGCGGATGCGTGCGCTCGACCCTTCCTGTACGTTGAAAAACTCGTACACACAGCTCAATCATTATTTTGAAAGTGGCGACCCAGTAAAGCTTGCAGAGACTTTTGCCCCGTTTG
This sequence comes from uncultured Candidatus Saccharibacteria bacterium, assembly GCA_964634595.1. GTDB lineage: Bacteria > Patescibacteriota > Minisyncoccia > Phycocordibacterales > Phycocordibacteraceae > C7867-001. The sequence goes on along the minus strand of CAZWKU010000009.1, from coordinate 16,703 downwards.
TCACAAGCGAGGTGGGAGAAAGGATGCGAGTTATGGCAAAAGGAGAAAAGATCTCCGTGCGTACCCGTGAGATGAACGGTGTCGCGAAAATCGTCATGAAAGCCTCGGTGGGGAGTGACTCGAGCGCGAATGGCGTTGCGCGTATGGAGCTCGAGGAGCCTGTTGCGGGGAAGACTCTCGACGAGCTCGATACACTCGTGCAATCGGCGGGGTACGCCTACCAAGCGAAGTGGTCGCGTACGCGTGAGGAATATGAGGCGGGGGGGGTTTCGGTGTGTCTCGATAAAAATGCGGGGTACGGTTACCTAGCAGAATTCGAGAAGGTGGTTGATGACGCCGCGAAAGCAGAGGCAACCAAGCAAGAACTCTTGGCGTTTATGCGGGAGCTCGGCGTCGCCGAGCTCCCGCAAGACAGGCTCGAACGCATGTTTGCCTTCTACAATGCGCATTGGCCGGAGTATTACGGTACGGAAAAAATTTTCACTGTTGAATAGCTATGTTTCTTTCTGATGTTGACATAAAAAAGGCAGTCAAGATGGGGGAGATCACCCTAAAACCCTTTGACGAAAAACGCTTACAGCCAGCCAGTTACGATATTTTGCTCGGGAATAAATTTATAGAAAATGACGCAAGCAGCACGCATTTTGTCGACCCTGGCCGCAAGATATATGCAAAAACAGTCGAACGCACGGTAAAAGATGGCGAAGAGTTCGTGCTCCATCCGGGCGTTTCGGTACTCGGGCTTTCAAAAGAGTTTTTTGGTACCGATCATTATTTAATACAGGTAGGGGGCAAGTCATCGCTCGCTCGTATTGGGCTCATGATCCACAACACGGCAGGCATCATCAACCCTGGCCACTTTCTCAATATTACTTTCGAAATCACGAATCAGAGTAATATCCCCATTATCCTTCGGCCGGGGATGGAGATTGCGCAAATAACATTTTCAAAACTCTCATCACCGCCTGCCCGCAATTATAAAAAGACAGGGCGGTTCGCGAAAAACAATTGGAAGCACTTTGTGCCAAAAAAGAGTAATAAAGAAAGCCATGCAAAAAAATAACCGCCACCCTGAATATCAGTATCTCGATCTGATCCGAGAAACCCTCGAGAAGGGGGAGGAGCAGGTAGATCATGGGACTGGTGTAAAAACTTACAGTGTGTTTGGGCGACAGATCCGGTTCGATCTCTCTAAAGGGATCCCGGTGCTTACCACAAAAAAAGTGTTCTGGAAGGGAGTGCTCCAAGAGCTCTACTGGTTTCTCTCAGGCCAGACGAATGTTGCGTATCTTGCAAAACAAGGCGTACACATTTGGGATGACTATCCACTGCGCATTTATAACGAGCAACAAAAAAAGAAAGGGAAGAAAGAGATGTCGAAAGAAGAGTTTGTCGCAAAACTTGAGAATGATAAGGCGTTTGCAAAAAAGCATGGAGAGCTACCGCACATCTATGGCGAGATGTGGCGTGCGTGGTCGGCAAGCGACGGGCGTAAAATAGATCAGCTAAGCTGGGTCATTGAGGAGCTGCGCAAAGACCCGAGTGCTCACAACACCCTAGTTTCATCCTGGAATCCAGAGTTTCTCTATTCGATGGCCAGGCCTGGCAAGGGGGCACGCTTTCCTATATGCCACAACATGTACCAGCTCAATATCAAACATGGGAAGGTTTGCCTCCAGCTGTACCAGCGTTCGGCAGATATTTTTCTCGGGGTACCATTTAACATTGCATCCTACGCGCTCCTTACCTGCATCATTGCGAAGATTCTCGGCCGCGAGCCCGGCGAGTTCGTGCACACCTTTGGCGACCTACACGTATACGAGACGCACAGGGCCCAGGCAAGGGGGCAGCTCGCGCGTACCCCACGACCTTTTCCTACCGTTTCATTTACCAAGAACTTCAAATCGCTCGATGCTTTTAAGCCAGAATACGTCCAATTGAATGACTACAATCCGCACCCACCCATCAAAGCAGAGCTAGCTGTGGTGGGCGGGTATAATGCAAAACTACACGCGCCTAAGGCCAAGAAAAAAATAAGTATGATCTAAGTACTGCACAGGGGAGTTTTATTTACATTAAACGGTTATTCCTATGCAGTACGCACACATCAAAAAACAAGATAAGAAAGTCTACGAGGCTTTGATAGGGGAGGAGAAGCGGCAGAGGGAGGGGCTTGAGCTTATCCCCAGCGAGAACTATGTCTCTGCGGCAGTAAAAGAGGCGATGGCCTCGTCGTTCACGAATAAATACTCTGAGGGGTATCCGGGTCGCCGCTACTACGGCGGCCAGGAGTTTACTGACAAGGTTGAGGTGCTTGCTATCGAGCGAGCCAAAAAGCTTTTCAAAGCAAAATATGCAAATGTACAGCCACTGGGTGGGGCAAATGCCAACATCGCCGCGTACTTTGCCATGTGTGAGCCAGGCGACACTATCCTCGGTATGGATCTCTCTCACGGTGGGCACCTAACGCATGGCCACCCCGTAACCTACATTGCCAAGGTCTTCAAGTTTATTCGGTACAAGATGAAGAATGTTGAGACAGGTGAGATTGATTATGATGCGCTTCGCGAGATAGCCTTGAAAGAAAAACCGAAAGTCATTTTGGGCGGCTTCTCGGCTTACCCGCGCGAGCTCGACTGGGGCAAGATTGCGAAGATTGCAAAAGAGGTCGGCGCGTACTCAATGGCCGATGTTGCGCATATTGCAGGCTTGATTGCGGGCGGGGCACAAAAGAACCCGTTTGACTACGGTTTTGACCTTATGACCACCACGACGCACAAAACACTTCGTGGCCCGCGTGGCGGGATGATCTTGGTGCGTGAGAGCGAGGATCTAGCGAAAAAGATAGACAAAGCGGTATTCCCCGGTCTCCAAGGTGGCCCTCACATGCATCAAATAGCGGCAAAAGCAGTTGCGTTTGGTGAGGCACTGAAGCCATCATTCAAAAAGTACGCAAAACAAGTAGTTAAAAATGCCGCCGCGATGGCCGAGGTATTTAAAAAGGGTGGGGTGCGCCTCCTTACGGGCGGCACCAGCAACCACCTCTTACTTGCCGACGTATTTACTTTGCTTGGCATTTCGGGCGGTGAAGCAGAGAAGCTTTTAGACGAAGCGGGCATCACGCTTAATAAAAACTCAATAGCAGACGACACACGCAAACCGATGGATCCATCCGGCATACGCTTTGGGACGCCTGCGCTCACGACGCGCGGGTTTAAAGAGAAAGACTGCGTCAAGGTAGCCGAAATCATGCTCACTGTTCTCAAAAACCGCGACACAAAAACTGTCAAAGCTGCCCGTGCCGCTATCCTCAAACTTGCCAAAGCGCACCCCATCCCACAGGTGTTCAGATAGTTGGTGCTACTATTGAACTAATGACTCCAGAATCTGCTCCTGCGGGAATTAGGTGGAATGAAGTAACCTGGTACTCAAAACTGGGTGCGATCGTCTTGTTTGTTGGCGTTGTGCCAGCACTTAGTTTTTACATCGGGACGCAGTATCAAGCAGTGTTAGACGCAAAGCCGAGTGTCTCAGACTCTACAGCCGTCTCAAAACCAGCCATTACAAGTTTGCCAGGTATGGCTCTACATAAAGGGGGAGACTTTCAAACAACGAATTATGCGATCACCCCTGATGGTGCTCTCTCTTATTACCACGCTGATGAAAAGGGTGAGGTGCAAAAAGCCCTAACGCTTTCGTCTGACACCCGCGCTAAACTTATTGAGTTTCTCACCACGGTCGATCTCGCTTCTCTCAAAAAAGATCCGCCGCCCCCACCCGATGCGACGTACTACAAACTCTCGCTCACTACCGACGGTAGAAAGTATGAAGTCATGACTCATCTCGCGAGTAACAAAGCCTACGCCCTTTTTCAGCAACTTGATCAGCTCCTTCAGGAGCAAGTTGTAGAAGCATCGAGCACCAGCAAGCAAAGCCCCACGGTGTATATCGGCAAAGCACCCCGGTTAGTTTTTGAGAAGCACGATCAGCTTCGGCGCGCAGGGTCATCGATTGTTCTTGTTGAAAAATGTGTAAAGCCCGGATACCCAGACATCTACTTAGTAACCGAGAATCAAAAAGGGTTTATTTATACCTTTGGTGCAGTAGGTGCAAGTCTTGAGGGCTTGTATGCGTTTTACAAAGCAAGTTACTCCTGCGGTGCACTCAACATGCAATCTGTAGAGCGACCGTCGGATATCCCTATCCCCGCTGTTGTCTCGGAGCGCTATAAAAAAATAGGTCAGAGTGTGTCATCCAAATCAGTAGCCGTGTGCCAAAAAGATCCCACCATTACATTTTCAGTGACCTCACGGACGGGCAGTGTTCAAACGAGCGATTACTACTCTTCGACCGGAGAGAAGCTGGGAACAAACCTTGCAGACGACACGGGGCGAAATGGCCAAGAGTTCAACGCTACCGGCTACACCTGCGACATTCTACTCTTCGAACCAAAGTAATCAGTATGCTTATAAGCATATCACTATGGTATATCATAGTGGATAGCCATGCCGCATATTTCAAAAAGACGATTGAACAAGAAGGTCGCGACAGAGCTGGCTGACCAGTTTCTTGTGTTTTTGTCGACAGCGCAGACGAAAGAAGATGCACGCACTCTCGCACAGGAGCTTCTCTCCCAAACCGAGCGAGTCATGCTCGCCAAGCGCCTCGCCATCGTGTGTCTTCTGGTGCGCGGGTACACTTTTGAACAGATTGGCGATTCGCTCCAGGTTACCCCGCAAACGGTGACTCGTCTTTGGCGGGGGCTTGCAGAAGGGAAATATCAAAGAATTGCGGAGTATGCCTTGAGGCGCCCCCAAAAATTACACGAATCGTTTATCGACACGTTTATTCGCATCATCCACATCGGTCTACCACCGCGCAATGGTCGCAATCGTCATGTGTACTCGCCAAGGTATACTGCCCACTAATACCACCAATTACCATTATATCCCCACTATGATATATCATAGTGAACATTTCTTTGAACGAATATGATCACATATGACTGACTTGATACTAAAGCCATCTGATCTTGCCCGAGCATTTAGACCCGGGATCTATAAGCACTTCAAGGGTGGTTTGTATGAGGCGCTTTTAGTTGCTCGTGATAGTGAAGATCGCGATAAAGAGTTTGTGGTGTATCGCTCGCTTGAAAAAGGGCATGTCTGGGCCCGCCCCATTGCAATGTTTTTTGAGAAAGTTGAAAATGAGGGTTATACGGGGTCTCGTTTTGTCTGGGTTGGTGAAAAGGTGTAATTTGCTACACTCTTGGTAATGGAAGAAAAGATACGAAAGATGCTGGGGGAGGGGGTAACCATTCGGCGGCCGGATGCGAAATTCGGGGATTATGCTGTATTTGCTGGGGCAGAAACGGCAGAGGTGGCAGAGAAGCTTCGTACTGAGCTTGGCGCGGATGCGAACGTGACTATCGCTGGAGGGTTTGTGAACATTACGCTCTCGAGCGAGGCGGTGCGATTTATGACTGCTGAAGCCGATGCGAAGGGAGAAGATTGGGGCCGGGCGGAGAAAAAAGAGGAGAAAGTGATGGTGGAGTATACGGACCCGAATCCCTTTAAGGAGATGCACATTGGGCACCTGATGAGCAATGCGATAGGTGAGGCGATAGCGCGACTTGTGGCGAACACAGGCGCGCAGGTAGTGCGTGCTAACTATCAGGGCGATGTGGGGCCGCACGTGGCAAAGGCTCTCTGGGGTTTGAAGCAGGTAGGCACTACCGAGCCAACTACAGCGAGCGAAATTGCTCAGGCATATGTGGCGGGAAATACTGCGTATGAAGATAATGCTGAAGCGAAAGCAGAGATAGATGCTCTCAATAAAGCGATTTACTTGGGCGAAGATTCGGCACTCATGACGCTCTGGTCGCGGGGGCGGGAGGTATCACTAGCGGCTTTCGAGGAGATTTACAAGCGCCTCGGCACTAAGTTTGATTATTATTTTTTCGAAAGTGAGACCTCGAAGCCCGGTATTGAAATGGTGAGAGACGGACTTGCGAAAGGGATTTTTGAAGAGAGTGAGGGGGCTGTAATTTATAAGGGCGAAAAGAAAGGACTCCATACACTCGTGTTTATTACCAGTAAGGGGACGCCTACCTATGAGGCGAAAGAGCTCGGGCTCGCGGTGCTCAAAGAACAGAGATGTTCTGCCAATCGCTCGTTCGTCATTACGGCAACCGAACAGATAGGACACTTTAAGGTGGTAAAGGCGGCGCTTGAAGAGGTGGCACCTATCGTTGGTGCGAAGACGACGCATATTTCGCATGGGTTTTTGCGATTGACTACAGGCAAGATGTCGTCGAGAGAGGGGAATGTGATTACGGCCGCACAGTTTATAAAAGAGGTGATTGAAAAGGCGAGCGAGAAAAACTCTGACCCACTTATTGCAGAGCAAGTGGCGATTGGGGCTATCAAATACATGATTCTCCGACAGGCGCCAGGCTCAGATGTTATTTTCGACCCAGAGAAGTCGCTTTCGCTCGAGGGTGATTCAGGCCCCTACCTACAATACGCACTCGTGCGTGCAAGCAAGATCCTCACCTACGCGTCAGAAAATGCGGGAAGCACCGATGAACCAGCCGAGCCCTATGCGATAGAGCGACTCATTTTGCATTACCCCGAGGTAGTAGCGCGCGCCGCACGAGAGCTCTCTCCAAATATCCTCACCACGTACCTCACCGAGCTTGCGGGTGCGTGGAATGCCTTGTATGCAGGAGAGCAAATACTCGGGAGCCTCGAAGAGGCATACAAGGTGCGTGTTGCGCGCGCGTTTGCAAACACGATGGTAAATGGCCTGACTATCCTTGGGATCCCCACGCCCGAAAAAATGTGATATATTCGCCACCGGCAGCTCTTTTAGGGGATATGCTTGTCGCAACACAATGATAGTGATACGGGCAGTTTTGTAATTGGCTACTCAGTTGACCCTGAGGTATATCCGAAGAGGTCGAAGCAGCGGCTTCACGTGGGTGAGACTCCGAGACCGCCTTGGCGCAATTTGAAAAACAAAGGCGATTCTCCCGGATGCCGTTCGCGGCCAGAGTCGCGCAAAAGGATCTGACTTAAGTCGCACTCGCCTTACCGGCGGGTGCGGCTAACTCTTTTTTACGATAGAATTGAGGATTATGGCAGAAAACGGTGAGAAATCAGAGGTGGCAAAACGCGAGGAGGAGATCCTTGCGTTTTGGGAGCACGAAAAGGTTTTTGAAAAGTCGCTCACAAAGCGTGCACCCAAAGGAGAGTTTGTTTTCTACGATGGCCCCCCCGGCGCAAACGGGAAGCCGGGCATGCACCATCTTGAGAGTCGCGCGTACAAGGATGTTATTTTGCGTTATAAAACAATGCGCGGGTATCGTGTTCCTCGTAAGGCAGGTTGGGATACGCACGGTCTCCCGGTAGAGCTTGCGGTTGAGAAGGATCTCGGCTTTTCAGGCAAGCAAGATATTGAGAAGTATGGGATCAGTGCATTTAATAGAAAATGTCGTGAGAGTGTCTATCGCTACATTGATTTGTGGGAAAAGGCGACGAAGCGACTCGGTTACTCGGTAGACTTAACACATGCGTACGCAACTCTTGACCCAAGCTATATGGAACGTCTATGGGGTGTGGTTGCCAAGGTGTATCGCGATGGGCGGCTTTATAAAGATTATAAAATAGTGCCGTGGTGCCCCCGTTGCGGGACCTCGCTCTCCTCACATGAGCTTGCTCTGGGGTATGACGAAGTCAAAGATCTCACGATAACGGCGCAGTTTGAGCTTGTTGACGAACCCGGCACCTTTCTCCTCGCGTGGACAACGACGCCATGGACCTTGCCTGGCAATGTCGCGCTTGCGATTAATAAGGATGTCCGCTATGCGAAATATCAAGGCGAACACGCACGCGTGATTGTTGCTGAAGACATGGCCGCGAAGGTGTTAGGTGACAACTGGGTAAACGTCGCGTATATCAATGGCACAGATTTGCTTGGTAGACACTATAAGCCGCTGTATGGCTTTGCGAGAGAGCTAGCTCCTGAGAGCGAAAGGGCAAAATTTGAGAACGCATACCAGGTGTATCATGCAGATTTTGTAACTACCGAAGATGGTACCGGTATCGTGCATACCGCGGTGATGTATGGTGCAGATGATTTTGACCTCGGCACAAAAATCGGGCTACCTAAACTGCACCTTGTCTCCCCCGAAGGGCGTTTTGTAGCGGGCACTGGTTTTCTTGAGAATCGTTCGGTGGTCGAAGAAGAGACGGCAGTCGAGCTACTGAAAGATCTACAGGCGCGCGGACTCCTCTTTAAAAAAGAGTCGTACACGCACACCTATCCTTTTTGTTGGCGATGCAAGACCCGGCTTATCTATTACGCGCGTGACTCGTGGTATATCCGCATGGACGACTTGCGCAACACCTTGGTTGCTGAGAACAAAAAAATACTCTGGGAGCCAGCGCATATACGCGAGGGGCGCATGGGGGAGTGGCTCGCGGGTGTTAAAGACTGGGCTATCTCGCGCGAGCGCTACTGGGGCACGCCCTTGCCGGTGTGGGAGACAGCAGGTGGCGAAAAGCGCGTCGTCATCGGCTCTCTTAGAGAGCTTAAACAGCGCGCGAAGAAGAGTGGCAATCGGTATTTTGTAATGCGGCATGGCGAGGCGGGGCATAACGTTGCGGGTATGGCGAACAACGACCAAGAGGGTAATGGACTTACCGACATAGGTAAAGATCAGGTGAGGTCGGCTCTTCGTGCGGTCCCTAGGGTAAGCAAAATCTACGCATCTCCTCTGATGCGCACTAGAGAGACGGCTGAAATTGCCGCCAAGGCGCAAGGTCTCTCAATGTCTGCGATAACATATGACGGACGTCTGCGAGAGTTTGATTTCGGTGATTTGAATCATCGTCCGATTGCTGAGTTTCAGGCATATCGTGACGCACATCCTTATGACGCAAAAGTGCCAGGCGGTGAGAGCTATCAAGACGTCAAGCAACGCTTTGGCGAGTTTCTTTACGAGATTGAACAAAAGCATACAAAAGAAACAATACTGATCGTTACCCATGGCGTTGGCTTCGAGGCACTTGGCGCTACTGCAGAAGGCGCAACCAAAGAGCGTTCGAAAGAGCTCATACAAACGCTCTACGCGAAAAATGCCGAGGTGCGCGAGATCATGTTTGTCCCGATCCCGCACAATGAGGCATACGAGCTCGATCTGCATCGACCGTATATCGATGAGCTGGTGCTTCATTCGGACTCTGGTCAAGAGTTGCGGCGTGTAAAAGAAGTGATGGATGTGTGGTTTGACTCGGGCGCGATGCCCTTTGCCACAAACTCACCCTACCCGGCTGACTATATTGCTGAGGGTCTCGACCAGACGCGCGGTTGGTTCTACACCCTGCTTGCTGTAGGCACGCTTATGGGTAAGGGGAGAGCATTTAAGAACGTGATTTGTCTCGGGCTCTTGCTCGATAAAGAGGGACAAAAGATGAGTAAGTCGAAGGGCAATGTGGTCGAGCCCTTTGCTGAGCTTGATCGCTGGGGCGCCGATACGATCCGCTTTTGGATGTACTACGTGAATCAAGCAGGCGACTCGAAGAATTATGACGAAAAGACCCTTAAAGAAGCCGCGCGCGTGCTCTCGTGGCTTGATAACAGTGCAAAGTTTTACGAACTTTTCAAGACCGAGACGGAGAAAAAGGGAAGGGTTGCAGTCATTGATGTGTGGATGCGTGCGCGTACCAATGAGACGATCGCAGAAATGACAAGGGCGATGGATACCTACAAACCGCATGAGGCGGTACGCGCGCTTGCCGCTCTTGTTGAGGATATGTCTCAGTGGTATGTGAGACGCATTCGCGATCGGGTGCGCGCGGGTGACAAAGGCGCACACGTTACCTTGCGCGAGACACTGCAGGTGGCGGCACGCCTCTTGGCGCCCTTCGCACCATTTTTGGCTGAAGAGATATATCGCAAGGTTAGGGCCAAGAGTGAGCCCGAGAGCGTACACTTGACGCGGTGGCCAACAAGACACTGGTGGAGCCTCTGGTTTACGTCGCATGACCGAAATCTCATCACGCATATGCAGCAGGTGCGGGGCATCGCTTCCCGGGTACTACAGCTCCGACAAAAGGCGAATATAAAAGTACGACAACCGCTCGCACAGCTCTTTGTACCGCACGATATGCCTGCTGCCTTTAGTGCAATACTTGCCGATGAGGTGAATGTGAAGAAAGTACAAAAGGGGAGTGAGTTGGCGCTTGATACTACGCTCACACCCGAGCTTGTCACAGAGGGAGATGAGCGAGAGTTTGCACGCGCTATAGCTGAAGCACGTAAAACAATGGCGCTCATGCCGCACGACAGCGTGCGGGTTGTGAAGGGGAGCGGACCCTACTCGGTCGAACTCTCTACCGGGACAGAGGCGTTTGATCTTATTCGCAATGCGGCATAAGTACGTCACGCGTGCGCTTGTCCTTGCGCGAGCGCCCGTAGGGGAGACAAGCGCTTCGCTCGCACTGCTTACCCGCGATATGGGCTTGGTGCGTGCTCGTGCCCAAGGAGTGCGTTGTTCGGGTGCTCGGCTTGCATCGCCTCTCATCACGCTTGCTGAAAGCGAGCTTATGCTAGTGCGCGGGGCTGAAGGTTGGCGGGTTACGGGCGCACAGTTGCAACAGGCGTGGCACACCAGTTTGCCACAGGTGGCACGGGTACGCGCGACACGAGTCCTTGGCCTCGCGCTTCGTTTGGTGCCACCTGAAACGCGCGAACCAGCCCCTTTTGAGATTATGGCGCAGGCCCTCGCTGATTTCGCAAATTACGAGGGAGATTTTTTTGAGGCTATAGAGTGTCAGGCCGTGTTAAAGCTTCTTAGGGTGCTTGGCCTCGATGCGGGTGATATCCCCGATCTGGCCCATCTCGCGCAAGATCGCAAAAGCGTGGTCATGCGTATCAATCGAGGGATTGCTCTCTCCGGTTTATAATAGAGCTCATGCCCCCATCTGATGATCTTAGTGCGCTTGGGAAGGTTCGTGAGCGTCTCTATGCAAAAGACGGCGTTGAAGAGGTCGCAACCTCTGCGCTCTCTGGGCAGGAAGGCCCATCGGCACCACATGCCTGGCGCGAGCGTCTTTCAGGCGCGACCATAGGAGCTCCACACCATGTACGGTTTGCACGCATATTCTTTTTTGCAGGGCTGTGTTTCTTTGTTCTTGCCGCGGGTGCATCTGGTTTTCTTGTCTATACAGGCGGCAATACGGTCTCGGTAAACAATGTCGCGATTAAGATACAGGGCCCCACGACGGTTGCTGGCGGAGACACGGCCCCACTCTCTATAGTCATCACCAATAGAAACCCCTCGGCACTCGAAAGAGCGACTCTCGAGGTGACCTTCCCTGAGGGTACGCGTCGAGCTGATGACGTTGCAGTACCTCTTTTACGGTATAGCGTTGACCTGGGCACGCTCCTCCCGGGCGCAAGCGAAGAACGGTCAGTATCGGCGGTACTCTTCGGTGCCCAGGGGTCGGTCGCAACGATAAAGACATCACTTTCTTTTGGGACAGAACGTTCAAATGCGACGTTTGTCGCACGGGCCGAATATCCGATAACCATTTCGACCGCACCACTCTCAGTCTCTGTTGATGCTGTCTCGGAGAGCGTTTCGGGAAAAGAATTTTCTATAGTGGCAACCGTGCGCTCTAACGCTTCTCAGGCTTTGGATAACGTGGTGCTTACCGCCGAGTACCCAAGTGGCTACGCGCTTACGAGCTCTTCAATCGTGCCGGTAGGGACCAGTTTTGCTGTCGGGAGTTTGAAGGCGGGTGCATCAAAAGCGGTTACCCTCACGGGCACGCTCACGGGCGAGAATGGCGAAGAGCGCGTATTTCGTTTCTCGGTCGGGACAGGCAAGTCTCCGGGTGACTCTAGCCTTAGCGTCTCGTATATGACCCAAGAGGCGCGTGTCCGTATCTCTGCACCATTCTTATCCACAGCCTTTGTGATAAATGGGAGTTCTGCATCCGAGCCAGCAGTGTCGCCCGGGAGCTCGATAGCAGTTGGCGTCACTTGGGAGAATACGCTCCCCTCCGCCCTTGCAAATGCGCAGGTGAGTGTGACCCTGACGGGCGATGCACTTGACCCAGCCAGCGTTAAAAGTCAGAAGGGATTTTATCGTTCGCTCGACCGCACACTAATCTTTAGTCAAGACACCGCTCCTGAGCTTGCACTTTTGGCACCTGGAACTCGAGGTGGCGCTGCGTTTTCATTTGCCACGATACCGAACCCACCGCGCAATGCGGCAATCACCCTTACCATCTCAATAGCTGCCGAGCGGGTGGGCCAGGCAGGCGTACCCGAGCAGGTACTCGCGACGGCATCTAAAACCATACGCTTAGTGAGCACGGTATCTTTCACGAGCTCCACGCTCCATGCGTCGGGACCGTTCATTAATTCAGGCACCGTACCCCCTGCGCCAGATGCCGCGACCGCATACACTATCCGCTTTTCGGTAGTTAAGTCTGGCAATGATTTGGCCGAGACGGTAGTTACAGCGGCACTCCCCTCGTATGTGAATTTTACCGGCCTTACTTCACCTACCGATGGCTCTATTACCTATGACAATGCTTCACGCACCGTCACCTGGCGTATTGGTGAGCTCGCGGGGAGCGCGTCTCGTGAAGCGTTCTTTCAGGTGGTCATTATCCCGAGTACCTCGCAAAGAGGCTCTGCCCCCTCATTGGTAGGGCCAGCGAGCTTCTCGGCCTTTGATCGTTTTGCTCAGGTTAAGGTGATGGCAAACGCCGCTGGGGTAACCACCGAGACGGCAGGCGACCCGGGCTATGTCCCCGCGAAGGGTCTTGTGCAATAATCCCCGTACTATGGCCGAACAAAATTTGATGGAGAAAATCGTCTCGCTCTGTAAGCGACGTGGGTTTATTTTCCCGGGTTCTGAGATCTATGGTGGCCTCGCAGGCACGTATGATTACGGCCCCTTGGGAGTGCATCTCCAGCACAATGTGAAAGACCTGTGGTGGAAAATGTTTATAAGCGATCGTGACGATATGTATCCACTTGATGCCGCGATCTTGATGAATCCTAGAGCATGGGAGGCATCAGGGCATGTTGCGGGGTTTGCTGACCCGACGGCAGACGGAAAGATGTTTAACACAATGCTTGCTACTTCAGTTGGGGCAGGAGAGGAGGCTACGACTACCTACTTTCGCCCAGAGACAGCGGGGGGGATGTTCGTGAATTTTAAAAATGTGATTGACTCAATGCATCCAAAATTGCCGTTTGGTATTGGGCAAATCGGAAAAGCATTCAGAAATGAAATAGCACCGCGCGATTTTATCTTTCGTCAGCGTGAATTTAAACAAATGGAGGTTGAGTATTTCGTAAAACCTGGGGAGTGGGAACGTGCGTTTGAAGAGTGGCGAGCCACTATGCATGTCTACGCTAAGACGGTCGGCCTCGCGACAGAAAAGCTTCACGAGCTTGAAGTACCTGATACTGATCGTGCGCACTACTCAAAACGCACCATCGATTTTGAGTTCGACTACCCGTTTGGTCGCAAGGAGCTTTGGGGTTTAGCGTATCGAGGCGATTTTGATCTTTCAGTGCACTCGAAAGCGTCTACCGTCGACCTCACCTATCTCGATGAAGAAACCGGAGAGCGCTTTCTTCCACATGTTATAGAACCCTCGCTTGGGGTTGACCGTACTGTTCTTGCGGTGCTCGTGAGCGCCTACCGCGAAGATACGATGGGGGAGGAGGTACGCACCTACCTCGCACTCAATCCGAAAGTCGCGCCCATTAAGGCCATGGTCTCGCCACTCCTTAAAAACAAGCCCGAGCTTGTTGCAAAGGCAAAAGAGGTGCGGCAGGAGCTCAAAAAGGTGCACCCGCAGATGGCGTGGGACGACAATGGCAACATTGGCAAGCGCTATCGTCGGCAAGACGAAATCGGCACGCCATTTTGCATCACTATCGACTTCGACACTTTGGGAGAAAAGCCAGAGCTCAAAGATACCGTCACGCTCCGCCACCGTGACACGGGCGAGCAAGAGCGGCTTACGGTTAGAGAAGTGCAAGAACGCATTCAAGAAGCGACCTTTTAAGCGCTGTGCTAGGATAGCTCTATGCATAAAGAGCTTAGGATCTCTATTACACCAGGGACGGTAGTAATGGCTCTTTTTGTGCTCGCAGGTGCGTATCTCGTGTGGTATCTGCGAGATCTGGTCCTCCTTATCATTACGGCCGTAGTGCTTGCTTCGGCCATACGGCCAGGCGTGCTCTTTTTTGTAGGGCTCCACTTCCCGCGGATTGTCGCGGTGCTTACCATGTACACCCTGCTCTTTGGTGGGGCCTTTTTGTTGATTTATTTCTTTTTCCCGCCGATCATTAGTGAGACAGCAAACTTTTTCACTGCGCTCCCCGAGTATCTCGATCGCATCGCGGTGCCCTTTACCGATGAGAGGACCTCAGCACTTATTTCGACGAGCGAGTCGACCCTCTCCTCTCTTCTCGCTTTTCGTGATGCATTTACCGATACTTCAGAGGGAATGTTGCGTCTCGTCACAACCTTTTTTGGTGGCATTTTTGCTTTTATGTTGGTAACAGTGCTCTCGTTCTACTTTGCGATACAGGAGCAGGGAATTGAAGATTTTCTCCGCCTCGTGACCCCTCTCAAATATGAGGAGTACGTTATCTCTCTGTGGCACCGTGCACAACACAAGATTGGGCTATGGATGCAGGGACAGATCGTGCTCTCTGCACTTGCGGGTGTGCTTGTATACCTAGGCCTTCTTATTGTTGAGGCCCCCTATGCACTTTTACTTGGGGTACTTACTGCTATTGCGGAGGTGATACCTATTTTTGGCTCTTTGTTTGCAGGCGCTGTTGCCGTAGCGGTGGTGTGGTCAACGTCGGGCTTTGCCCTCGCTTTTATCGTGGCGGGTCTCTTCGTGCTTGTGAACCAATTTGAGGCGAATCTCATATACCCCTTGGTTGTAAAAAAGATTGTTGGTGTCCCACCACTCCTCGTTATTGTGGGTATTATCGCAGGCGCAGAGCTGGCGGGCTTTTTGGGTGCCTTTCTCTCTGTCCCTATAGCGGCAATTCTGCAAGAGTTTGTGAGTGACATAGACCGCGGGCGGAGGATGCGTGCCGCTGCTCCTACGGCCTCAGTCGAATAAATGAATCGTTACATCACCACCACGCTCCCCTATGTAAACGCTGACCCACACTTGGGTCATGCGCTTGAGTTTGTGCAGGCAGATGCCTATGTTCGTGCCCTACGCGCAAAAGGTGAAGAAGTCTTTTTTAATATCGGTACTGACGAACATGGCGCCAAAATAGCCCAAATAGCTGCTGAGAAGGGCAAGATCCCTCAAGAGTTTGTAGACTTTTATGCCGCACGCTTCGTGGCTTTTGCAAAGCGGCTCGCTATTAGTAACGACGTGTTTCTACGCACCACAGACCCCGCGCACAAAGCTGCTGCTACGGAAATGTGGCGGCGTTGCGCGGCGGCGGGTGACATCTACAAGGCCACCTATGAGGTGAAGTATTGTGTCGGGTGCGAGCTCGAAAAAACTGACTCTGAACTTGTGGAGGGGAAGTGCCCGCTTCACCCCAACATGACGATAGAGGTGCGCAACGAAGAAAATTATTTTTTTCGCTTTTCAAAGCACGAAGAGGCACTTCTAAAACTGTACAGAGAGCGCCCAGAATTTGTGGTGCCGCGCGAACGCCTTGGTGAAATAAAGTCTTTTGTGGGGGGCGGCCTTAAAGATTTCAGCATCTCTCGTCCGAGCGAAAGGCTTTCGTGGGGGGTGCCTGTCCCGGGCGACGAGAGTCATGTTATGTATGTGTGGTTTGACGCACTCACCTCATATCTCTCGGCACTTGGCTGGCCTGACAACCAAGACCTGTTTCAAAAGTGGTGGCCCGTTACACACTTTGCAGGCAAAGATAATTTACGACAGCAGTCGGCAATGTTTCAGGCAATGCTCCTCTCGGCAGGTATCAAACCCTCAACACAGGTGTTTATTCACGGCTTCATCACCTCGGGTGGGCAGAAAATGAGTAAGTCACTCGGCAATGTCATCGACCCCATGGGTATTGCTGATGCGTATGGTGTCGACGCGCTCCGTTACATCTTGCTTCGCCACGTACACCCCTTTGAAGACTCTGATCTCACCGAAGCAAATATCCACGCGTACTACACAGCCCATCTCGTAAACGGCCTTGGTAACCTTGTCGCGCGGGTGATGACGTTGGCTGAAGCGCATATTGCTCCTGTCGAACTCGCGAATGATGACACAATGGTAGAATCCGCTTTTAGCGAAAATCTTGAGGCGTTTAAGTTTAATGAAGCGATGGATCTTGTGTGGGAGCATATCGCAAAGGGTGATGCGTACATGACCGAGAAAGCACCCTACAGGCTCATCAAGACCGATCCCGATACCGCTAAAAAAGATATCGAGAAATTAGTGCGACATCTCGCCAAGCTCGCGATGCATCTTGCGCCGGTGATGCCTGCCACTTCCGAAATTATCTTACACGCCGTCCGTACCAACAAAAAACCCAAGAATCTTTTCCCACGTCTATGAGTCTGAAGTATTTTGATGCGCACTGCCATGTGCAGTTTGATGTTTACTCCGCCGATCAGGCGGAGCTACTCGAAAAGATGAAGCAAGAGGGGGTGGGTGGGACAGTAG
>CAZWKU010000008.1:0-26668 GCA_964634595.1 uncultured Candidatus Saccharibacteria bacterium | reverse complement strand
AACCTGTGACCCCACCCGTGTGAGGGGTGTGCTCTACCAACTGAGCTAACCGCCCTAATTGCACTCAGCATAGCAAAAAACGGCCCGGCGCACACGCGCCGGGCCACCCTTTCAAGTCAAATCGGCACAAAGAGCCTTTCAAGATCGGAAAATGAGAGCTGGTAATTAAAACCGGGCTCGAAGTCTTGAAGCCGCCTGCGCGAATCATCATATCGATGCTCACTGAAAAAGTCTATGAACGCGACCATCGAGTAGCGACCGTGAGTGCTTGTTTTGCCATTGGCAACGACTCGATGACACAGCGCCTTCAGCTTTCCCTTCGAGAAGTGCTGTAACCCCATCGAGGGAAAGATGACCGTGCGCCTAGCGCTCACGAGCCAGGGCCTCCACTCACCATCAAACGTCAGGTACTCTCCCCCAGCATCGCTTTCGTTCAGATGCAAGGTAAACCCTCCACGATCTGTGTGCGGGTGCGCCAACATCGACCCCCTCATATAGTGGACATAGCGAAAGACCCATTGGTCTTGCGCGGCAAGTACTCTTGAGGTAAATCCGCGTAGTGCATAGGCTCTTTCAACAGCACGAGTAAAGTGTGCGACAATGCCGATGGTCTGCTCAATAAGTGCGTCGACAGCATTGATAAACTCAACCGCCCGCCGATCAGTTATCTTTGCGGCTCTTTTGCGCATTTCGCCTATCTCTAAGCGCTTTACGTGAAAGAGCTCCTTAGAGTCAGCATTTGCTCCTTTGTCCTGCCGCATCATATAGCCAAAGTCTTTGACTCGATTCCCGCCTGAAAAGATACGCTTTTCGTCGAGCGGGAGTGCGCAAAAGTGCTGCCATGACAACATCGCGGCGTCAGCCACCTCGCGCATACCTTCTGGGCGATCGACGGCAACGTAGCCAAGCGTCTTGAGTGTCTCGACGTCCATCTTCATAGGCCACTCTCCAATGAGTATGAGCTTCTAGATGGTAGAGTAGCAGGGAGCGTAATCGTAGTTATCCACACCCACGTTTTATGTTATGCTCCCCTTCACGGGCCGTTAGCTCAGCGGTAGAGCACCTCATTTGCAATGAGGGGGTCGCAGGTTCAAATCCTGTACGGTCCACTAGACTCGCTTCGCTCGCTCGTGGCAAGCCACGCTAGGAGCGACGAAGCGCTAGATCAATAAGATGGGAGAGAAAGTCACGAAGCGAGACACCTATTGCCGCAAGAGATTTGGGAAGAAGCGACTCTTTGGTGAGGCCCGGTAACGTATTGCTCTCAAGGTAGTAAATGCCCGAGGGCGCCACGATAAAGTCACTGCGTGAGTAGTGGCGTAAACCAAGGGCGCGATGTGCCTGTTTAGCGGCATGTGCCAGATCCTCAGTCACTACCCGCGAGAAATGAGCAGGGCACACCTCACGCGTTGCGCCAGAATATTTTGCATTGTATGAAAAGAAGTCGCCCTCTGGCGGGATAATCTCAACTACGGGCAGGGCATAGAGCTGTTCGCCTCGAAGCCCTTCTACAACCCCAACGCTGGCTTCCCTACCGCGAATATACTCTTCGATGAGAATGGCACCCGGGTCTTGCGCAATGAGAGTGCTGAGTGCCTTATGGAGCGCGGCATACCCCCCCACTATCGAGACACCTACCGACGAGCCCCAGCGCACCGGCTTCACTACCACGGGCTGATGAAACGATCGAGTCACCTCATGCGTTAAGGCATCAAGGTCAGTCTCGGGCTCCCAAAGACGATACGCGGGAGTCTTGAGCCCTAGCTCGCGCGCTCTTTCTTTAGAGAGCACCTTATGCATCGCAAGATACGATGCGAACGAACTTGAGCCAGTGTAGGGCACTCCTGCGCGCTCAAGAAGTCTTTGTATTTCACCGTCTTCGCCATATTCTCCATGAAGAGCCAACAGAGCGACATCGATGCCGCGGAGCGAGTGCGCGGGCGGCACCTGCCGCCCGCGCTCGTGCCACACCCCCTCCTTATCGATGTAGATGTCGCGAGATACGAAACGCTCAGGTGCAAGATTAGCAAGAACTGCGGCACCAGTCGCAAGCGACACCTCATGTTCGCGTGAAGGCCCGCCCCTAATCACACCGACGACAGTCCCCTGCATACGATACAGTTTACCACCACGAATGCCTTCGTGTGGCGGCTCACCGAGGATTGAGGGCACGAGGGCGCTAGAACAGCCTGAATCGCACCTTAAACTGCACCCGAGCATCCCGCTCTACGGGGTCGCCACCACTAGGAGGATCGCATGCGAGGCGGTAGGTCCCTACTTCACCTAACCCAGTATTAAATGAGCAAGAAAAATTCCCGTCGCCATCTGCCGCACCCTCACATTTTATGCCACCACCAAGTTTTACCACTGAGCCATAGGTTGAGCCTGTGCACGACGCGTTTATCGTACTGCTCGTCAGTGACGTTATCTGGGGTGGGGAGGCAATTATTGAGCCGTCAGGCTCGATAACATCGAAGGGGTCGCTGTATATGGTGAACTCTGTCCCTGTGGCCTGCTGAGCGCAAATGACGCCGAACCTCTGATTGATACCGGGAGAGGGGATTATGCTCGCCTGAGAGCCACTCGTGGCCCCTCCGGTTGTAAAACCAACCGGGTTATCAACTGCCGTGCACGAGCTCGAGTTGCTGCAACTCCAAGCAACATCAACCCCTTCACCATACAAAAGAGACCCTGGTGTTACGGTAAACGTAGAGCATTCGGGTATTGGAAAGCTCACGGTGATGGGCGTCCATGCTGTGCAATTGTTGGTCTCATCTTCTTCAGTGATCGACTTGTCTCCAGCTAGGCCCTCATCGGCGCAGATTTGGAAGTATCTATTCCCAATATCCATGTCCGTTGGGGTATAGCTAATGGAGAAACCTGAGGTTATCTCTCCCGCCGAGAGCGGCCCAGCATCTGCCGTTGCCAATGAGGTTGGTGAGGAACCATCTGCACTACTAGACATTTTGAGGACATTTTTAAAAGACTCGCTTATATCAATAACCGCAAGAGAATCACGATTGAAATTAGCCACATAGGCGTATCCATCCTGTACCACTACGGACTGGGCGTTATCAAGGGAGGTCCCTGGCGTTGTCCCTCGTGTCTCGACTACAAAGGTAGGGCTTGCCGGATCAGAAACATTAATCACTGCTAGAGAATCGCGATTTGCTGTCGCCACATACGCGTAACCTCCATCTACAAATGACTCGGATGCTCCGTCGAGAGACGTGCCGGGAGTGGGGCCTTGAGTTGTGCCTATCAACGTAGGGCTTAGGGGGTTAGAGATGTCGATAACTCCAAAGGAGTCTCCTATTCCCATTGTTACGTAAGCGTAATTTCCAGAAATAAAGACTTCTGAGATACCGTCGTATGTACTGCCTTGGAGCTCAGTTACGAATGTGGGGCTCGCAGGATTAGAAATATCTATTACGCCAAATGACCATCCGTCTCGATCAGTGACGTAGGCGTAGTTCTCTTTAACAGCGACATCAGTAAGGTTTTCCCACCCAGTGCGACCAGCAAGGCTGCCGACATGCCCCACATGCCCGGTATGCTCTAACTGTGAAGCCTTGGTGGGGTTAAGCGGGTTCGAAATGTCTATGATCACTAATGAGGCTTGGGATATCCAATTTTCCGACCCTGCCGGGCTCTCGAGAGAGGGTCGGTAGGTTACTACATAGGCGTAATTGCCCGAGACCGTGACTGCTTGTGCCTTGTCAAGGTATGAGTTTGCTGCGCGTAGCTCGCTCTTGAAAACAGGGTTGAGCGGATCTGAAATATCGATGACAGCAAGTGAGTCTCTGTCGAAATTTGCAATGTACGCGTAATTGCCCTGGAGCGCAATATCGAAGGCCCCATCCAGATAATTAGTTGTAGTAAATCTCAGCTCCGTCTTAAACACGGGGTTAACGGGATCGGTGATGTCAATTACCGCAAGTGAATCGCGTATTCGACTTACAACATAGGCATAGTCGCCCTGTGTCACTACAGAGTTTGCCGCGTCAAGCGATGTGCCAGGAGTGGGACCACGCATCTCCGCTACAAAAGTATGGGTGGGGTTATAGGCCGCACTAGTACCAATGTTTTCAATTTCTATCGCAAATGATGTTGGAACTCCCTGTATGGCAATCGTTGGGGCGGTCAGCGTGCCCGGTGGGTTTGGTGAGATAGTGAGATCAGGCCCAGAGCTCTGGGCCTGAGTGAGTGTAGAGAAGCTAAAACTAGCAACAACACCGAGCACTACGGCTGTCTGTAGCGCGTGGGTAGTGGCTATTTTCATAGCGACGTGCCTAGAACGGCTGGATAATCGGCCTGAAATTAACCCGGACTTCACGTATGATCGGATCACCACCACCCACAGGGACGCAAGTGAGGCGGTAGGTGCCAACTCCATTTACATCTGTGTCGAAGGGTCCACAACTGTATTGCCCTGCGGCGTTTGCGGGCGAGCTGGGACATATGTCCCGATTCCCTACCCACGTTACTGAACCCGAGAGCGCCCCGCTACAGCTCGCGGTGATCCTTGTCTTCCCACCATTAATAATTTGGACAGGGGTCGAAGTTATCAAGCCTGTGGGTTCAACGACGTCGAACAAGTTGCTTCGAATACCTGGCCGAGTGCCTCCGGGACCGGTGCAACTCATTTCGTAATAGCGGCCCACTGCAGGCACGGTTGGTGTAGCTTGATCACCAGCGAGATTTTGAAATGCGCCACCGGTTGCAAAACCATCAGAATTAACTGTTTCTGTACACGAAGTGGCATCGACACAATCCCATTTCACCGTCACATTTTGATTGGGCTGTACGATAGATGGAATGACAACGAAGCTTGGGCATGAAGGGAGCGGCAAATTAGTAACAACGGTTACCGTCTGCCATATCCCGCAGTTATTGCTTTCATTGCTTTCAGCAATGGTATTGCCAGAATCAATACAAACACTCACGTAGTACGTGCCTGGGGTCGCAAAATTGTGCGAGGCACTGATAGTGCGCGCGACACCTGCCCCAACATTGCTATAGCTCTGCGCGTTTATGGTGGTGTTTACGGTAGCGTGGTTCGCATCGTTATCGACTTTTACGATGTTGGCAAAACTGCCTGCGGCAGAGGCTGTCCCCACATTTCGCATGGTAACAGAGAAGGTCGCAGTACCCATTCCGATGGTGCGCGTGGGAGCAAGATCAGTCGCGATAACGAGGTCAGGCATCGCGCTTGGGGTAACATCTACAGTCGGTCCACCAATCGAATTGGTGCAGTTGATGGTGCGATTTGCGACACCTGGTGAAGAAACAGTGACTTGTGCTGCCTTTTGCCCCGCAATGGCATAGGCTTTGTTAGCCCATGAATTAGTGCCCGAAAGGCCTTCGTCTCCACTCCAAAGATAAGTGTATGAGCCCGTGCCCCCTGAGACCCCAGAGGTATTCCAGGCGACGTTTTGTCCAACGATTACGTTGGCCCGATTGGCAGAGCACGTGCCAGTCAGGGGTGGAGGAGCTGTACAAGTGAAAGTGCCGGCAGTTTCAGCACTATAACCGCCAGTGTCGTATGCATAGGATCGTACGCCCCACGTATTGAGAGCCCCAGGCGTAACTGCAAGGGTTACTGGAGTCGCGGCATTGGTATAATTTGTGCTATTCAAACGTAAAAGATATCCTGTTGCACCGAGAGCAGTACCCCAAGAAAAAGTGACTCGATCGCCAGCGGCATTACACGCAGGAGCATTTATTACCGGCGCTGGAGGTGTTAGCACAAAATATGCCCAGTTACTCCAGCTTGAGCAAGAAAGCGCGTCACACGCGTACGAGCGGATGCGATATTGGCCAGCGGCCTGATTGACTACGTCGTTCGTTAACACCCACCGGTCCTCCTCGACAGCCCCTGTCCAGCCAGATGTGACCGGCAGGCCCCCCGCAGTCTCCCACTCAACAAAATAGTTAACGTCACTGCCGTCAGGATCACTTGAACGCAAAAGTGCACCGTGACCACTCGGGCTGTTAGC
The DNA here is from genome assembly GCA_964634595.1 of uncultured Candidatus Saccharibacteria bacterium. Classification (GTDB taxonomy): domain Bacteria; phylum Patescibacteriota; class Minisyncoccia; order Phycocordibacterales; family Phycocordibacteraceae; genus C7867-001. The sequence continues at coordinate 20,669 of CAZWKU010000008.1, read as the reverse complement.
ACCAGTAGCACCCTGAATGCCGTATGCTGACCCGTAATACACTGCCGTTGTTGGGTGGTGAAGAACGCTGACTGTAGGAGTGGTTGGCGGAGCAAAATTGGCAATACCACTACAAGTCATATCGTACCCGGCACTAAGGAGTTGCTCACCACCTCCCCCAGGTGGCGTCCCGTAGAGCTCGATGGATGCAGTCTTCACCGTTGCAGTGCTGTAGATGGGAGACCAGTTTGTCTCATTGTAGGTGCTCATGCCGTCGCTTAGCCACTTAACTCTACAATTAGTATAATTTGCCGGACACCAACCTGAGGAAAGCGCAGTCTGCCAATCGGCCGTGTATGGTGGCCCCGAACTTTGAGAAACTAAGCTGCAAGTAGCCGGGCGCCATACACAACCGTAATTCCCAGCAGTGCCCGTATTGACGTCACAGGCAATTTCATTGTCGTCGCATGTATCTTGGTCAACGGCACCGACCATTGTAATCTCCTCATCAGGAAAGTATGTGCATGCTTCAAGTGGAAGCTGCGAGCCTTGGAGTCTGCAAGTACAGTAGCCGTTAGCTGCACTTGCTACGTTTACAAATTGAACAAAAGAGAAGAAAAATACAAAAATAAAGAGCGTTGCAAAGAAAAGGCCCTTGAGATAATTTGAGCTTGTAATCATGGCGACGGTGTAGTCGGTGCTTGCACTCTCGGGTCGAAGCCGTTGGGTAAGACTTTTGCGCTAACGGCTGGATCACCTACCTTCGGCAGTACAGTTGGTTTATCTGGGGCAACTTGCACCGAAACAGGAAGTGGCACTGGGGTGAATTGCAGGTAGCTGAATACGCTAAGTACTATTACGGCGACCCCAACTACAAGGAGTAGAGGGCCGCTCCATAGGAAAGATTCAGGTGTTGTACGAGACGGTCGCAAATACGAGGGTGGCGGAGTTGCAGCTCCCGGGAGGCCCATTTGATCCATGTAAGCAAGCGTACCACCGCCAGCCCTCAGGGACACGAAATACATGTGGATAATGTTTTTAGAGCTTGTTTGCCTTTTTGCGTGCGAGGCGATGTAGGCGGAGCGAAAAACGATGCGCCTCAGCGTTTGCAAGGATAGCATCGGGGAGCGATACGCCAGCGCGTGCGGCACCTAGCACCTCGCGCGGGCGGTGCTTTTCGTCTTTTACAACAGCTGCTACCGGTATCGCAACACCAGCGCTTGCAAGCACCGCCTCAGCGGCTTTCTTTTGCGTTTTGCCGCCATCTACCACGATGATTTTCGGCAGGTGCCACTCGGGATGCCCAAGGCGCCGTGAAAGTATCTCTTTTAGTGAGCCTATATCGTCGTTTCGCTTAAAACCGCGTATCTTGAACGAACGATACTCTTTTTTCACGGGTACACCGTCTATCACTACCGTCATCACTCCAACCGCGTTGGTACCCGAAATATGCGCCGTATCATAGGCTTCAATCCTGTATCCACTACCTCGAGCGACCGTTGTCGATAGCGGATGCCGATGCTCGTCCTTAATGAGCGAGACGTCTTGAATATGGTCAAGAGCAAAAAGTTGTCGCCGCATCTCCCCCGCATTTTCAAAACGCTCGTCACGCGCCGCATTGCGCATCTCTTTTTCAAGCATTTTGCGAAGCTCCTTAGTCTTACCGGCCAAAAACATACCTACATGCCTAATCGACTCCCGATATTTTCTCAAATTTACCTTATTGTATCCTATAGACGATGCTAAGGTACTGTCTAGATTTTTGGGATAGTGCCCCACTTGCTTGTAGAACTCTTCACGGGCCTTTTGATGCTTACTATTTGAGCCAACAGGCTTTGGAGTATCGAAAAAGGGGAAAATCTTGCGAATGAGCCGCAGCCCCTCACGCAACTGCTCACCCGAGGGGAATGGCCCGTAGATAGCTTTTAGGCGATAGGCACTCGGCAGTAGCAATTTCTTATTCTTAAAATCTATGTTTGAGCCGCGCTCGGCGAGCACGCGCGGTATCGCGTCGTCAGTAATAATCGCATACAAGAAAGTCTTGTCGTCTTTACCCTCAACATTGGCAGGTGGCCGATACTGACGTATCAGTGCCGCCTCACGCACCAGCGCCTCCAAAACCGTAGGAGTAGTTTGATATATCAAACCATTTGCGCGAGTGACCATATCCACGATGCGCGGCCCGCGCGTCACAATAAGGTCGTCGTCGAAGTAGGAGCGCACGCGGTCGCGCAGACTGGTCGCCTTGCCGACGTACAGCACCTTGCGCCCCTGCTTAAACAAATACACCCCCGGCACATCCGGCAGGTTATATTTCGACAATTGACTCTTCTTCATCTTTATAGTGTGCATCATTTATTAGCTTTTGGGCACTTGACAAAGATGTCGTATGGGTGTATACTGACAGACAGGTAGATCGAGGTACATTCATAGGAGACTTTCATGACTGTGTTTCACTGGCTTATGCTCGCAATGAGCATCTGTGTACTCTCCGCAACCCTGCTCCAGATTGCGCAGGATGACGTGCGCAATCGCGAGCGTCGGGTTTCTAAATTTAGGATTCCCTCATTAGAGGGAATCCTACTCGAAACCGGTAGGCACCCGCCTACCGGTTTTTATGTACCTGTGCATAACCAATTTTGACGATGCTATACTGAAAACTTAGAATGCACCTTGGAGGCCAAGCATGGCACGCGCCAATGCACTACGCCGAGAAGAACCCCAAACTATTGAGGATATCCTAGCTGAAGAACTGCGAACGTATGTTGAGGACGGTTATGGCCCCCGCTATAGCCCACTATTTTGGCGAGCTGTGTTTATAAACTGGTATGGAGAAGAGCCGAAGGGGGCCGATGACCCGCGCTGGGACGAACTGTTTCGTGAGGTCTACCCAATCCTTCGCAAGCTCTTAGGCACTCAACCAGTCGCTTATTTCTGAATGGCCTGTAAGAGCGGCACTGGTCGCTCTTACTTTTTTACTTTGCGCTTCAAAATTTTCGCAAGATACTCACCGGTAAACGAGCCCTCGGTTTTGGCGACCTCTTCAGGTGTACCCTTCGCTATAACTTTACCCCCCTTCTCTCCCCCTTCGGGTCCAAAATCAATAAGCCAATCCGCGCTCTTAATCACATCGAGATTATGCTCAATCACGACCACCGTGTTACCACGCCGCACTAGCTCTTGCAGGATATCAATCAGCTTCTTTACATCTTCATAGTGGAGACCGACCGTCGGCTCATCGAGCAGGTAGATGGTTTTCATGGTGAGCGGTCGATACAGCTCAGAGGCGATCTTCACCCGCTGTGCCTCGCCACCTGATAGCTCTGTGGCTGATTGGCCGAGAGTGAGGTATTGAAGACCGGTGGAATTAAGGGACTGAAGCCTATCAGCAATAGCGGGTATATCGTTAAAAAACTTCTCTGCCTCTTCAATGGTCATTTGTAAGACCTCCCAGACATTTTTACCGCGATAGGTAATTTCGAGAGTCTCTTTCATAAAGCGCTTGCCCTCGCAAACATCGCACGTTACGTAGACGGTGGGCAAGAAGTGCATCTCAACCGCAATCTCCCCATTGCCCTCGCATGCCTCACAGCGCCCGCCCGGACGATTGAAGGAGAATCGGCCCGGCTTCCAGCCCCGTGCACGCGCCTCAGCTGTCGCCGCAAAGAGGTCGCGGATGTGGGTCATGGCGCCGGTGTAGGTCGCCGGATTTGAACGCGGGGTTCGGCCTATGGGAGACTGATCAATCAGCACCACGCGTGAGACATATTCGGTGCCTGCCAATGAGGCAACGTGGTGGAGCTTGGCGTCGCGGCGCGCGAAGCGCGCCGCGAGATTCTTGTGCAAAATGTCGTAGAGAAAAGTCGACTTGCCTGAACCGGAGACACCCGTCACGCACACGAGCTTTCCGAGCGGGATATCAACATTTTGATTGGCGATGTTGTGGAGCGTCGCACCGCGTACCTGTATCTTGCCCTTCTCACTTGTACGACGCTCTTCGGGCATTTCAATCTCCTTATCACCACGCAGATACTCAAGCGTCACTGAACCTGATTCATTCTTTCTAGCTGTTAAAAGCTCGTCAAGCCAGCCCTGCACCACCACTCGCCCGCCATGCGTCCCTGCCCCAGGCCCAATGTCGATGAGATAGTCGGCCGAGTAAATCGTGTCCTCATCATGCTCTACTACAACAATCGTGTTGCCGAGATCTTTAAGCACTAGCAAGGTTTTGATAAGCCGATCATTGTCCCGCTGGTGAAGCCCGATGGTCGGCTCATCAAGCACATAGAGAGCGCCCGTGAGACCACTCCCAAGTTGCGAAGCAAGACGGATACGCTGTGCCTCGCCTCCCGAGAGCGTCGCCGCAGAGCGATTCAAGGTGAGGTAATCGAGGCCAACATTTAGCATAAATTTGAGACGGCTATCGATCTCTTTCAGGATAGGTGCCGCGACTTCAACCTTCATGTCAGAAAGCTCAAGCGAGTCGACTAGCTCTTTAGCTTCTTTAATTGAGAGATTAGTGAAATCAACAATATTGAATCCAAGCGGGCTTGACTGCTTACTGTTTGCTGTCTTCTGTTTACTATTCAGATACACCCGTAGCGCTTCGGGCCGTAGGCGTTTACCGCCGCAGGTCACGCAAAGCTCGTCTGAAAAAAGTGACTCTGTCCCAAGGCCATTACAGGCCGGACACGCCCCGTAGGGAGAGTTGAAAGAGAAGAGTCGTGGCTCAACTTCAGGGAATGACGCACCATCTTCTGGGCAGATAAATTTTGCCGAGAGTGTTTCGAGAGTACCGTCAGCGTGTTTTATCTTGACCAGGCCGCCACTCTCATTAAGGGCGAGTTCAAGCGCCTCAGAGAGGCGCTCTCGCGCGCCCGCAGTGCTCCGAATAAATTCAGAGACAAAAATCGAGTCGACAAGGAGGTCAATATCGTGGCGCTTGTTGCGATCAAGCACAATTTTCTCACGCAAGGATTGCTGCTTCCCGTCGATCACCACTTTTTCAAAACCCTTACCGAGAAAATCATAGAGCATTTGGTAATACTCGCCCTTGCGACCAACCACCACAGGCGAGTAAATGGTTACTGCGGTCTTGTCGACGGGGACACCAAGCACCGCCGCGCCGCCTGCGGCGCGGCGACTCTCTACTCTCTGCAAAACCATCTTTACCATTTCTTCTTTTGAGAGCTTAACGATTGGCACATCATGATGAATACAATACGGCTGACCTGCGCGCGCATAGAGCACGCGTAGGTAGTCGTAAATTTCAGTTACTGTTGCCACCGTTGAGCGCGGATTGTTTGAGCGGCTTTTTTGATCAATTGAAATTGCGGGCGAGAGTCCAGTTATCTCATCGACATCAGGCTTGGCCATTTGATTCAAAAATTGGCGGGCATAGGCCGAGAGGCTTTCAACATAGCGCCGCTGACCCTCAGCAAAGATAGTGTCGAAGGCAAGCGAGCTCTTGCCCGAGCCCGAAAGGCCCGTAATAACCGTCATCGCGCCGCGGGGCATCTCGACATTAATATTTTTCAAATTGTGGGTACGCGCACCCTTCACGCGGAGCCAATCGGAGCCGTGCTTGTGCTTGTGATCATCTTTATTAGTACGTTTTTGCATAGAAATGCCCTGCCCGTGACGGGACAGGTACGGTTATACTCTACCACAAAACCTCACCTGCGTTTCCCGCACTACTTATGCCTATAGAGTGTCGAAATTAGAGCAAATTGCATAAAATAGTTCTCGAGGTCAGAGAGGCGACTCCCGTACATCTCACCCCCTAGCACCGCATCAGCAAAGCTTTCACGTGCACGATCAAGTTCTTTACGTCGCACGGTCCATCTTGGGTCTGCCTGCGTGAGATCGAGAAGCACGAGAGCACGGGTAACCGCTCCCCAGAACGAACTTTCATCTTTACCTGCCCACGAACGAGCGCGACCAACCTCACTCCCAATGTTGCCAAGCTGTTCGGCAAGCGTGAGTGTAAACCATCGCTCCTTAGATACAGTCATTTTAATGTCTCCGTACTGTTCGTTCGCAATGGCACGAAGCTCTTCGCGCGTAATCTTATCTTTTACGATGCGCGTCTCCATTGCCTAGAGGGTATCATACATACAGAATGCCCGCGCTCCCCCAAACAGGTCGCGCGGGCGTTTATAAAGCGATTGAAAATCAAGACTTGCAAGTTAACCTCTTGAGACGTTCACGGTAGTCCCAGACCATGCATGGGTCGGTCATTGCAAGAAGGAGTTCTGGCGTCATCTCATCAAGAGAGTACCGACGGAGGTGGCGAGCATTATGCACTTCTACCACCCTTGCTGTTGCCACTTGCCAAACACGTATTGTGTGACGCCTACCAGCTTCTTGCCCATAGAACATAAAGAAGTGGGCGATTACCCAAAAAAGAACGATTCCGATCTGTAGGGTCAGAACGAAGGGGTCAGACTTTTCATTTGCTGAACTCATGAGATCCTCCTACGGTAATGGGGAATTTACTATACATAGTATGCACACACGGGACACTCTTGTCAACCCCCTGACAGGAGTCGGCGTTTACGTGGCTTAGTTGCTTGGTGGGGTGGAGTTTGGCCATCGAGCCTGTAGATCTCATCGCGGATGAGGGCGGCGGTTTCAAAATCGAGCTCTTCGACTGCCTCTGACATCTTTTCACGCAAGGCTTTTACAAAACGCTCTGGGTCTTTTTCGTATAAGCGCTCATCGAGAGCAAGCATGCTCTGTACGGTCTTATCGTGTTCGCTACGCATACTCTCGGCGATGTCGCGTATCTCTTTTTTAATAGTTTGCGGCGTTATGCCGTGCGCTTTGTTGTAGGCAAGCTGTATCGCACGGCGGCGGTTCGTCTCCCCTATGGCACGCTCCATGGAGCCGGTCATTTGGTCGGCGTAGAGGATGACGCGCCCAAGTACATTGCGAGCCGCGCGCCCAATAGTCTGTATGAGTGAGGTCTCGCTCCGCAAGAACCCCTCCTTGTCTGCGTCGAGTATACCCACCAGCTCAACTTCAGGCAGGTCGAGCCCCTCGCGAAGCAGGTTCACTCCCACCAAAATGTCGAACTTGCCCTTGCGAAAGTTGGTGAGGATATCAATACGGTCAATAGTCTTAACATCGCTGTGCAAATATTCGGCTTTGACGCCTTTTTTGCGCAAAAAGTCAGCCAGATCTTCAGCCATTTGCTTGGTGAGCGTGGTCGCGAGCGCACGCCCGCCGTTTTTGATTGTTTTCTCGGCTTCAACAATAAAGTCAGCTACTTGGCCCCCGTACTCATTATTCTCATTAATTGGTCGCACTTCAAGCTCAGGGTCGATGAGGCCAGTGGGGCGGATAATTTGCTCAGCGATTTGCTCTGAGTGCTCTTTTTCGTATGGCCCAGGAGTGGCAGAGGTGTAGATGGTCTGCCCTACACGCTCTTCAAACTCTTCAAACATGAGCGGGCGATTGTCACGGGCACTCGGCAAACGAAACCCGTATTCAATCAAATTGTCTTTGCGCGACCTATCACCCGCATACATACCGCCTATTTGCGGCACGGTCACGTGCGATTCATCGATTATGGTTAAGAAGTCAGCCCGCCCGCCCGCTTCGTGCGGGAAGTAGGAGAGAAGCGTATGCGGTGGCTCGCCTACTTTGCGGCCATCAAAATGCCGTGAGTAATTCTCGATACCCGTGGTGTAGCCAATCTCACGAATGAGCGCCAGGTCGTTTTGGGTACGACGCTTTAAGCGCTCGGCCTCAAGCGGCTTCTCTTCGCGCTTTAACTTTGCGAGCTGTTCTTCAAGTTCGGCCTTTATGTCTTCGAGCGCACGGTTGCGAGACTCTTCGCTCGTCACAAAGTGCTTAGCCGGAAAGATAAAGACCGAATCGGGCTTGCCCTTGCTCGCGCGCGAGACAGGGTCAAGCAAATCTATACTCGCGATAACTCCCTCGCCTGCCCGGCCACCGGACGGGTCAAAACCAACTCGCCAAATCGCGCGTTCGTTGGTTGGCATAAACTCGAGCGAATTGCCCACGGCTCGAAACTGCCCGGGCGAGAGGTCGGCCGTAGTGCGCTCAAAATAAATACCGACAAGCTTGCGCACGAGCGCAGCCCTATTCTCTTCTCCCCCCCTCTCAAGCTTCAAGATGACGCTCGCATACTCTTTAGGCGAGCCGAGGCCGTAAATAGCCGAGACTGACGCAACAATGATCACGTCCTTGCGCGTCAAAAGTGCCTGGGTCGCCGCATGCCGCAGACGATCGATCTCAGCATTTATCTGCGCCTCTTTTTCAATATAGGTGTCGCTCTGTGCTAGATAGGCTTCGGGCTGGTAGTAGTCGTAGTACGAGACAAAGTAGTGCACTGCGTTTTCAGGAAAGAACTCGCGATACTCTTGCGCAAGCTGTGCCGCGAGTGTCTTGTTGTGCGCCAAAACTAGAGTCGGTTTATCGAAATTCGCAATGACATTGGCGACCGTAAACGTCTTACCGCTCCCCGTCACCCCCAAAAGAGTCTGGTGCCGCATGCCTTTAGCCAAGCCCTCCGAGAGCTTTGCAATGGCAGCAGGCTGATCGCCTGCAGGCTTAAACGGCAGATGTAACTTGAAGTTTGCCATCGCGGCAGTGTACTACATCTCACCTCATCTGCGGAGCGGGAGAGTAAACCAAAAGGTGCTGCCCTTACCTTCACCGGGCGAGGAAACGCCCATTGCGCCACCATGCCTTTCGGTAATATTTTTTGCCATAAATAGCCCAAGCCCCAGACCTTCGGTATCGGCAAGTCGCGCTCGCTGTGCCCTAAAAAAGCGAGAAAAGAGGTGCGAGATGTTTTCAGGAGAGATACCCATGCCCGTGTCAGCAACCGATATACGCACATACGAACCCTCCTTCATTACCGTAAGAGTAATCACACCACCCGTTGGCGTATACGTAACCGCATTATCAATAAGTACATCAAGTACCGAGGTAAGGCGCGCACTGTCACCCGTAACCATGGTTTCGGGCCCAGGAAGGAGCGTGATAGTGTGACGCTTTTGCGTTGCTGTCTTTTTTTGCCGCGCAATGACTGCCTCGATAAGCTCGCGCACCGCAACAGACTGCCATTTGTATTGGTACGAGGTGTTTTCAGTATGCGCAGCCTCAAGGAGTACGTTGGTTATCTCGATTAGCTCGGAGTTGGAGTGCGCGACATGATTCATCCCCGCACGATACTGTTCAAGATCACTACTCCCTTCAAGCGCGTCGAGCACCCAGCGGATGCGGGTCAGTGGAGTCCTGAGCTTGTGCGCTGCGACCGTTATAAACTCGTATTTCACGCGATCGGCTTCAGCCGCCTGCACCCAATACGCACGTGCAAGAACAAACGCCGCTACGGCACTTATCGCGGGTATGGTCCAAAACTGTAACCAGGGATACGCCGCAACTAAATACTCGTTAAGTAAGGTTAGGGCGATCAGGGTGCCCGCAGAAAGCGCGATACCTACGGCATAAATCGCCGCTCGTCGTACCACAAAGCGGATATCAAGCAGCTGTTCTGAAACTATCCCGTACGCTATGGGGACAGAATAGAAGCCGTAGAGCATACCGAATATGGGCGAAATTTGCAGATCATACACGAGGGCAAAATCCCAGGGGCCTAGTCCATACCCTATCAAAAGCGCGATCATAAAGTACTCGTAACGCTTACGCTCGGCAACATAGAGCCAATACCCACGCACCAATTCATATCCGGCCACAAGAAGGGCGGTAAAAAAGTAGGTAATCATGAGGGTATACAGAGGCCCCGCGGTAAGGTAACTTTTCGCGAACATCTTGGGTACTATTTCAGGCAAGAAGAGCTGGGGGAAAATGAGAGACGCTACTGTACCAAACGTTGCTATAGCGTAAGAAAAAGGTATCGCATAGCGATAGATCTCTTCACGATGAGTAAGCCGTAAGGTGAAATGAAAGAAAAACGCAATCAAGAAGTAGTCGCCCAAATTAAACATCCAGATTACGTAGGCAAGAGGAGAGGGCTCAAGATTAATACCGATGGCGAGAAAGATGCCGAAGGTACCCGCAAGCACCGCAAAGCCTGCGAAGAGCCAGTACAGTAGGCGGCGTGGATCGCGAGACACGACAAAGATGCCGAGCGCAACGAACATGGTGCCCGACACCGCGTGCCCAACAGTGGTAATAAAGAGTTCGTCCATGAACATATTTACAATACACCCGACGTGCCTCCCCGATAGTAGTTGCGCACAAACTCCTCACGAAATGCCTCAAACTTCCCCGCTGTGAGTGCCTCTCGCGCATCGTGCACCAATTTCACAATGAAGCCTTCGTTGTGGAGAGAACAGAGCATTGAACCAAGCATCTCTTTGGAGCGGATAAGGTGACCAACGTACGCGCGGGTAAAGCCCTCGGTGCCTGGGACTATGCACTCTGGATCAAGCGGGCCGAAATTGGCCTTGTCAGCCTCGTTTGGCAGATGCACGATGCCGCGCTTAGTGTAAATGGAGCCGTGACGCCCAATACGGGTCGGTGCGACGCAATCGAACGTATCCATACCCTCTGCGATACCTTCGAGGATGTCTCCGGGCTCTCCGATACCGAGAAAATGTCTCGGTTTTTCAGGAGGTAGCTCCCCCACTGCCGCTTGGAGCGCCCCCTGCATGTCCTCTTTACTAAACGAGCCTCCAATACCAAAGCCATCAAACTCCATACTTGCGACTTCTTTCGCGCTTGCCCTTCGCAGATCTTGGTGTCGCCCGCCCTGCACTATACCGTATAGCGCCTGTCGCACTGTCGCATTAATGTTCTGTCGATGTGACGTCAAGCTACGCTCGGCCCATCGGTGCGTGCGCTCCATTGCTTCCTTTTGATACTCGTACGGCTCGGTAGGAGCTGTGCATTCATCAAATGCAAAAAAGATATCGGCACCGAGCGCGTGCTGTATCTCGACCGAGCGCTCAGGCGTAAAGCGGTGCAGGGTGCCATCAAGGTGCGAAGTAAAAGTGACTCCCTCTTCATCTATCACCGCAAGTTGTCCGTGCTGTGTTGCAACATCTTCATCATACACCGCCGGGATGTTCGACGTACGATGTGCCACCTGCTCTTGGCCCTTTGCAATTTTAGTGATATTGCGACCAAAAGCGGCACCGAGCGAGAAGACCTGAAAGCCCCCCGAGTCAGTCATGGTTGGCTTGCCCCGCGAAGCCTCGGCGGAGTGGGGACCATCTACCCAGTTCATAAATTTCGCTACGCCACCCCCGTCCTTAATAAGTTGCGCACCAGGAGAAAGGTACAGGTGGTAGGTATTAGCGATCACTACCTCGGCCCCGACCTGGGCAAGCGCGCTGGGGAATATGCCTTTCACATTTGCCTTAGTGCCGACCGGCACAAATGCAGGCGTCCTGATCTCACCGTGCGGGGTCGTGAGTACGCCCGCGCGGGCTCTGCCCGCGCGGGCGACTATCTCAAACCGAATAGCGGACATGTTGGCGAGGTACCGCACCCACCCTTGCTACTGCCCGCCTCGGCTAAGAATCTTGACCAGTTCAACTTCAAACAGGAGAGTCGCACCGCCGGGGATCACTCCCGGTATGCCATTGTCCCCATACGCAAGTGCTGCGGGTATCACGAGCCGGCGCTTGCCCCCCTCTTTCATACCAATAAGGCCTTTGTCCCAACCGGGTATAACGCGACCGACCCCAATAACGAAGGGCGCTGGCCCGCCACGATTTGCCGAGGCATCAAACACAGTGCCATCGGTAAGTGCGCCGACATAGTGCACCGATATTTCATCACCTGCAACCACCGCCTCACCTGTCCCTACCACCGCGTCAATTACCTGGAGTTCGGTCACGGGCTCGCCACCTCCAGCAGGAGCAGGTTGGGCACCTCCCTCTGGAGAGGCATCGGTGGCAAGGGCGCCCGAGGGTGTCGCCAATTGAAACGGCCAATATGAGGGGAACAAGAAAAAGCTCACGACCACAACAAGTGCAAGTGCCACGGCGATACCAGTTTGGATAGTCATAAATAAAATATTATATGCTCAAGAGTATACCTTAGCTGTTTGTAAATCGGAAGCAAGGGAGGCGGTGGCCTCTTCAGCAATCGTGTCGATGCCCTCCACGCGCGCTTTCAAAAATGCCTCAATAGCCTCAGGCGACGCCTGATCGGCAAGCAGAACTGCAAACTCTGTGCGCGCTGTTTTATCCATCCTCTCAATAATCCGCAGTAGTGTCGATCGGAGGAGATACTCCCCCATTTTGAGTATGAGCTCTTCTTGCTCTTTTTTAGAGAGGAATTCAAGACCAATGCCAGTGAGAGGAGTGGTCATACGTTAAAAAGTCATTTTCTTAAAATCTCCGGGCTTGGCGGCCTCTGAGAGCGCGTTGCTGTTTTCTAAAAATGGGAAGAGGTTGCGAACTAACCATCCTGGCCGGCGTACCGCCACCCCCTCGGGAGCAAGGCTGCCGTCTCGTAGGCGATAGATGATGGGTCGCTCTACGCCATTACTCGTTTTTTCATTCATATGTACCATCGTATCAGGGTTCGATCGCAAGTATTCATGCATTACTGCTCTTTGTGCAACAGGGTCACCACCATAAACTACCAAGCGGTCACCACTAGTTTGATAAATATGGGTCTGACCGAGTGGGACTTCGAGCCCGCCTCGACCACGCGCTACCTCCCCAGAGGTCGCTGCCGCTGCAACTCGTGCCCTGAAGTCGGTATAACTTTCACCCTCACCAGGGGCCGTACCATGGGTGCGGACAAGATCTATGGCTTCAGCGTGCGCCTCGGGAGGGATGTGAGGAAAATTCTCTGGGGACCCGTAGATAATGTCGTTCGCCGCGGCAGTTTCAACTGTGGGTGAGAGGTGTGGTTTAATTTCGCCCTCGTCTGCGAGCTTTGGTACCTCGACCACCTTCGGTGCTACGGGCGTTTCGACTCGCGTGCGTGGGAGCATATATTTTTCTGAAGCGACCTGTGTCTCAAGCGCGCCATCGGGGTTAATGGTGAAGGTGTCGCCCAATTTCATCACCCTGCTCCCCTCTGCCTTCAGAAAACCAAACTTCGCCGACGACTGATCAGGGGTGTGAGTCAAAATGTATTTCAGATCAGAATCCGCCGGCACTGTCTCTGGCGTGTATCCCTGTGCGCGTAAACTCTCTTGCAGATGTGAAAAGAGTTTTGTTGCCCCCTCGCCCCGCTTGTCAATAGAAACGGAGACGGGCGGCTTGGTAGCGCTTTCAGCAGCAATCTTGATCTCTTCAGGTGCGCTCGATACTGCCTCCCGTTCCGACTGCTCTGTCATTGGCACTGCATCAGATGTTGCTGGAGTGGCTTCTTCTTGTGCTACATCAGGCGCTGGCGGAGGATCGGACGACACTACGGGCGTCGCATCGACTTGCTCAGGCGTTATCGCCTCTATTTTTGCAAGATCATCAACAGCATCGCGCACTGACGGAAATTGATACAAAGAAGCCGTGATACCCGCACCAGCAACAAAAGCAGTCCCGGCCTCTATTCGTCGCTGTTTCTTGGCGATAGCCTCTTTACTGCCCTTGCGATACTGCGTACGAAGGGCACGTATATCTTCAAAACCTCCTGCTCCCTTCTCGCGGGCGCTTTGCAACTTTTTCGCTTGTCGCGCGCCAAGCGTATTTTCATAGGCCACGCCTGCCACGCCACCAAGCGTCGCGCCTACTGCCGTACCTACAACCCCGCGCGCCACACGATACCCAAGCGCGCCAAGCCCAAAAGCGGCAAGCCCCGCACCGGCGGCACTTGCTACCCCTGCACCAAGCACCGCCGAGCCTACAATGCGCGCCGCACGCGCACCCTGCTTACCCAGCTTTTTCTCAAGGCCAGCGTTTTGTTTCTCCGACCAGCCCACGAACGCTTGCCATGCCTTACCCACTCCCCCGCGCTCCTTACCTGCGAGCGCCTTATCAAGCTCTTTTTCGCCACGATCAATGACGTCTTTTGAGATAACGAGCCGGCGATACCGCTCGATAAACTTTTGTTGCTCTTCAGGGCTTTTTTCCTTCAGCCACTTCCTAGTCCCCATTTCGGCACTCACCCGCTCTTCAAGAGCGGCATTGTAAGTCGCCGAAGCGCCATCGTAGGCGGCCTCTAGTTTTGCGAGCTCTAGTTTGTCAAATTTCTTAGCTTTGCGGGCATCAAGGTATGCCCTCTCGGCCGCAAGCATTGCTTCGCGCTCCGTGGTAAGTTGCTCTGCCCCTACTTGCACTGCCTTCATGGCTGGTTCAGTACGCTCTCCCACCTCCCGCCTTGCTCGCTCACCCTTTTTTCGAGACTGCTCTCTAAAATCAGCGAGGCTCCCAAGGCCTGCCGTTGCCTCGCGCACCGCTTCAGGCGAAGAGTGCATTTGTTCTCGCATAGAAAGCGCGGGCGGAGCGGGTGGCTCTGGAGTAGGCATAATTTCATCCCTAAGGTTGGGTAGCCGCATGCCCCTAAACTCGTTCAACACTTGTGCGAGGGATTTGCGCGCCTCACCCGGTGTTGCATCAAGAAGCGAGTCTCGCTCTCCCGCCGTTCCAAGGTGAGAGAAGTCGAGCGACCCCTCCACAGGTTCGGCGATGTCAGCCATAGTGTGCGATATTTTTTTTGACGCTTCTTGCGGCACATCTATTGGGTCAGAAAAATGCGATATAGATTCGCCGACTATTGTATCAAATTTGCCAAGCATTTCATCTTTGATTTTCTCAAAATCATTTCTTGTTGCGTTACGGATAGGATCATAAGATGTGGGCGTTGGTGGTTTCTTGGCGCTCTTTTTTAAGACCTCCTTAATCGCTCCCTCGGTACCTTTTGCGCGCAACTCATGTATGCGCTTCAAAACATCAGGCGAGGGAGTGTCGGTTTCAGCGCCTTTAGCGGGGATTTTTGGTGGCCTTTCGTGCATCATATTACGAGAGGTAACGTTCTCGAATCATTGCTTCTACGGTAGCACGGTCACGCCCGTACGTGTTTGTAGAGAGTCGAATAAGTTCATCTATTTGAGCCTCATTACCCGCAGGCAAGTCGAGCGTCATTGCGTTAAATGGCTTTTGCGGTACACCGTGCGCAAGGAGTTTCAAATAGTAATGGCGAAATTCAATATTTACGAAATCAAGTGCTTTGAAAACCGGCGCAAATTGCTTTTCAAAAAACTCTGCGTCCTCTTCACCCACCCGAAATACGGCCATCGAGCCTACGTTGCCAAACACTGCGTCGCGCGTTTTTTCTTCAATTTGCTTTAAAAACTGGTGTGCCATCGTGAGTGAGAGCCTATATTTGCGTGCCTCAGAAAGGATGCCGGGGATAGAGTCAGTAGTAACGTTTTGAAATTCATCTATGTATAGGTAGAACGGCGGGTAGGCGATACGCGGATTGTCAGCACGCGAGAGTGCCGCCATGAAGAGTTTGCCCACAATAATAAGCCCAAGGAGATTCGCATTTTTCTCACCCAGCCTCCCTTTCGAGAGATTCACGAGTAGAATCTTTTTTGTATCCATTACATCGCGAAACTTAAATGAAGACTCCTGCTGACCCACGATAGGTCGAATAAAGTCGTTTGCGGTAAAGTCGTCAAATTTGTTGGTGATGTAGGGCACAATGTTTTCTAACGACGCTTCCCCACCTGCCTTAGTTGCAATATCGGTCCAAAACTGGTTGACGATAGGGTTCATTGAGCGCGAGAGCTTCAAGCTCCTAAACTCGGTATTTGAGAGAACGCGCGCAATGTCGAGAATGGTGGACCCGCTTGAAGGGTCCTCCATGACAAGCTGGGTTGCATTGCGAAAATACTGCTCGAAGGCAGGACCCATCGATTCAGGGATATCGCCATAGAGTCGACGAAAAATCATGAGCAATTCATTTACAATAAATGTCTTTTGCTCTGGCTTTGTAGGGTCGTATTCAAGAAAGTTGATCCCGAAGGGCCGTGTGAGGTCTGCAGGGTCAAAATAAATGACGTCCTGCATGCGCTCACGCGGCACCGCGGCAAGCACGTGCATAATGTCGCTACCGTGAGGGTCAATGTAGCAAACACCGCGACCGGCCTTCATGTCTTCAATAATCATACTTTTCATCAACCCTGATTTACCCGTACCAGTCTGACCAACGATGTAGAGGTGACGCAAGCGATCTTCATCTGCGAAATATACTTTCGTAGAGACTCCCCGATACTGGTTCGTACCAAGCAAAACACCGTCCTGAGGCAATGAGAGTGGGGCTGGCGCGGCCGCGAAGCGAACCTGTTTGAGGTGAGGTGAGGAGACAATCCCCTTCGGAGGGAAATGGAAGACGGTGGTGAGCTCTCGCAAAGAGAGCGGGAGCGCGTCACTTGAGGGAAGCCGAAATGAGAAGGCGTCAAAAAGCTTGCGCGCCTCACGACCGTCAAGCGGCTTCACCACAAATTCGTTACCGCGCGTGTTTGCAAACTGGTTAAGCGCGGCAGAGAGATCGCCGAGCACTTGGCCTGCGCGGTGCGCATCCTTTGAAGAAACCGCAAGGCGCATCGTGACGCCAACAATTGGCGTGGCGAGCTTCTTCTCTATCTCTTCAATATCGCTTTTATTGGCCTCAATTTGTCGCTCTTCAGCCTCCTTCGCCTTTTCTGCATCTTTCGATTTCGATTGGCCAAACAGGGTAAGGCCAATCTCGCGCACCACTTCGCCAAGCACCGTCTCAGGCGTTGCGAAGGCTGAGGCGCGCTTCTTGCCCTTCTTGAGCGCGGCGAGGATTTTTTTGTAATGGGTGATATGTCGGTCACCGCGCGGCTCGACCACGATCTGAAGCGCGGCTCCTTCACCTACATGCTCGATTTTAGTAAACGCATTAATTATTGCGTGCATCGGATCGTGGTCAAACTCTCCATACTCCTTTAGAGGCAGTGCCGCCTCTCGCTTAAATGAAACGCGCGCACCTACCGATGTACCGCCTTCAGCAAAGATATTGTAATCAGCGGGTTGCTCACGGAGCTCTGCGTTTGGAAATATGGCGAGCAGCTGTTTCTCAAACAAATCACTCTTACGAGTCGGCACCGCAACGTAAAATAGGAGTTCTGGACGATTTGCCGCAACGGCAAGCTCCATGGTGAAATAGCCCGGCTCTCCAAGTGCGGCATCGCCTACTGAAAGGAGACCCGCATAGAGCTGTTCCATTGAGGAGACTACCTCTTTGAATGGGCGCTCGCGATTTTCATTGCCCTCTTGCTTTGGCTCGGGGAGCGTAACCTCATAGAGCGTCATGCGTAAGGCCTTGAAGCGCGGCGCTTTCTCCTCAACGTGAGGTACGGGAAGCCCTGCCGCTATATGGCGCACAAGGTAGCGATGAAAATCGT
This sequence comes from uncultured Candidatus Saccharibacteria bacterium, assembly GCA_964634595.1. Taxonomy (GTDB): domain Bacteria; phylum Patescibacteriota; class Minisyncoccia; order Phycocordibacterales; family Phycocordibacteraceae; genus C7867-001. Next base: position 3,355 of record CAZWKU010000008.1, on the reverse strand, counting down.
CCTCGAGGTGCGGGTCATTGAGGCGCTCCATGGCTGAAATTGCGTTCTTGATGCCGCGCGTCTCCATAGTCTGCACCAGAGCAAGCACAGCTTTTTCATAACTCCCTAATTCAAGACTCTCGAGTATCCGAGCCGCTTCAGTCCCCGCTTCGGCACGATCCATACGGTATTCAGGTGCAAGTATCGCTTCAGCGGGCACGCGCTTATGTTTAATAATACTTTCTGAGACAATAGTCGCTCGCTCCTCGTGCGTCGGCGGGCGTATAGCGGCAAGCTCTCGCTCTTTTTCAGCGACCTTATCGCGCAGGTATGCCAGCTCCTCTTCGGGCGAGGTTATCGCCTTTGCGCCTTCCATACCCGTATTCTACGCTATGTGCGAGGCATCGCGCGAAACCTTCGTGGATTACGCAGTGCCAAGCAGGCTCGATGTGCTCTAATAGAGCAACATGCTCGATTTCCTATATACGTGCCTCACCCTCGACCCAGTCGCCATTCTTACTGCTGGCGGTTTTTTTGCGCTCCTGGCGATAGTCTTTATGGAGTCGGGCCTCCTCATTGGCCTTTTTCTCCCCGGCGATTCTCTCCTCTTTGCCGCCGGCCTCCTCGCGGCACATGGCACCTTCGACATTACCCTGACCATACTGGGGGTAATCCTAGCCGCTATCTTAGGCGATAACGCGGGCTATTGGTTTGGCAAAAATGTAGGCTCGCGTGTCTTTGTCCGCCCCACGTCACACCTCTTTAAAAAAGAGCATGTAATAAAAGCCGAGCGTTTTTATGAGCGCTATGGTGCCCGCGCCATTGTTCTCGCGCGCTTTGTCCCCATTGTCCGCACACTCGCCCCTATCCTCGCGGGCATTGCAAAAATGGAGTATGAAAAGTTTTTGGCGTACAACGCTATTGGCGCTATCCTCTGGGCGACTAGCATGATCTCGCTTGGCTACTACCTCGGCAAGTTCGTACCTGAGATTGTGCAGTACATCCTCCCCGTCTCAGTCATTATTATTGTGATCTCCTTCTTCCCCCTTATCCTGAACGTCATCCGCGGCAAGAGGCTTTAACGTGCGCAACAACGTTACTCACACAATAGTAGCAAGGCCATGAGGCCGATGCCGGCGAGCATTGCGACAAGTTGCGCCACCGAGCGGCGAGGGTTCTTTTCTTTTTGGAGCTCGGGGATTAGGTCGGCCATCGCGATATAAATAAAACTTGCCGCTCCAAAGCCGAGGAGCACAGTGGTCGCACCCTCAAAGCTCTCGGCAAAAAGCAGTACTAAGAGAGCGCCCAAAATTGCCGCAAGTGCAGTGAAGAAGTTGTAGAGGAGCGCCTTTTTCTTACTCCAACCTCCGTGGATAAGTACGGCAAACTGCCCTATCTCCTGTGGGATCTCATGAAAAATAACCGCCGTCGTTGTTGCAATACCGACCGGGATGCTGATCAAGAAGCTTGCTGCGATAGCTATACCATCGAGAAAATTATGGAGCGCATCGCCCACAATCGTAAGATGCACTACCGAGTGCACCTCTTCAGAGTGTGAGCCGTGCGTATGGTGCCATAGGAGTGCGCGTTCGAGCACAAAGAAGAGGATAATGCCCGCAAGTACGTACGTACCGCTCTCAAGTGCCCCCTCGCCCGACATAATTTCAGGCAGGATATGGATAAAAACATCTCCGAGCAACGCTCCCGCTGAAAAACTCACGAGGTAGAAGAGCAATTTCTTGAGCCGCTCTTCGTGTATCGTAAGCGAAAACACGCCAATGAGCGAAATAAGACTAACCGCCGCGACACTAAGGAGCGAATATATCCAGACGTCGGTCATGCACTCTAACTATACTACGACACCTACAGAGCGATCAGTTAAGCGCAGCCTGTATTACCGCATCAGTATTTGCAAAGGGGAGCGCCCCGGGTATCTCCGCTTTACCGTCTGCCCCAACAAGAATGCTCCAGGGCGTACCCCTGCCTCCCGTCGCTACTGCATTTTTCACGTGCCTCTCAATCTTCTCCGCGTGTCTCCCACTGTCGAGACACTGGTTAAACTTATTCACATCAAGCCCAACGTACGCGGCAATTTTAGGGAGCTCAGCGAGATCAAGACCATTGTTGGTCGGCGTAATTTCCATCAAACGATCAAGATACGCCCAAAAGACATCGTTGCCCCCGAGCTCTGCAGCACATTCAGTTGCTTCAGCCTCTTTGCGAGCCTTTGAATGAAGTTGGTCGAGCGGGAAATGTCGATAGACCCATGCCACCTTGCCCTCGTCGCCATACTTCTCCATGACCTGCTGTAGGGTTGTGTGGAATCGCTTACAAAACGGACACTCGGTATCTGAGTATTCAACGATCTTTATCGGCGCATTAGGGTTACCGCGAATATGATCGTCGCTAGTGATTGGGTCCATCTCTTCAAGACTACTGAGCTGTTGCGCACCCACTGCGGCAGGTCCGGTACCAGAGGGTAGTGGGTTTTGGTTATTCCACACCAGTGCTCCAGCAATCAAAAGCCCCGCGACTAAGACCGAGCCCGGCACCAAAAACCTGTCATTTTCTGCCCCTCCGGCGCCCGCAGTGGTTGTTTCATTCATATGTGTCAGATAGTACCATACGCTTTTTTTATCCACACCCACGCTTGACAAATTTTGGGGGATATGATAGTGTAGTCTTGTCAAACCGGAGCCTGATCCAGAGAAGTGGGATCGAGCTTCATCCACAGTCTCCTGTCTTGATGCAATTACAAACAAATAAATTCTTTATTGTCATGCAAGAAGGAACTATAGCCCGTCTCACCGATCGTGGGTTTGGGTTTATAAAAGTAGAAGGTATGGAGAAAGATCTCTTTTTCCACTCTAAAGAGCTCGTCGGCGTTACGTTCGAAGAGCTTAAGGAGGGCGACAAGGTCACCTTTGAAATCGGCGACAGCCCTAAGGGCCCGAACGCCATTAAGGTGAGCCGCGCCTAAATAAAGCGGCAAAGCAAAAGCGCCCCTCACGGGGCGCTTTTGCTTTTACTCCAATTCGATGCCCTAGATAAAATGTATTGGAGTTTAGTAGAGCTCGATATCTGTATCTCGCTTTGTTACTGAAAAAACAAAACGGTAGTCTGCGTGAGCAATCGTAACCGTCGAGTGCCTCGTTGCAGGTAACACACTGGTGAGCACCACCTCTTCAGCCTCGGTGGTTATGCGCGAACCAATAGAGAACTCCGCCTCGCTAATACCGAGTCCACTCTCTATTCTTGCCTTGACGCGTAGTTGACCCGCCCAAAAACACTCCACGTCAACGGGGCATCGACTATCCTCAATAAGCTCGAGCGGCGTTACCGAGACACCGTTGCTTGTAAACGTCTCGCCAAGGCC
>CAZWKU010000007.1:0-39813 GCA_964634595.1 uncultured Candidatus Saccharibacteria bacterium | reverse complement strand
GGTTTGGCCGGAGCAGAAATCGCTCTCCCCGCTGTGGCAGCTGCGGTCCAAGGTTTCGGGCTCTTGATGGCAGTGATCTTTGGTTTTATGGGTGGCCTTTTCATGACTTTCTGGTTTTGGGTGGTCTGCAGGCTCTCTCCATGGGAGCGTGGGGGTGCGGGCTTTTTGTGGCTCTCGCTCGGGTGGCTCCTCAGTATGGTGCCATTTATTAACATGTTCTTCCCCCAAACATTCGCAACCGTAGGTATCGTAGCGAGCGCCCGCAAACATGATCGCGAGGCGCACAAACAGTGGGAGGCCACAATGCAAAAACAGCGCGATGCGCAGCGCGCCCAAGAGGCCCATGAGTACATGGCACTCCAGCAAGCGCAGGTAGCAAACGATAACGAAACCCCCAGGGAGGCTCAAATGGCTGCCTGAGGTAGGGGAGACGATATATACTGTACACAATGTCGCTTCGCAGTATCGCACTAGCTGTGCTCCTTCTCCCCGGTTTCGCGTTTGCACAATTGGGGACGGGGGGCGCAGAGCCGTTTTCAATTTCGCTCTCTACGCAGTACCCCCAACCAGGAAGCACCGCAGCCCTTGTCCCCCAAACCTCAGGTATAAACCTTGCAAACAGCACTCTCTCGGTGAGCGTCAACGGTACTCGTGTCTATTCGGGTGCGGCACAAGCAACGCCCATAACGCTTGCGCCCGTCGGGCACTTGACGACTATATCTGCCACGCTCAGCTCTAACGGCACGAAGTATACTAAGACACTTTCTCTCCGGCCGGGCAGTGTGTCGCTCGTTGCCGAGCCGCTCTCTACCGCCCCTCGTCTTTACCCTGGCAAACCGCTAGTGCCATACTCAGGCAGTGTTCGCCTGGTTGCCGTTGCTGATTTTCGTTCAGCCCCTACCTCCCGTATCGACCCTGCAACACTTGTCTATACATGGAGCGTTGATGGCGCCACTATGCGCGATGCTTCGGGGATAGGGCGAAGCTCGATCGTGGTCTCAAGCCCTTTGCCCTATCGCAGTAAAGAGGTGCAGGTATTGATACAGAGCCAAGGTGGCTCGCTAAGCGGGGGCAGATCGGTCTCACTCTCCGCCCAGGCACCCCTAGTGCGGATATATCGAAACGACCCCTTGCAAGGCATAGTCTTTGATACGGCGCTCCATGGCACCCAAACTATCCTTAATACTGAAAGCACGTTTACGGCAAGTGCGTTCTCATTCCCCAAAGCACGAGTACCGAACATCAGCTGGTTCTTAGACGGGAACGCTGTCCAAAGCGGCCCTTTTATCACGGTGCGGCCTGAGGGTGCGGGGCAGGGGTCTGCTACACTCTCCGTAACCGCAAGCTCGGGGGCAGAAAGTGCCGCGGCGACGCTGCCCCTCTCGTTTGGCAGATCTTCTAGTCTTTTTGGCATATGAAAAAACTTTTCTTACTAGCACTGTGCGCCCTGGTTTTTGTGCCTGGTTTTGTACTAGCACAAGCCACGCCGCCCAGTGAGTTTGTGCCCCTTGCGCCTATCCCAGGCCTGACCGACTCAGCCGCGGTGCGAGAATCGGCAGATCTCGCAGACTTTTTTAACAGTTTGTACCGTATCTTAATCGGCCTTGCGGCAATAATTGCGGTTGTTGAGATAATGATTGGCGGCTTTCAGATAGCAACTAATGATAGCGTGAGCAAGAAAAGTGACGGCAAGGAGCGCATCAAGCAGGCGCTCCTTGGCCTTGTGCTGGTGCTCTTGCCCGTCTTTGTCTTTTCACTCATCAACCCGAGCATATTAAATCTCGACATTGTGTGGCAGCCGCTTGGCCTCACCCCAGGCGCAAAGGGCTTGCTTGGCGGAGGCGGTAGAAATATGATTGCACCACCACCAGCTCCGCCCTCTGGTTGCACCACTGGTAGTAGCGGCCCATTTTTTGAGATTGCCTCGTGCGCTTCACAAAGTGCGGCTGGTAGCTATAGTTGTAAAAATGGACTTAGCCCTGTCGCGAGTACTTGCCGATCAAAAAACCAAAATGGGCAATGCCTCGACACTAATGTGACGGTTCACTGCGGCAAAACTGAATACGTCATTCATTATGCGTATACCCATCTTTTGGGTGCCTACGGCGTGGGTGTCCCTTATGTCGACATCAACGGACAAGTGATCCCCCGTGATGCTTCAAAACAACAATCTTTCGCGAGCAGTTGTACACAAGACGGAGGCAGTATGGTCGCTGAAACTACTACGGCTGGCTGGACATTTGTGAGGTCGTATATAAATGATCCGCTTGCTGGAGTTAAAAATAAATTCAATGGTTGCCCATCAGATGCTGAAATTGTCGTTGATTCGACTCGTGCCAGCGGGGTTGTTTGTTACAGCGAGTATTTGGCATGTCGACCTGGATAAGTCTATGCAACGCTTTTTGCTTATCGTAGCGATACTGGCGGTACTCCTCGGGGGAGGGGGAGCGGCATATTTGTATTTTGTCGGTAACCCGCTTGAAGCCCTGCTAGATGAAGCCCCCGAAAATGCTGGCGATCTCCTCCCTTTTGGTGACGACACTCCTCCAGCAACAACCACCCCCGACGATGTAGTTGTTGACGTTACTACGCCTCTACCTATACCTACAGATAGCGAGAGCGGTGCCCCCGCGAAGCTCCGCAAGATATCTGACGGGCCTGTGGCAACGGGCGCCGTAGCGTATCAAGCGACCTCAAGCGCTCCTGGCGTAGCTATTGCCTTTATTGAGCGGGCAAGCGGCAATGTATTTCAATACCTCATGGAGACTGATGTGGTGACGCGAACCTCTAACCGAACGGTCCCGGGCATACAAGAGGCCGTGTGGCGCCCTGACGGCTCTCGTGCCTATATTCGCTACCTCTCAGGCGATACGGCAGAGACCGTACACACATATGCCCTCCCCGCCGACGGTAGTGGGGGGTTCTTCTTGGCACAAGATCTCGCTAGCATCGAAACAAACGCTACTTCTATACTCACACTCTCAAGCGGCGACAATGGTTCTATTGGCACCACAGCCCGAGTAGATGGCAGCCAGAGCAAACGAGTCTTTACCACCCCGCTCTCCTCTATCTACACGAGCTTTTTGGGTACCAGCCAGTATCTGGTGACCACCAAGGCAAGTGCGACCCTTGCTGGCTATACTTACCTGGTTAATGCAACAGGCCAATTTGAGCGTCTTGCAGGCCCCCTCTCCGGCCTCAGTGCCCGCCCGAGCCCTACGGGCACCTGGTTACTCCTCTCCCACATCAAGGACAGTGTGATGCACCTTTCTCTTTTGAATCTCGCGAACCGCGAACAGATCACCCTCCCTGTCGCTACCCTAGCTGATAAGTGCGCGTGGTCTAAAGACGCTACTGCCCTATACTGCGGCGTACCGGTAGCCCCTCCCCAGGGCTTTGCCTATCCTGACGACTGGTACCAGGGGGCTGTTTCTTTCTCTGATCGGATATGGCGCATTGATGTCGCGGGCCGCTATGCAGAGCTTGTTGTAGATCTTGTGAAAGAGGTAGGGGCGCCCATAGACGCTACTGCGCTTACCCTTGACCCCGCAGAGAGTGTTTTGGTGTTTAAAAATAAGCGAGACGCCTCGCTGTGGGCGTACACGTTAAACTAACCAGCTTTTGGCACAGTGCTTTCAGCAAATTTTTTGTGCACGTAATACTCTTGAAGCGCGCCAATGAGGTTCGTGGTTACGAAGTACAGCGCGATAGCCGCCGACGTGGTGTAGGCAACGGTGCCAATAAGGAGAGGGAAGACATATCGCAATTGGAGCGCCATCACCCTCTGAAAATCAGCTTGCATGCCCTCACCGGTAGGTTTTGGCGAGTGAGAGAGTGCAAGCATTGCCTGAAGGTATTGAGTTGCTCCCGCAAGCACCGCAAGGAGAAGGCTCTTACCAGAGAGAGCAATGAGCCCAAAGAGCATGTCGTTGCTTGAGAGAGGCACGGGAGTGAACGAATAGAGAATTTCTGTATCTAATTCAGTAAAAGGATGAAAGAAGACCCAATAGAGCGCAAAAAGAATTGGTAGCTGTATTAAGATGGTGAGAAAGCTTGCAAACGGGTTGATTTTTTCGCTTCGATACAGCTCTAGAAGTTTCAAGGCGTGCTCTTCTTTATTGTCTTTGTGTTTTTCTTTTAGTTCAGCGATTTTTGGTTCAAGCGCGCGCATCGCTCGCTGGGTACGCGCGGCCGAAAGCGAAAAAGGGAGGAGTATAAGCCGCACGATAATAGTGAGTACAATGACCGCAAGCCCGATACTCTCTCCCGGTAGGAGCGCGGTGAGCCCCACAAGAAGATTGTAGATAGGGTCGTAGAAGAACGTATTAAACAGGTTCGAAATCATGCGAGTAGTGTAGCAAGCTCTTGCCGAATGTCGGCATACGAGAGGGCAGGAGCACCTTCTTTAGCAAAAACCACAAGGGCGCCGGGGAGGGCGAGGGTGCGAAGGGCGGCAAGAATACGACGCTTAAGTAGGTGTCGCTTTGTAGCGAGCGCCGCCGTCTTTTTAGAGACTACCGCCGCATACCCACGCCCATGGCGCGGCACTACCACTAAAAAATGCTTGGCATGCAACCGTCGCCCCTCTTTCAGGTTTGAGAAGGAGTCTCGTGTCAAACGAGCACGGCGAGAGAACATTTACACCGCAAGGCGAGCACGACCCGTACGGCGGCGCGTACGTACAATAGCGCGACCTTGAGGGGTGCGGCCGCGAGCACGAAAGCCGTGGGTGCGTGCGCGCTTACGTCTCTTTGGTTGATAGGTTCTAAAAGGCATAAAAAGTCAATAAGGCGAAGGGGTTAGTTATGCACATGATATTAACAAGTGTTGGCAAAACGAGCAAGGAAACGCGTCTCTTTGCGCTCCACACCCCACACTTATACAATAACGGGACTTATGGACCGGACTAACCCTAAAGAGCTCTGGGAGCACGTACTCTCTCAAACAGAGCTCTCGGTTTCGGCGGCAAATTTTAATACCTGGTTTCGCGACAGCCACCTTATTAAAGTAGAAGAGGGGGTGGTGTACGTAGGGGTCCCTAGCCAGTTCTTTCGCGACATGTATCTTAAGAAGTTCCATCTTTTACTCCTTAAAGTTATCCGGGGCATCTCTTACGAATACCGAAATATTGAGTACCTGATTGTTAAAGATGATAGGCGCAAGCCGCCGCGCATTGATAAAGGTGCGCGACCTACTATTGAGCTCCCCCTTAATGAGTTTTATATAGACAAGACCGATAACTTGAACCCGAGGTATACCTTCGACTCTTTTGTTATTGGTTCATTTAACGAGCTTGCATATGCCGCCGCACAGGCCGCGATTACGCGACCCGGCATTACCTACAACCCGCTCTTTATCTATGGAGAGACTGGTAGGGGTAAAACACACCTTATCCAAGCGATAGGGAACCAGTTTAAGAAAACCTACCCCACACGTAAGGCCTTCTATCTCACTTCAGAGCGTTTTGTTATCGAATACACTGATGCGGTTGGTGCGGGCACTGCAAACCGCTTTAAAGAGAGGTACCGCCAGTATGACCTGCTTATTATGGACGACGTGCAGTTTCTCTCTAAGAAGGAAAAAACTGAGGAGGAGCTCTTTCACCTTTTCAATGTGCTTCACGACAATAATAAACAGATTATCTTTTCTTCAGACCGACCCCCGACCGCTATCCCCGACATTGCTGAGCGCCTGCGTGGGCGCCTAGCGAGCGGTATGACCGTAGACATAGGAGAGCCTGACGTTGAGTCACGTATGGCTATTGCTAAGCGAAAGGCGTCTTTACACGGGATAACCTTAAGTGAGGAGGTTGCCGAGTATCTCGCAATCACCGCAACAGGGTCTATACGCGAGCTTGAAGGCATGGTGAACTCAATAGTGTGCCATGCGCAAGTAAAGGGTAGCCCCCCTGATATTGCCGAGGTGCGCCAGTCTCTACGCTCGTTTACACGACCTCAAAAGACTGTCTCGGTAAAGCATGTGGTTTCAAAAGTTGCTGAGTTCTATGGGATCGATGAAGAGAGTATTTATGAAAAGACGAGACGCAGGGAGGTGGTGCGCCCACGACAGGTAATAATGTATCTCTTGCGTGAGGATTTTAGTGTTTCTTACCCAACAATTGGGTCTAAACTGGGCGGGAGAGATCACACAACAGTTATCCACTCCTGTGAGAAGATAAAGCGTGAAGTAGGTGAGGATAACAACCTGGCAAAAGACATCCAAGATATCCGAACGCTTCTTGTATGAAAAATAGCACCGAGTTTTCAACAGCTTCTAAAAATTCAGTTTGCTTTTTTGGCTATATTTTTAGCGCTCAGATGACTTGTCCCCACTACCCACAGGCCTAATAATAGTCATATGATTCTTTCTATAGAAAAAAAGGATTTTATACAGGGAGTACAAATTGTAGGGAGATTTGTGGATAAAGGGTCAGCGTCCTTGCCAGTACTAGGAAACATTCTTGTAGTTGTTAGTAGTGAGGGTATCAAATTTCGCGGCACCAACTTAGAGACAGGTATTGATAGGCTTGTTGCCGGTTCTCACACCGGAGAGGGTGTTGTAGCTATACCTGCACGCATCCTAGAGCAACTTGCATCGGTGCAGGTAGGGGAGGGAGTGATCACACTTGAGCAGAGCGGCGACACAGTGCTTGTAAAGAGTGGGATGGCCCGAAGCTCGATCAAAACCATGCCATATGAGGATTTCCCCATTTTGCCAGTTCCCGAGCAGTCTAAGGGTACTTTTTCGCTCACAGGAGCAGTCCTACAGCAACTTCTGTCATCAGTTGCTTCATGTGCTTCAACCTCTACCGTACGGCCTGAGCTTGCTAGTGTGTACCTCTCTATAGAGGGTGGAGTTTGTTCAGTAGTCTCAACCGACTCATTTCGTCTCGTAGAGAAAAAAGTTGCGCTTACCGAAAAAACTATCCCCACAAAACTCCTTATCCCCGCAAAAAATGCTCTTGATATTGCCCAGGCGCTCCCACAAGAGAAAGTAACTGTAAGTTTTGACGAGCATCAGTGCACAGTGAGCGCCCCAGGTCTTCTGCTCACCACACGGCTTACGAGTGCGGCATATCCTGACTATCGGCAAATAATCCCTAAAGAAGTGGTCGCCGAGGCGACGGTTCTTCGTAAAGATCTTGAGCTTGCTTTAAAGCGATCAATGATTTTTTCAGACTCATTTCAAAAGGTGAAGCTCTCGTTTGACCCAAAAAAGAAGACGCTCGCACTTAGTGCTCGTAATGCTGATGTGGGAGAGTTTGATGAATCTATACAGGGGCAGGTTTCAGGGGGTGCGGTAGAGATATCATTTAATCATCGTTACCTAATGACATTTTTCTCGCTTACGGGGGCAGAGAGTGTAACGCTTTCAGTAAGTGGGGTGGGGCGCCCGCTTAGTATGCGGCCTGTTGGAGATACCACACTTCTGTACCTAGTAATGCCTATGAACCAATAAAGGGCGTTCGTGGGGTAGTGGTTGGGGTGGGGAATACAGGCACCATAAGGGGAGGATTCCCCACACTAGAGTTTGTTGCAAACCACTCCGCAAGACCGTACTCCCAGTAGGAGAACTGTGCATCGCTTGCCGGGTCGCTCGGAGGGGCTCCTTTCGGGTTGTTTTTATCGAGCCAGTAGAGGGCGTCGTGGGGGAGGACAGCGCCACTTCGGTCGGGTATACGCCAATTTCCCTGCAGAACAGGGTGGACAGTGTCATAAATCGGATCAGGCTCACCAAAGTACCGCCTCTCGTACTTGGTAAGTGCGTAGGACATTACGTCGCGCCAGAGGGGAGCCACAATAAAACCTGCAACCGACTTAACCATGGGAGTATTGTCGTTGTTTCCTGCCCAGGCACCAATAGCAATTGAAGGTGAGTAGCCGACAATCCACGCGTCGCGTGTGTCGTTGGTCGTGCCTGTCTTTGCGGCTACATCATAGCCAGGGAAGTGGAGAGGGTTGTTAAGTGAGAAACTGGGGACGCGTGCAGGGTTGTTTGAAAGCATCGCCGAAATACCTCGAGCCACTGATTGCGGGATCACTTGTACGGCGGTTGGTGCAAATCGTTCGTGTATCACCCCGTCGCTACTCGCAACCTCCATAATACCTACTGGGCGACTGCGCATACCATCGGCCGCAAATACACCGTATGCACTGGTGAGATCGATAAGTCGCACCTCGCCACCACCAAGTACCAGCGTAAGGCCGTATTGATCGGGGTCGCCAAGAGAGGTTATCCCTACAAGCTCGGCAAGTGCAACCGCATTACGAACTCCAACTAAATAGAGCACTTTGATAGCAGGGATATTGATTGACTGGGCGAGGGCGCTTTCAAAAGTCATGGGGCCGCGGAATTTTTCGTCGTAGTTTTGTGGTGCATAACAAGGAGGCTCTGTCTTTTTAGTATCTTGGGGTTCGCATGAGGTCGAGAATTGTGTCGGCACATCAAAGATGACGGTGTTACGTGTATACCCCTTCATAAGAGCAAGGGCATAGACGAAAGGTTTAAAGGTAGAGCCAGGCTGACGCAGTGCGAGGGTCGCATTAAATTGTCCATCAATATCGGTGCTCCAAAAATCTTTTGACCCCACCATGGCCAAGATCTGACCCGAAGATGGTTCAAGAGCGAGGAGTGCTTGATTGTTCGAGCCAAAATTCTTTTTATTTGCCTCGGCATACGAGGCGACTACCGCTTCGGCCTTTGTCTGAAGGTCGGCATCGAGGGTAGTAGTCACCCGAAGTCCTGAGCGTAGCGCCGTCTCTCCATACTTGGTGCGAAGATGGTCGAGAATATAGAACACGAAGTGTGGGGCGATAATGCCCCCACTGCGGGGCGGTGCGAAGGTGACTTTTGCCTTTACCGCAGTCTCGAACTCGGTAGAGCTAATAAAACCAAGTTTGTGCATCCGGTCGAGTACGGTGTTTTTGCGAGAGGTAAGCTCGTCAACATGAGAGCCATAGGGTGAGAAATATGAAGGAGCCTGCACCAGTGCCGCGAGGTAGGCCGCCTGGGGGAGGGTAAGGTCTTTGGCGCGGGTGCCAAAAAAAGCTTCGCTCGCGGCCTCAATGCCATACAGTGTCCCTCCATAGGGGATATCGTTAAGGTAGGTCTCTAATATTTGGTCTTTCGAATACTGTTGCTCCATTTTAATTGCGAGGATCCACTCATGCGCTTTGCGGAGGATACTTTTTTCTGGAGTAAGAAGAGTGTTTTTGACTACCTGCTGGGTAATGGTGGAGCCACCTTGAGTAGGGCCCGAGCCAAAAATGTCAGCAAGCATGGCGCGGAGGATAGAGGTAAGGCGCACCCCACCATGGGTATAAAAGTTGCTGTCCTCAATTGCAATCATTGCATTGCGTGCGTAGGGAGAAACACCTGAGAGTGGTACGGTGGCGCGGCGCAAGTCGCGGTTGTAGTCGTAGAGCAAGACCTGACCAGTTCGGTCATACATCTTGGTAGATTGCGCTACTTCGCGCGCACCAAAGGCACTAATGTCTGGAGTGGGGGTAAGCGCCACCCAAAGCACCAAGGTGCTTGCGATAAAAAATGAAATGCCAAAAATGGCATATACTACGACCCGTATCGGGCGACGCTTTTGCATGTGTAGAGATCCTAGCACAAACACGGCCGCCCCTTGCGGGGCGGCCGTGCCCCGAGGGCTTACATTGCCGCGTCTTCTTCGTCGGCCTCGTCCTCGGTGTCTCCATTCTCCTCCTCTTCTATCTCATCCATCTTATCTTCGATCGACTGATGATCGTCATCGTGCATATGCAGTGCAAAAAGTTAACCCACTAAAGGGTGGCTCTATTTGAGCAAAATATATTATTTATGCAACCCCTCGGTGTGAAGAAAGTCCCGCGATCGCAATTGCAATGGCGTCAAACTCATCATCTTTACGTTTTTTGAGAGGTAGCGTAAGTAACTTCGGGATCATACGTGCCACGGCCGTTTTATCAGAGGCACCATAGCCGGTCACGGCAAGTTTTACCTGCTGGGGCGAAAATTCAGCCACTCTGAGGTTTGCACCGCCTGCCGTTGCAAGAATTGCACCACGTGCTTGTGCCACGCCAAGAGCTGTTTTGCGATTGGTACTAAAAAAGAGTGTCTCTATAGCAAGCACATCAGGTTGGTGTGTCTTAATTGCCCGCGTCACCGCTTCAATAACCGCGGCGAGCCGCTCGTGAGGCTCGCCCTCTTCAGGCTCGACACACGCACTCCACACATGCACAGGCCTTGAGGGGTTGCCCTCAATTATCGCGAGTCCAAGCCTATCAAATCCTGGGTCAATCCCTAGTACTCTCATAGCCGCGGGCGTTGGTATAAACCGTTTGCACGTCGTCGTGCTCATCAAACAGAGAGAGGAGAGCGCCGAGTTTTGTTTCGTCGTCACCTGCTATGTCCATTAAGGGTTCATTAGGGGTGTATGACCCATCAGGCGATCTGGTAAATGCCCACAGTGCCGCGCCAGGGGAGGCAAGCTCGAGTTCGTTTTGGGTGAGAAGGAGCTTCATCTCTTGGGTGGTGCGATTTCGCTTGTCGGTCAAGGCGTCAATTACTATCGCGACCCCTCCTGGGCCGTAACACTCGTACACCACCTGCTCTAATTCACCAGCGTCTTTTGAAATGCCTTTTGCAACGGCACGCTCGATATTTTCTTTCGGCATATTTACTGCTTTGGCTCGAGTGATTGCCGTTGCGAGCCCGGGTGCGCATACGCTCCCTCCCGCCTTTTTTGACTCAAGGGTAATAAGGCGTGCAAAACGCGAGAATACGCGGCTTTTCGCCGCATCCGTCACCGCCTTACCTCGTTTTATCTGCGCCCATTTGCTGTGCCCAGCCATAGCACTATTTAAAACAAATTTGTTTCGCCATGCAAATAACCCCGACCTTTTGCAGTGATGATGCGGCCGCGGGGGGAGCGCTCGATAAAGCCGAGGCGTAGCAAATAGGGTTCGTAGACATGCTCCATGGTGTCCACATCTTCATGTATAGCGGCCGCAAGGGCATTAATACCTGCGGGGCCACCGCGAAAACTTTTGTTGAGCGTCTCAAGGTAACGGCGATCATCTTTAGTGAGGCCAAGTGTATCGATACCAAGCATTTCACAAGCTTCATCGCAGACTTTGGCCGAGAGTGCGCGCTCATGCACTTCAGAAAAATCACGGATACGCTTTAAGAGTGCGTTTGCGACACGCGGGGTTGCGCGGCTCCTGGCCGCCACCCTATCGACCACCTCTTGTGGGGCAGTGAGACCAAGCACGCGTGCTGAACGAGCGATAATATCTCTCAAATCACTCTCACTATAAAAATCGAGCTGGTACACACCACCACCAAAGCGTGAGCGCAGGGGGGCAGAAAGGTCTGCAACGCGCGTGGTAGCGCCAACGAGTGTGAAGGGCGGAAGCGAGAGCTCAACCGTGCGTGCCGAAGGGCCTTTGCCAAGAATGAGGTCAAGCGTGCCGCTCTCGAGAGCGGGGTAGAGGAGCTCTTCAACTTTGCGGGGGAGCTGGTGTATCTCGTCGATAAATAAGACAGTGTTTGGCTCGAGGTTGGTTAAAATTGCGGCCAAATCGCCCGAACGCTCTACGGCAACCCCCGACGTTGTTTTGAGAGGTGCTTCAAGTTGGTGAGCGATAAGGTGCGCAAGCGTGGTTTTGCCGACTCCTGGCGGGCCATAAAACAGAAAGTGTTCAGGCATCGCTCCGCGCTTCTTCGCCGCATCGAGTACGATGCGCACATTAGCTTTTATTTGCGTTTGTCCCACGTACTCGTCCCATTTTGAGGGGCGTAGTGCCGCATCAAGCGATGTTTCAAGCGAGGGAGGCGTCCCTTCAGTGGGTCGTGCTCCTTGGGGTGGTATTGGCCCGGCGCTCAAATGAAGGCTTGACATAAAAGTGAGTCGTGTGCTAGCATTATAGCAGTTAGTAGTAATCGTGCCCACACTCCTCTAGGCAAGGCTTGACGGCTTCCGGGTCTGCCCTAAGGTTTTTCTGGTTTCCGCCTCGTTGCGGAGGTGCTGGTTCTTCCCTCAAGCGCATTTTCGGCGCCTGGAGGATTGTGGTCGTGATTTCTTTTATGCGCGCTGTTTGCCGTTGAAGATGATTGAGGAGTAGTACGCCGCAACTAAGAAGGCGAGGCCAATACCGCCCGTGATTAGTTCAGGGATTTCAAAGAGTAGGGAGGCGAGCATTGAGGTTGCGAGGCCTAAAATCGCCCAGTGCGCGCCATGCTCGAGGTAGACCAAGCTTTCAAGGGTGCGATGCCGTACAAAAAAGATAGTGAGCGATCGCACAAAAAACGCGCCGATACCAAGACCTGCGGCAATCACCGGTATTGAGCTTGAGAGCGCGAATGCACCAATCACTGAGTCGAGAGAGAACGCAGAGTCGAGGATTTCAAGATATACAAAGAGCGCAAGCCCGGTTGAGGCAGTTTGACTGGTGCTCAAGCTAAACACACTCGCTACCCCTTGCGAAAGGAGAAACAGCACCACGCCAATAACCCCGCCCACAAGCACGGTTGCCATTGCCTCTTCGGGTACGGCAAAAGAGATGGCAACCAGAGCCGTGAGAGCGATTGCAAGCTCAACTGACTCAATGCGCCCCCAACGCGAAAGGGTGCGCTCTATAACTCGTAACCAGTGACGCTCTTTTGAAGCGTCCATAAAATATTTGAGAGCCACCATGAGGAGAAATGCAGCGCCAAAAGAGTCGATCGCGTAGCGGGCATCTTCGAGAAGGTGCGCGTAGGTGAGAGGTTCGAAGAACGCGAGTTGCGCGATAATGAATGGCGACGTAAGTACCGTCGCGCTGACTATAAGGATAGGGAAGAGGATACGGGTCCCAAACACTGCAATGAGGATGCCCCAGGTGAGAAAGCGTCTTTGCCACACGGCGGTCATACGAGTGAGCACGCGTGCGTTTACTACAGCGTTATCAAACGACAAGGTCACCTCAAGTATTGAAAGGAGGAGCGCAATAAAAAGCGCCTCAATACCACCGAGAAAAAATACGGCCCCGAGAGCCACCGCCGAGATACCAAGCGATGGGGCAAAAAAGAGGAGGGTGCTACTCATAGGGCAGGTCTATAGCGCGGGCAATTTCATCGAGTGAGGTAAGGCCTGCAAGCGCTTTCTTGACGCCGTCTTGCGCCATGGTGAGGAAGCCTTGGCGCACTACACTTTTTGCAATCTCGTTTTCAGCGGGGGCATTGCGTAGAAGCGCGGCAAGCTCGTCGTCCATAAAAATCGCTTCATGAATGCCCATACGCCCGACATACCCCGTATGTTCAGCTTCTGGCACAGGGTCCCATACGGTCTCAGTGTTTTCTGGGACAAGTGTTGTGTCACCAACGTTTTTGAAAAGCTTTTCGATCATGCGTTTTTCTTCAGCAGTTGTCTCTCGCTCTTTTTTACGCTCTGGGTCTAGGCGGCGGCACAGGCGTTGCGCCATTGATACCGATATGGCAGACCCAAATGATTTAGCATCAGCACCAAGATCAATCAGACGGGGGAATGTCCCTGCGGCATTGTTTGTGTGCAAGGTTGAAAAGACAAAGTGGCCAGTGAGAGCCGCCTCAATGGCAATGTTTGCCGTCTCGCCGTCGCGTATTTCGCCTACCATAATGACATCGGGGTCTTGCCGCACAATAGAGCGGAGCCCTGACGCAAAGGTATAATTTTTTGCATCAGCTTGCGTCTGTACAATACCCGGGAGCCGATACTCTATAGGGTCTTCAATGGTGATTATTTTAATTTCAGGTGTGTGTATGTCACGAAGAAACGAGTAGAGTGACGTGGTCTTACCCGAGCCTGTGGGGCCGGTAGTCAGAAGCATGCCATTGGAGCGACGTATCTCTTTTTTAATGCGTGTGAGGAGTTTTGGCTCGAAGCCGAGCTTGTCGATAGAGATCTCTATCGATTGTGGGTCAAGCACGCGCAGCACCACAGACTCGCCAAAAGGGTCGGGGATAAAGGAGGCACGTATCTCAACCTCTCCCGTATTGGTGGTAATAGCGAAGCGGCCGTCTTGCGCGCGGTTGGTGATATTAAGCTTCACTCCAGCAAGGAGTTTGATACGCGAGGCAATTGGTTTATAGGCCTCACGGTCGAAGACAAACACTTCAGTCAAAAGGCCGTCGAGCCTAAAACGAATCCGCACGCCACTCTCCTCAGGCTCAAAATGAATATCAGAGGCTTTAAAAGCAAGCGCCGCTCCAAAGAGTATCTCTATCGCATGCGATACACGGTCGAGCGTCTTGCCCGACAGCGCCTCTTGCAGAGCTGTTTTAAGTGCTGAAAGAGAAGAGATCTCAGCACTTGCCTTTGCAAGGGCGTCGCTTCGGATATCAAACGAACCTAATTTAGTCTGCGAAACATAGGAAAGGTCGCGGTAGCGCGAAAATGCCTTATCGATACTTTTTTTTGAGACCAAGAATTGCTTCACGCTAAAGTTGCGCCCCTCCAGATCTGTAAGGAGAGCGCCGAGAGCAGGGTTGCCTGGGTCATGAACTGCAAGAGAGAGATGGTTACCCGCCTTTTCAAAACCCGCGGCATCGGCCTCGCGCGCAGTTGCTTCAGGGATAACCCGGAGCGCCTCGGTATCTATAGGCACGAGCGAAAGGTCCGTATACGAAACGCCATATTTTGCAGAGAGGATTTGGGCAACGTCCTCTTCTTCACGCTCGCGCGCCGCCGCGAGCAAATGTGCCTCTTTTTCAGTATCAAAATCAGCCATATGTCCGCCCATGATACCCGCGCATACCCATACTTGACAAATATTGTACAGTATGATAGACTATACTCTGAAGCTTTTGGAGTACCTTACATGTTGAGACTGTGTCTCGTTTTGTTCACGGCCGTTTATATGACGGCATGCTCGACGTCGGCAACCATTTCTCAGCTGACGCCCGGTACCAGTAACCAAGAGTTCGAAAAATTTGTGGCCATCGTACATCAATACCAGCCCGGCTCAGAAATTACTGCGACCATTGATGCAAGGGGTACGAAGGGCAGCGTGGTTCCGCAGGGGACAACGAAGGCAACGATTGATGCTGGGACCGAGAGGGCCTGGGCCGCTGCCAGCAAATGGCAAGGCGGCTATGGAGGAGTGCCTCCATATTATGGAGCGGTGAACGGAGTCCAAGGTTATGGGCTGGGGGTAGGCGGGTTCGGAGGCTATCGCGCTCAGTGCTATCGGCAAGGGCCATACGGACTCTCGGTGACCTCATGCAACTAGGCGCAACTTTGGGCGCCCGCACACCCCTTGGTGTGTCGGGCGCTTTTTCTTTGGGAGAGTACAATAGATACATGGAGCTTGTAGTAAAAGATCTCGAAGAGTTTACGGCATTTGCCGCAGGTTTTATAAAAACTATCGTGCCGCGCGAGACCGGCGCCACGTTGGTGACGCTTTCAGGCGAGCTTGGGGCAGGGAAGACCGTGTTTGTTAAGGTGGTGGCACAAACGCTTGGGGTAACCGAAACCGTCACTAGCCCAACGTTTGTGCTTGAAAAAATCTACCCGCTCTCCGGTGGCGCATTTAAAAACCTGATACATATTGACGCATATCGATTTGAAGATAGTGCAGAGATCTCGGCACTTAACTTCGAAGAGCTTATGAAAGACTCGGGCAATCTTGTCGTGCTTGAATGGCCTGAACGTGTGAAAAATGCACTCCCTAAGGCTCATGTAACGATTACGCTCGAAGCTTTACCCGACGGGTCGCGCAAAATAGCCTATGTTTAAAGCAAAAAATCATAAACGGTTGGTGCTCCTCGACACGCTCGCAATCATTCATCGCGCCTATCACGCCCTACCTGATTTCACCGGCCCCCAGGGGCAGCCGACGGGGGCTCTGTACGGGCTCGTGGCCATGCTCCTTAAAATTGTCGACGAACTAAAGCCTGATTACATCGCCGCTTGTTACGACGTGGGTAAGCCGACCATACGCCATGAAGCGTATGAGGGGTACAAGGCGACGCGTGCCAAAACCGACGACGCGCTGTCGGTACAAATTGAAGAGTCGCGCAAGGTATTTGAGGCGTTCGGGGTGCCCACCTTTGAACGAGAAGGTTTTGAAGCCGATGACCTGCTCGGTACCATAGCGCATGAGATGGCGGTACATAAGGGTATTGACGTGATTATCGCCTCAGGTGACATGGATATGCTCCAGCTTGTCGACGACGAGCGGGTGCGCGTCTACACCCTCAAGAAGGGGATCAACGATACGATTTTATATGATGAAAGAAAAGTAATCGAGCGGTTCGGTTTTGGCCCCAAACTTATCCCTGACTACAAGGGGTTGCGGGGCGACCCGTCAGACAATATTAAGGGCATACCTGGGGTGGGTGAAAAGACGGCAACCGAGCTCATCACCACTTTCGGCTCTATTGAAGCTATATACAAAAAACTTGAGAAAGATGAGAGCGCCTTTCAAAAGAAGGGGATTAAGGCCCGAATGGTTGAGCTGCTAAAAAAACACAAAGAAGACGCGGAGTTCTCAAAAATGTTGGCACTCATCCGTACTGATGCCCCAATAGCATTTCAGCTCCCCGAGCGCGTGTGGCGCGAAGGGGTCGAGTTGGCAAAGGTGCACGAGATGTTTAGCGAGTATGGCTTTCGTTCGCTGCGCGAGCGCGCACGGTCAGTG
This sequence comes from uncultured Candidatus Saccharibacteria bacterium, assembly GCA_964634595.1. Lineage (GTDB taxonomy): Bacteria > Patescibacteriota > Minisyncoccia > Phycocordibacterales > Phycocordibacteraceae > C7867-001. The sequence continues at coordinate 23,167 of CAZWKU010000007.1, read as the reverse complement.
CTGGTTAGTGAAAGCGATGAAACAGAGGAGGGCATAGACGAAGGGGAGCTATTCCCGATTGAAAGCATTGAGCCCGCACGCCTCAAAGAGGCGCAGGTTTTGCTCTGGCTCATTTCTTCAGAGTTCACCAACCCTTCACTTGAAGATATTCTCGCCTTCACCAAGGAGCGCGAGTTTGCAAAGGCATACGCCGCACTTGAGGTGCAGATAAAAGATCTCGGCCGAGTGAAAGAGGTCTACGAAAAAATCGAGAAGCCGCTGATACCTATTGTTGATGCAATGCAGGTGAGGGGCGTGCTGGTTGACCCTACCATTTTACAAGAGCTTGCGAAGCGGTACAGCGCCGAGCTCTCGGTATTAGAAAAACGCATTCACAAAGTCGCGGGGCATGAGTTCAATATCGCCTCGCCGCAACAGCTCGGGGTGGTACTTTTTGACGAGCTTGGTCTGACGCCCGATCACCAAAAAAAGACTGCCAGGGGCGCGCGCTCTACTAAGGAGTCAGAGCTTGAGAAGTTGCGCGGTAAGCACCTGATCATTGCGGATGTTTTAGAGTATCGTGAGATAAAAAAACTTCTTTCTACCTATATCGAAAACCTGCCCCCACTACTTGATCCTGAGCATCGCCTCCACGCAGCATTTTTGCAAACAGGCACGACCACGGGTCGTATGTCTTCGCAAAACCCTAATTTGCAAAATATCCCCATTCAGTCTGAGCGGGGGAGGGCGATACGGCATGCGTTCATCGCCCCCAAGGGCTTTACGTTAGTAGCACTCGACTATTCGCAAATCGAGCTTCGCATCGCGGCCATACTCTCAAAAGACGAAAAGCTCGAGGCAATTTTTCGTGCAGGGCGCGACGTACACCGCGAGGTTGCCGCGATGGTGTTTGGCGTGGCCCCAGAACAGGTTGATGGCGAGATGCGTCGCAGAGCGAAGGTAATTAATTTTGGCATTCTCTACGGCATGGGCGTCAACGCCCTGCGCGCCCAACTCGATGTCTCAACCGCAGAGGCGCACGCCTTTCTTGAAAATTATTTTGTTACGTTTAAAACTCTCGCCGAGTATCTTGAAAGCACAAAGGGTTTTGCGCGCAAGCATGGCTACACCGAGACCTTGTTTGGGCGCCGTCGCCAATTCCCCGAGATGAAGTCACCACTACCCTATGTGCGCGCGCAGGCAGAGCGCATGGCTATCAATGCGCCCATACAAGGCACTCAAAGCGATATTATTAAGCTTGCGATGGTTCAGGTTGACGAGTGGCTTCGCAAAGAGGGCTTGCGAGAAAGCGCCCACCTCTTGCTTCAAGTGCACGATGAGTTGGTGTATGAAATTAAAAACGAAAAGGTGATACAGGTAAGCGCGAAAATTAAAGAAATTATGGAGTCAGCACTTACAGCAGATCAGGCAAACAATGTCCCCATTGTCGCGGTGGTGAAGTCGGGCCCAAACTGGGGAGATATGCACAGCGCGTAGCTCATGTTGTTTTTAATGCGTTACAGTTGAAGGAGGTGGGGGCTGAAAGGAGGTATGCAATGTCAATCGATCTATGGTTTTTGCTTTGGATTATGATCAGCATTGTTTGTACGCCTCTTATTGGTACCATCATTTTTCGTAGTTCTGATGAAAGCACCAGACGTGCCAAATAGCGTAAGGGCGCCCCTCGGGGCGCCTTTTGTTATGCTAGGTGGGTGATCTACCTTTTTTATGGCTCTGATGTGGGGAAGGTGCGTGAGCGAGCGTTTGCTTTTGTCGCGGGTGCGCGGGCCAAAGAGCCAAATCTCGCGTATTTGCGGCTCGCAGGTGAGGAGATAACGGCAGACGCTTTGAGCGGGGTCGCCACGTCGCGCGGGCTCTTTGTGTCACGGGTGCTAGCGCTTGTCGATGACCCATTTTTTGTTGACTCACCGATAGAGGCCGCTCTTGAGGTTCTTGCCGCATCAAACAACGCCATAGTAGTTATTGCACCCAAACTCCTTGCCGCCAGAGCAAAAAAACTTTTAGCAAAAGCTACAAAAGCGTACGAGTATAACCTCAAAGAAAAAAAAGAGGGTAGGGGTTTTAATTTTGAGCTCGTCAATGCGCTTGCGGCGCGTAGTAGAGAAAAGCTTTGGCTTGAGCTCATGCTCGCGCTTCGCGCAGGCGACGCCCCCGAGATGCTTCACGGGCTCCTGCACTGGAAGGCGCGTGATATGTTGGCGAAGGGCGCGCGTGCGTATACTCGCGAAGAGGCTCGCAAACTCTCTTTCGAGCTCATCGCCCTCCTCCAAAACTCTCGCCGCTCTGGCGTCAATCTTGCGCTAGCGCTTGAAAAGTTCGCGCTTTCAGTCTAGGTTGGAGAGATGCGCCCATAGCTCAGTTGGTAGAGCAGCTCCCTTTTAAGGAGTTGGTCCCTGGTTCGAATCCAGGTGGGCGCACCAGTGTAGGGAGCGCGAGCCGGTGAAGTTAATACGAGAATAGGTCGATAGTGTTGCCATCGCGGTCGGAGACCTTAATAGTCTCGCGGTCGCTCCGCCACATGTTTGAGTCGCGCCCTAGGTAGACACGCCACGTGGTGCCTTTGAAGCTGTAGTCATGTTGGTGCGTGTTGAGGCACCCATTGTAGTTTAGGTAATTAATGAGAAAGGCTTGGCACGCGCTTGAAAGAGTTGGTGGTGGTGAGAGGGCGATCGAACAACGAGAGAGCTTTTCAGTGTAGTCGCTGCAGAGGGGGTCGCTGACCAAGTTCCCCTCGTAGCGGGTCGCAAGCTCAGTCTTTGGTATTGGGCACGAGCGAGGGAGTGAGGGTGAAAACTTTTGATATTGGCCGAAATAGCCGATGCAGACATTCTCGCGAAAGGATGCGCCAATGGGGGAGCGGCCTGAGGAGAGTATGGCGCGGTCGCCGGGGTTAAGTACTATCGGCTCTGAAGCATTTACCGTACCCGAGCGAGGCACCTCAGTGCCGTAGGGGATAGTGCTACCCTTACCACTCACCATGCTTGCGATGCGCCACCCGCTAATAGTGACCGGTTGTTTTGCCTTTGTTGAGAGCCGTATCTCAATGTATTCGTTTTGTGGGTTACTCGCCCCAGCACCCACAACTCGGTGTGAGACGTTCGTGATACCTCGATAGGTTGATGCAGTACCAAAAGCGGCGACCTTCTGGGCCTCTTTGATCGCTTGTTGATCTTGGTACGAGAGCGAGGAGCTCCCCCTGTCTGAGCCTGAAGCGCGACTCGGGGTCACTGAACTCGACCCAATACTAGGTGCCTTAGGGAGCGAGAGATACGAACCGCCACCGAGTGAATCGGGCGCGAGCAATAAGGGCCCACCAAACGAGAGCGGGCGCGTGGGGCCGCCAAGCACTATCCACAAAATAAAGATAAAAACGAATACGCCAACAAAAAACATTGAGTCATGTTGCAGCATGAAAAGATAATACAGGCTTTAGGCGTTAGTCACTAGCAGAATAGGTGAACTAGAGCCTAAGGCCTGGCGCCTATCCTGCTAGTTTTGCGAGCTCTTCACGTACGATCACAGCGTCGCTCCAGGGGTGTTTGGTGCCCTTTGGCCCCATGATGTACGGGTCAGTGCCCTTGCCGGTGATAAGGACGGCGTCGCCTGCTCTCGCGCTACGCAGAGCCGCACGTATTGCTTCATGTCTGTCAACAATCACCATCGCTTTTTTTTGTGAGAGACCGCGCTCCATATCACGGATAATTGCGAGCGGGTCTTCGTCGTACGGGTCTTCATTGGTGAGATATATTTCTGCGCAGTACTGCTCAGCAATTTTTGCCATCTCGGGCCGCTTCCATGTGTCGCGGCCGCCGCCGGTGTTGCCAAGGACGCAAATCTTGCGTCGCTCGGGATAGCTTGTGTAGAGAGCCTTCAGAGAGTCGGGAGTGTGAGCGTAATCTACCACTGCCAAGAATGGCTGCCCCATCTCAATATGCTCAGTGCGCCCGGGGATGTGCGAGAGAGTGCTGAGGGTGCGCGCGGCGTCGCGGGGAGGTACCCCCGCAAACTCTGCCGCCTTAACGGCCGCGAGCGCGTTCATCGCGTTAAATGCACCAACAAGCGGGAGAGAAAAATCGATTTCGCCATAGCGCCAGGTAGAGCCGTGCTCAGCACTCTGCAACCCCGAGAGCTCGTGACTAGCAAAAGGCAGTGAGCGCTCAACAGGGAGGGCAAGAAAACTTTTCCCACGAGCGTCATCAGCGTTGGCGATAATTGCACGCGGTCGCTTAGGCGAGAGGGCAAGCTCCTCACCGATTTTCATCTTGGCGGCGAAGTATTTTTCAAATGACCCATGCGACTCAACGTGCTCTTTGTGGAGATTGGTAAAAATAAGCGCATCGAGGTCTAGAAATAGATGCCGATACTGGAGAGCGGCTTCAGAGGTCAGCTCAATTACTGCGTGAGTACACCCTGCGGCTACGGCCTCAGCGAGAAATTTTTGTACAAAGCCACGACCGGGGAGTGTCATTTTGTAATAGTTGGCGCGGCTATCGGCCGCGATCGCGAAACGTATCGTCCCCGCAAGTGCGGTTTTGTGCCCGCTTGCTGTGAGTATGGTGTACAGCATCTCAGCAACTGATGATTTGCCCTTGGTGCCGGTAACTCCTATCACAAAGAGTTTTTTTGCGGGGCGGCCATACCCGAGCATAGAGCCCAGGGCCCAGAGGTAGTGATAGGGGAGTAGTAGTGTGCGGCGTAGTCTCATAACTATCGTTTGCCGAGCGCGGCGCGGAGCCGCGCCTCTTTGCCGGTGACAGTCTCAGGCACGTCAACAAGTGCTTTGCGCGCTTCGCGCTCGGTATAGCCAAGAGCTATCAGCGTATCAAAGACTTCAGTATCGTCACCGTCACCAGCCTCTTTTTTGTGGGCGAGTTTTTCTGAAAGCTCGACCATCATCTTCTCTGCAGATTTTTTACCAAGGCCTGCGACGCGCGTGAGGTAGGTCAGGTCGCGCCTTGCAATAGCGCTCGCGAGGTTCTCGCGGGGTGAGCGGCGCAATATCGAGACAGCTGTTTTAGGGCCTACCCCAGAGACTGAAAGGAGAAGCTCAAAGAAGTCTCGGTCGACCGGGTCGGTAAAGCCATAGAGCTCCATACCATCTTGTTTGACCGCAAGATGGGTGTGCAATGTCGCTTCACTGCCGAGAGAGAGCTTGTCGCCATTTGGGGTAGAGACACGCACCCCAAAGCCGGCGACCTCTACTACCGCGCCGCTAAGCTCGAGCGAGAGCACTTTTCCCCTAATCTGGCGGATCATGCCCGCATCATACCGTTTGATGAGGGGCTTGACAAATCAAGCCATAGGGTGTATACTATATGTAGCTACTGAACCCCGATTTTCGGGCATCTCAGGATAGCTCTTTGAGGAGGTTGCTATGACGCTCAACATCAGTTCGAGTGTTACTGACGATCAGCTTGGCGTATATTACCGCAGAACCGCAGCAATCGCCGACCGGCTTGGCAAATCGCTTCGGTACGAAGATGTTATGGTTGCGCTTCAGCGTATCCACGACAATGAGTTTGCGGAGCCCTTTGTGAAGGTCGAACGGCAAAAATCGAAAAAAGTGAAGACGGTCTTAAAGCAAACGAGCACCTCGTTTGCTTACCCGCCGCTCACCAATCGCTTCGATCCGAACGCCTTCTGTCAAACATGCCGGGGCCTTTGGGTCTCAGACGACTTTCGTCGCCTGATTCTCGCGAAAGCGCAGTCGATCGAAAGATTGGATGCCGCCCCCGGCACATACTTCGACCTTGTCGAAAGGGCACATGATCGTGAGATCCGAGCCGAACTCCCAGCAAACCATGAGTTCGAAATCTCCGAACTTTGCGCTCGAATCGCTCAACTGATTCTCGCACAGCCTGAAGGACAGGCTGGCGACCTCTTGAACAATGGCTCCTGGAACATCTTTTATGTCGCTGGGTTCGCGGTCCGCGTGCGCTGGAACTCCGACTTCCAGGAGTGGAACGTCGATGTCTGGCGGGAGGACGCCTATCACTGGCGTGCCGACTCTCGTGCGTTCTCTCGCAATTAGCTCTTGTGCCTTTGAAATCTCCGTGCCCTCTATACTTAGTGCCTTGCACTTCGTATCTTGGGCTCGGGGATTTTTTGTATACTGAAGATGAAATCTCTAATGACGTCGCGACTACAGGTTTCGACGCGGAGGTTTTGAAATGGTAGCCGCCAGAGTTCTTCAGACCACGGTTAGAAGGAGCATGCGACTACTGTTTCTAAAAAATATTGGTAGTTGGTATGTAAAGCTGGCGGACTTTTATGTCCCAAATACGATACAGCTCCAAGAGGCCGCCAGCTGACGGATCAAGGGGTAGTGGCACGGATGGCTTCGCATACATAACGAGTCGCTGGGTTCGCGGTCAACGTGAACTGGAACTCCGACAACCAGAAGTGGAACATCAATGTCTGGAAGAAGGACGACAATCACTGGAATGCCGACAATCGTGCGTTCTCTCGCAACTCCCACTATTCTCCCGCACTTATCGTGCGGGAGTTTTTGTATGTAGACCTTTTTTCCATCCACCCACCATTCTCCCCACCTCCTCAACTGCTTCACCGAGTGTGGCGTAATGGTTACGGGATACTAATTTTGTCTCCCACGCTAACTGCAAAAAGAATTTAAGACCGTCTATTTTGAGCGAGACTATTTGCAAAGCGGCAAGTTTGCGCTCAAGATTGGTGAATGTTGCGATCCGTAAACCATCAAGCGTCTCAAGAAATAAGCCATCTATCTTCTCACCAATCCCAAAACGCTCCTCACGTGGCATGTCCCGTTTTGTCGGGAGCCAGAGTCGATAGGCGCTTTTTGCGCGCTCGACAACCGGCAAAATCGATCGGGGGGGGGGTTACTCATGGTCTCTTAAGTATGAGCATATCATTTCAGTCGAAAATCTATTAGAGGCGTGGAGGGAGTTTGTGAAAGGAAAGAAGAAGCGAGCTGACGTGCAAGGGTTCGAGCGGCACCTAATGTACCACGTTCTGACACTTCACCACGAGCTCGCAACAGGCACCTATCAGCACGGCAGCTACCACCATTTCAAAATAAGCGACCCGAAACCCCGTGACATACATAAAGCCTCTGTCCGCGACCGCTTAGTGCACCATGCAATATATCGAGTGTTCTACCCCCACTTCGACAAGCACTTCATTGCCGACTCATACTCATGCAGAGAAGAGAAGGGGACACACAAAGCGATGAGTCGCTTCAGGGCTTTTGCGTACAAAGTCTCACACAACAACACCCGTACTTGCTGGGTCTTGAAGTGCGACATACGCAAGTTCTTTGCTTCGATTGATCATCCGGTACTGCTTGCGATACTCGCCCGACATCTCCGTGACGAGCGCACTCTCGCGCTCGTCACGGGCATTATCCAGAGTTTCAGCTCTGGTACCCTGGGCAAAGGCCTCCCGCTTGGCAACCTAACCTCCCAGCTCCTCGTGAACATTTACATGAACGAGTTCGATCAGTTTATTAAGCACACATTCAAAGTTAAACACTACATACGCTACGCAGATGATTTTGTCCTCCTCTCTCCCGACAAAAACTATCTCATACACACAGTTCCATATATGGAACTGTTCTTGCGAGAGGAGTTGAAGCTAGAACTGCATCCCAAGAAGCTCTTTCTCAAAACCCTCGCATCGGGTATTGACTTCTTGGGGTGGGTGAATTTCACCGATCATCGGGTACTGCGAACGGCAACGAAGAAGAGGATGTTCCGAGCACTGCGGGGTGAACTAAAGCCTGAAGCCCTCACCTCATATCGCGGGTTGCTCGGGCATGGGAACGCGTTTCATTTGCAGAAGCTAGTGATGTGGATTGCGGGTGGCTTGCGTGAAGGGGGGTGAGTGTCGTAAGTAGGCTTTCTCCCCTGCGCTCACTCACGCAAGTGCAGGCCCACTTGCGATTCATTCGCTGGGGTAGTAGTGTGGGGCGACATGGCAATTACTAAATCAGCAAAGAAGGCTCACCGCGTCTCGCTTCGTCGGCGCGTGTTTAACCTGCGCCGCAGTCGCGCGCTCCATGACGCGGTCAAAGCGGCACGTGCTACCAAAGATGCCGCATCTCTCTCAACCGCATTTAAGGCAATCGACAAGGCCGCAAAGACAAACGTCATCTCTAAAAATGCGGCAAGTCGCAAGAAGTCTCGTCTTGCTAAGGCACTTGCTCGCACCGCACACTAATCCTAGTGGTCACACATAAATCGTTACTACGATTTTGCGCGACTACCACAGGAGTACTTCAAATCTCTAATCGCTACGCTCAAGAGATTTTGGTCGCCCGCCTCGGCACCCATGCGCCTCCGGCCGACAAATTTTGCGCACTGTTCAAATTTGTCCTCTCGGCCAGAATCGAACCTGTATCAGCTTCGCCTGTGCTCCCACGAGGAGTCGAACCTCGATCTCGGGCTTCGGAGGCCCACGCTCGATCCGTTGAGCTATGGGAGCAACACCAAGACAAGGTAGCACTAATTTTTTACGCCTGCTCTAGTTGCAATTTCTTTTCCCAGGATGATTAGTTCGCGCTGTATGGCGGTTGAAGAATAATGTACATTGCAGATCCCGTAGAAGTTTTTTCGATATTTCTTTCGGCCACTGCGCGGTTTCAGGTACACCTTCCAGAACTGCGAAGGAGAAATTTTAAGTTTTCGAGACCAGAAGGAGATCGTTCCTTTTTGATCGTGGTAATAATGTACTAAAAGGGCAACTCGCAAGCGCCTCTCATCTAATGAGTAGTGTTTTCGCAGGAGTGAGAGGAATAGCGAAACCAGCACCGGATCCGTATTAGTAAATTTCATATTCCCTTCTGTTTTGCCGCCCTCACCCCAGTACAACATCGCCAATAAAGATTTGCCGACGGACTCATTGCCAATAGGCAGGGCTTGTGCGAGTTGGCGGGCGGCGGTCGTGGCATCATCAATACGGAGGAGACGTTTTTTTTGCAAGACGGCTACCGCAATCTTGCGAGCGGAAGCCAGATGAGCTAGTTGCCGAGATCGGTCGGGTTTTTTTCCTGCTTGCTTGAACCAAACAGAAAGGGTGCTTTTAGGAATGGGGAAGCGTTTTTGTATTTGTGCATACGGCACCACACCTTTTGCTCCAAGTTTTAGCACAGCTCTCTTTATTTCTATAGGATAACGAACACCGGACATAGATTCATTATATAGTTCATTGTACAATGGAGATACCTATCTATGTTCAATATTGTGGATAACAACAACCCTGAGCGTAAATAGTTAGTGCAGAAATCTGGTGCCCTCGGCAGGAATCGAACCCGCATCAGATCCTCCGCAAGGATCCGTCCTGATCCATTGAACGACGAGGGCAAAGAAATACTCACCGACTCTATCAGAATCCGAGCCAAGCCGCCACCAAATCAGGGAGTGTGTGCTTGTGCTCGCCCTCGTCGATACGCCCCAGAAGGTGTTCGTGAAGCGCATCGGCATCAACTCCTGGGAGTGAGATAAGGAGGTGAGGCGAGAGCCACGCGTGAGTTTTTATAGAGAGGACAGGCGGTCGATTGCCCTCAAGGTACTCCAGCATTGCAAACGAGTGCATGGTAGAGAAGGGGTAGAGGTCGTTATCTATCATGAGGCCCTGCTCAGTTATCGCAAATCGGTGCGTGGGCGGGTGTCGCGCGGCATGGAGTGAAAGCGCGACGCCCGCAATAACAATAAGGAGCGCAAGGAGATAGTCTACAAAGAGGAGTGCCGCTATCGCGAGCGCTACCGTGATAATACCTATTGCCCAGTACCAATCGGCACTTTTCGGGTTTGGGTCGTACTCTCTGCCGTACCACTCAAAAATCGGCGTCTGCATACTTCCCTAGTATATCAGCATACAAAGTGCCCCCGGTAGTTACCGGGGGCAAAAGTGAATGATACAGAGTTACTCGACAGTGACAGACTTCGCGAGGTTACGTGGTTCATCAACGTTAATACCCTTGCCAGCTCCCACATGATACGCAAAGAGCTGCAGGATCGGAGCATACACAATAGGTATAAGCTCTTCGGGAACCGTCGGTAGTTCGATAGTGTGCCGCGCAATACGTTTGATTCGTGTATTGCCTTTGGGACCAAGAGCAATTAAGTGTGCTCCCCGTGCACGAGCCTCTTCCATGTTCGAGAGCATCTTGTCTTCAAGATTGTCCGCACCAACAATCGCGATGACCGGGACACCTTCTTCAATGAGCGCTAGAGGGCCGTGCTTGAGTTCACCTGCGGGATAACCAAAAGCATCGACATAGGCGATCTCTTTAAGCTTCAGCGCTCCTTCAAGGGCAAGGGGGGCGCCATAGCGCCGGCCGATAAAAAAGGCGCGACGCATATCCCTATATTCGTCTGCGACTGCTTTAACCTGCGGTTCAAGTGCAAGGGACTCTTCAAGGAGTGCGGATATGTTCCCGAGCACTTGTGCTAGTTGCTGGTGGCCGTTCTTTTTGTTGCGGGCTTCGGCGACAACAAGTGAGATCATGAGGAGCGCGGTTACCTGGGCCGTAAAGGCTTTGGTTGACGCAACTGCATGCTCCGGTCCTGCCTGGAGAAACACACCCGCATCAGTAGTAGTGGGGAGTGTTGTGCGTACGCGATTAGTGAGTCCAAGACAAAGTGCTCCGTTTTCGCGAGCAAGCAGTATTGCCTGTATCGTGTCTGCAGTTTCCCCCGACTGCGAGATACCAAGGACGACATCTTGGTGTCCAAGGACGGGGGCACGGTATCTAAATTCAGATGCGCTTTCAGAATTACAGGGTAAGTGCGCTATCCGCTCCATGTAGAGTCGCCCGATTTGTCCCGCATAGAGAGAGGAGCCGCAACCAACGATAGTAAGACTACGCGACTCGGCGATTCTGCGTGCAATGCTTGGAGAAATGCCACCAAGCTTTATCTCCCCCGTCTTGGGCTTGAGGCGGCCACGGAGTGTGCGAGCGAGTGCTCCAGGCTGCTCCATGATCTCTTTGAGCATAACGTGCGGGTACGCCCCTTTACCTGTCTCGGTGCTTGAGACCTCGATAGGTTCTGGCAGGCGAGGTGCGTCGGTTTGGTGGCGATAGGTCCCATCTTTGCGGAGCGTGACAAGCTCGCTGTTACCAAGTCGAAGTATCGAGCTTGCGTGTCCCACGAGGGCGACTTCATCTGAAGCAACAAGTAGTTGCTTAACGCCGATCCCCAAAACAATAGGGCTATGCAGTGAGGCAGCCACTACTTCGCCGGGGAAGCGTGAGGATATGACAGCGATGGCATATGCTCCGTCAACCAGTAGGAGAGCTCCGCGAACAGCTGTGTGGAGCTCGATCGCCCCATTGTTGAGCTCGCGCTCAATTAAGTGCGCAAGCACCTCGGTGTCTGTGTCAGAGGCGAAGTGATACTGTTCGCTCTCGAGCATTTGACGCAGCTCATCAAAATTCCCGATCGTGCCGTTGTGTACGACCGCCACATTCGCGTCTTTCGAGAAGTGAGGATGAGCGTTTCGCACGGTTGCAGGCCCATGAGTTGCCCAGCGGTTGTGGCCGATACCTGTACCACTTGGCAGTGCACGATCTTTGAGTTGGTCCTGTAGTCCTTGAGGGTGACCCTCGACCCGCCACCGATGGAGCCCAGTTGTAGGGTAGTGCACCGCGAGGCCGGCGCTGTCGTATCCTCGGTAGCTCAATTTACAGAGCCCTTCGGTGATAATAGGGATCGAATTTCTGAAGCCGGTGTAGGCGATTATGCCGCACATAAGGTTTACCTTTCTTGTGAGAGTTTGGGAAGATCAGAGGATCTCCTTTCTATAATAGCTCTTCTTCTGCAAAGGTTACGGACAAAAACTAGTCTTGGCAGAGCCCGATACTTTTCAATTTGCGGAAGGGGTGGGACTCGAACCCACAAGGGCTTTTGGCCCGCTAGTTTTCAAGACTAGTTCCTTACCATTCGGAGCACCCTTCCGTGTCATTTGAGTTTACCTCGAATCCAACTTTTCTCTAAATAATGCTCCTCGGCATGACAATTTGGGCAGAGGAGTTCCAAATTAGAAAACTCATTATTGTAATGATTCCTGTCCCGATGATGAACATGGAGTATCTCAACTTTACGATACCCGCACCGCTCACAAACACACCCTCGCTGTTTGACAAGTCGCAGTTTTAGAGAACGCTCATCTTTTACTTTGTCTTTCGGTCTCCCAATTTTATATTTTGTCCCAGTCCGATTTATATTAGAGCAACTCCGGCTACAAGTTTTAGCATTTGCACTTGCCAAGATTGGCTTCCCACAGACGATACAAGGTGCCTCCTTTCGATACCTCCGAAGTATTACTCCTTCGATGATGCTGTGGGCGTCCGATTCTTTTCTAGCACATGTTTGTAGGGAGCATCGGGGCGAAAGAAGAGTAGGTAGACGACTTCAAGAATCCCCAGAGTATTTACAACAAGGAGAGCTATAAACCATATTTTCTGCCCCGCGCGTGCGGCATACCACAACGAGAACCCTTTAAGTACGATGGTAAAGACAATGAGGAGTGCGACAAGCGGGATAATGAGACCGAAGGCACCCCATGCCCACGGGCTATAAATAAATGAAAAGTCTTGCATGTGCATAGAGGGTATTATACCGTACACTTTTTACATGCGGTATCTCGGTGTTGACTATGGCAGCAAAAAGGTCGGGCTTGCGCTCTCTGATGAGGCGGGGCGGATGGGCTTTCCTCACGGCATCGTGCCCACTGGGGAGTTAAAAGACGTTTTCATGCGGTTGCGTGATGAAAAAAAGATTGACGTGGTTGTCGTAGGAGAGTCGAAAGATTTTGCGGGCGATGATAACCCTATCGCGCGCGAAGCGCGCGTATTTGCGGGATGGGTGAGAGAGCAGGGGATACTGGTGTACTTTGAGCCCGAGATGTTGACGAGTGCTGAGGCGCGTCGTCAGTACGAGTCTGCAGAAAAAACGCGTGCGCAAAAGCCCACCACACCAGTAGATGCTTCAGCCGCGGCACTTATTCTTACCAGTTATCTTGCAAAACATGATCACGCTTGAGGATCTTAAAAAAGTCGAAATTAAGGTCGGTACGGTCAAAAGTGCCGAAAAAATACCAGAGACCGACAAGCTTTTACGACTCGAAGTTGATTTTGGTGAAGCGGCGCTACGCCAGATAGTCTCAGGCATTTCAGCTTATGTGCCAGACCCATCTGCACTTGTGGGTAAACAGCTCGCGTTTGTCACCAATCTTGAGCCACGCACTATTAAAGGTTTTGAGAGTAATGGGATGCTGTTTGCGGTGGGTGAGGGCGAGTCGTTTGCATTTATAACTCCCGATAGAGCTGTCCCGCCTGGCACGAGCGCGCATTAATTTCACGCCTTGTTCATAAGGGTATAGCAAGAGGGTTTATACTGAGGGCAATGACTTCGCCGTTTTTGCGCTCATTGTATCGCGCTTTTTCTCCGCCGCACTACCTCACCATGCCCTCGCTCGGTATTGATCTTTCATCGAGCGGGATAAAGGGTGTAAGCGTTGTTTCGCGTGCGCACGGGCTCGAGCTCGCGCAGTTTGCTGACGTGCGCTTTGAAAACACCGCTTTTGCTGACGGGGATGTGGTAGATCGTGCCGCAATTGTCGCGGCACTTCGCGAAATATCACACACGCTCGGGAGCCGGTTCGCAACCGTTGCGCTCCCAGAGTCGAAGTCATACCTTTTCGAGGCTCGGGCAGAGGGCACGACCAAAGAGGAGTTGCGCATCGCGATAGAACAGCATATTGACGAGTACGTACCACTCCCACCTGAAGAAGTCGTGTTTGACATTGTCCCGCTTGGGGAGGGTGTCGGTGGCTCGCAGATTGTTGGGGTGGGGTATGCCAGGCGCATCGTTGATGAAATAGCGGGGCTCGCCTCTGAGGCTGGGCTTGTCCTTGCGGCGCTTGAGAGCGAGTCATTTGCAACTGCACGTGCGCTTTTGCCATTTGGCGACCAAACAACGTCGCTTCTCATTGATATCGGCAAGACAACTACCAAGCTCACGATCGTCGCAAGAGGAGTCCCACGTTTTGCTACTACGGTTGGGATAGGTGGGCACTCACTCACGCTCGCAGTACAAAAGCATTTTGGTGTTACCGAGACTGAGGCACGGCGAGTGAAGCTCTCTCACGGCATTGTCCCCGGAGAGGGTAATGAGGATTATCTGGCGGCCATGCTCTCCACTGCTTCGGCAATACGTGACGAGGTGGCGCGGCGGCTTGAATATTGGCAGGCACAGGCGGTCATTTCAGGAGGCCGTGAGCCGGTAACGCAAGCATTTTTGATCGGGGGCAATGCTTCGGTACGTGGGCTCGCCGAATATCTTGAAGGGTCACTACGCATACCCGTGACGACGGGTAATGTCTTTGCAAATTTTGCCCCTCCTGACGCGTGGCTCCCGCCGCTTGATTACACCCAGTCACTCATTTACTCAACCGCCATCGGCCTTACGCTTCGCGATTATGCCGCCTGAACTGACTAATCTTTTACCGCCACAGCTCATCCGTTTGTATCGGAGAGGGTACCATTTTCGGCTTATCACGGTTGCAGCAATGCTTGGAGTATTTGTAGTTGTGGCGCATGCCGCACTCCTTTTCCCAACATACCAATTTCTCCTTTCTGACCTTGGTGTTCGTGAAGCAGAGCTGGAGCCTCTCCGGGTTAAGGGGGCAGGGACAGATGCTGATCGATACGAAAAAGAGTTGAACGAGCTTACTAAAAGCATCTCACGCATCGAATCACTCACGGGCTCTGTCTCGGTGGTGCACATGCTTGCTGAAATTCTGGCTATACCACACCCTAAAATTCAACTCATTGGCATGTCATACGCGGCCGCGATTCAGAGTACACCAGTGCGGGGGCGACGTACCGCCACTACGCAGGCGGGTACCACTATCACCCTTTCGGGCATAGCCGCTACACGTGAAGATCTGAGTGCCTATCAGAGTGCTTTGCAGGGCTCTTCGCTCGTTGCGGTCGGTAATTTGCCATTTTCGGTATATACTCGAGTGACCGATATACCGTTCTCGATAACTTTAACCCTCGTCACACCATGAAAGACACTCTCTTTCGGGTTGTTAGCGCGCTAGTGTTTCTTGGGGGAGCGCTCCTTGGGTACGGTGTTTGGTACTCTGTGGTAAGCGCTACGAGCCGCACCGTTGCCACACTCTCTGAAGAAATAGCAGTTCGAAGTGAACGGGTTCAGCAGGCAAGTGTAGCGAGTGCCGCTTTGCGCAAGCTCGAGAGTGTTAAGAGCGAGCTTGCAAACTACTTCGTTTCAGAAAAAAGCATCGTCCCTTTTCTTGCTGAGCTCGAGCAGCTCGGTACGCGACTTGGTACAACCATGAACGTGGTGTCGGTCGGGGCTCCGACTGAAGTTGGGTCACAAAAAGGAGAACAGCCACTCCCGGTCATACTCTCAGCCGAAGGCAGTTTTGATGCCGTCATGCGTACCCTCGGGGCTATAGAACAGGCTCCCTATGCGCTTTCAATAACTGCAGTAACGCTCGATCGTGCGGGTGAAGACCCTGCTCCGCAATGGAAGGCGGCCTTCACCATCTTGGTGGGTCTTGTGGTGCCGACCGCAAATGTAAAAAGCCCGGCTTCAGAGGAGGCCGCCACGAGCACTTCGCCATGAAGATTTTTCACTTCACTCAAAAAGCCGAGCGACGCCTGAACCCTTTACGCGATTGGGCGATTCTCGTTATTGTCACCTTACTCCTGCTTGCTGCAAGTCTGTGGTGGAATATCCGGCTTTTTTACAACGTGCAGAGAGGGGCGATCATAGGGGGTGAGACAGAGACAACGGCCACTTCAGTTGATCAATCCAAATTGAATGAACTTATCAAGATATTTTCGACACGGGCAGAAGAGGCGATTAAATACGAGAATGGCACATATCGCTTCATTGACCCGTCAAAATAGTGCGCTAGGGTAGTAGTATTGCCCCCGTAGCACAATGGATAGTGCAGGAGACTTCTAAGCTCTTGATGTAGGTTCGATTCCTGCCGGGGGCACTGATAGAATCAGCCAATGACTCAGGCAACGGCGCTCTCGCTACTAAAGACTGGTGCGAATATATTTCTCACGGGCGAGCCGGGGAGTGGCAAAACACACACCGTGAACGCCTATATCGAATGGCTCCGTGAGCGCGGGGTGGAGCCCGCGATTACTGCCTCGACAGGCATCGCAGCCACACATGTAGGGGGCATGACTATTCATGCATGGAGTGGTATTGGAGTGTTGCGCTCGCTCTCGCCCTACGAGCTCGATCGCATTGTGAGCCTAGAGAGGGTGTCGCGCAGGGTGCGCGACGCGCACATCCTTATTATCGACGAGGTTTCAATGCTTTCGGCAGAAACTCTTACTATGGTTGACCAGGTGTGTCGCGCCGTACGGATGCGTGACCTGCCATTTGGGGGTCTCCAGGTTGTGTTTGTGGGAGATTTTTTTCAGTTGCCGCCCATTGCCCGCGATGGGTCAGCGCCTTTTGCGTTTGAGTCGCAGGCGTGGAGCAGGGCAAACCCAATTGTGTGCTACCTCTCTGAACAGCATCGGCAAGAGGACGCAACATTTATAGAAATACTCACTGCTGTTCGTGCGCAAAAAGTCGAGCCACAGCACCACGAGCTCTTGGCGAGTCGTCAGAGCGACGACGAGAGCATTGCTTTCAATGAAGACGGGAGCCTTTCTATCACAAGGCTTTACACACACAACGTTGCGGTCGACGACCTGAACAACACCACGCTCGCCGCGCTCCCTGGTGCCCCAACGCGGCACCTCATGGAGGCTCGGGGAGCGCCCCACCTTATTGAAAGCTTGAAGCGGGGATGCCTCTCGCCCGAACTTTTGATGCTAAAGAAGGGGGCGCGAGTCATGTTTACTAAAAATGATCCTGGGGGCCGCTACGCAAATGGGAGCCTCGGTACGGTAGTTGGTTTTAGTGCGGTAGGGAAGCACCCCAAGGTCGAACTTTTGTCAGGTTCTGAAATGGTTGCCGAGCCAGTAGAGTGGAAGATGGAGGAGGGAGGTAAAATACTTGCGCGCGTCACGCAAGTGCCACTGCGCCTCGCGTGGGCGATGACCGTGCACAAGAGCCAGGGCATATCGCTTGACGCGGCGCTCATTGACCTCTCGCAAGCGTTTGAATATGGGCAGGGGTACGTAGCGCTTTCGCGCGTCCGCACTCTGAAGGGCCTCTCGCTCCTCGGGATGAACGAACGGGCGCTTATGGTGCATCCTGCGATAGCGCGCAAAGATAGTGAGTTTCGCGAGGCATCAGATGAGGCTGAAAGGGTATTCAGGTCGATGGATGCAAATGATCGGGAGGGGATGGAGCGAAATTTTATAAAAGCCGTTGGTGGTGTTGAAGATCTAAAAGTCGCAGCAAAGCGCCGAGCAGAGAAACATGCGCCTAAGCTCCCTACGGTTGATGCAACTCTCGCGCTCGTGAGAGCGGGCAAGTCGCTTGCTCAAATTGCAAAAGGGCGCGGTGTCAAAGTAGAGACGATTATTGACCATCTTGAACAGTTGAAAGAGGCAGGGCGTATCGAGCACGCAGACATACAGCATTTTGCAAGCGAATGCACGCGCCTGGCAGAAATGCAGGCTACCTTCAAAAAGCTCAAAACGCGCGCTCTGAAGCCACTCTTTGAGCATTTTAGGGGTGCCGTTTCATATGCCGATATGCGTCTTGCACGACTCCTGCTTCCTGATTAAGCGCACCTGTGGCAGAGTGGTGCTATGGGCACGTGGCGAAATTGGTAGACGCGCTACGTTCAGGTCGTAGTCCTCGCAAGGGGTTGGAGGTTCGAGTCCTCTCGTGCCCACTCAGCAATGCGCGTGCTACTATATTTGAGTTGTAGACTAATTTTCCTTACATGCTTATCACTTTAACTCTGCTGGGGATATCGTTCATCGCTTTGATTTTGATGTTTGTGAACAGGAACCAAGAAAAGTCTCGCGGTACCGTGGTTCTTAGTTGGGTTATTGTAATCCTTCTGTTTTTTATTGTTGCGAACCTTTTCCTTAGCGAATTTGCTCACAATGCAGCCAGAGTACGATTCGCAGCTTGTCCGCCCGAACTCATCATTCATGATTCGACATTTGGTAATAGGTGCGGAGATCAAATTACTAATCCAATTGAAAGGGTAATTGACGAAAATTTTGGTGGGCCATTTGATGGCCTATTAGTCATAGTATTCGGCATACCAGCTGTTCTCGTTCTTTCTATCGTCGGATTCATAATAGAGGTGATGAGTGCAAAGAAAAGAAATCAGCGCATTACTAAAACATTCTGGTCTCCCTCATTTTTCACTCTTATCTCAATCGGCACTCTTTTGGTTGGTCACTTATTGTTTTTCTTATTGTTTGTAGAGTAACGAATAAATTGTATGCGCTTCGCGCATACTCGGATTTATTCCGCCAAAGAAAAACTTGAAATTATCAGCGGGGTGCTCGTCGTCGCCCGCACCGGCGGCGAAAGCCCGAGCTATTTCAAGGATAGACCACTCAGCAAGAATGCGCATGCTATTATGTTTGTGTTCTGAAAACATCGGCTCGAACCATGTAAGGTGGACTGCTTTGTCTAGACAAAGCAGTCCACCTTAGGATGTCAGTATGGGCGGCGCGGGGATGGCGTTGATAGGCCCATGTCTTATCGCGGGGGTATCGTTTCTGGTAGTCAATATTTTGGGCATCGCATTGCTTATTCTCAATCGAAAAAGACAGCTTTTGAGGATGTGGGCAAAAATCGCGATAGTTGTAAATTTGGCACTTCTCGTTGGCGCGTATCTGTTTGTGCGTCTTTTAAACCTGTACTTCTTTTAAACATATTAAACACAGATGATAATGGTCAATTTATTTTTCGGATGTGGTATAATGCAAAAATGAAAAAGGACATAGCCTATAGAATTGTTGTTGAGGAGCATGAGGGTGTGTACGTTTCTTCCTTTCCTTCACTCCCCGGATGTCACACCTGGGGCAAGACTTTTGAAGAGGCAGTTAAAAATGCCGAAGAGGCGCTTGCAATATATATTGAAACTCTGGTAGCTAATGGGGATGAGATTCCCATAGAAACTTCTGCTGGCGAATCGGTATCGCTCGGTGTGGTAGTACGCGCCCCGGCTACTGTATAGATATGGGTGAGCGTTTGCCTGGGCTCACTGCTCGGGAAATTGTAAAAGCGCTTGAAAAGGGAGATTTTGTCGTGCAGAGACAAAAAGGAAGCCATCTGACCATGCGGCATCCTGAAACAAAACATACAACCGTAATAACCATGCACCCAGGAGAGATGCCTCGTGTATTTTTGAAAACAATTCTCAAACAGGCAGGGATTTCAGAAAATGAATTTCGAAAGTTGCTTTGATAAGACCTGAAGAGTTAATGGCAAAGCGTAGTAGCATACTACTGGTGCGCGGTGAGGGACTTGAACCCCCGGCCTTCCCCGTGTAAAGGGGTTGCTCTACCAACTGAGCTAACCGCGCATATGCGCAATCGTTCTACCTCCGCCAGCTGGCGGATGAGCTAATCGCGCGTATGAATACCATAGCGTATGAAACGATTCTCGGCTATCGTTAGTTACTATCTACTATGAACGAACGGCTTGAGGTGGTCGTGTATGGTCGCGTACAGCGCGTGATGTTTCGTGACTATGCGGCGCGCAAGGCGCGCCGCCTGGGGCTTGTGGGAGAGGTCAAAAATCTCCCTGATGGCACGGTGCGGGTGGTGGCTGAAGGTGTGCACCCTGCACTTGAGGATTTGTGTGCGCGCCTAAAGCATGGCTCGCTCTTCTCGCGAGTTGACAGACTAACTTGCACTTGGCGGCTACCTACGGGAGAATATAAATCATTCGACATCTCCTATGAGTGACACCCTTGTGCCGAAGTCGCTCGGCATCATTTTAGACGGCAATCGTCGGTGGGCCAGAGCCAAAGGCCTGCCCACGTTTGAGGGCCATAGAGTGGGGTACGATAACGTAAAAACTATTGCACGTGCGGCGTTTGATGCCGGGGTAGAGTATGTCACGGTATATGCTTTCTCTACCGAGAACTGGGAGAGAGCAAAAGAGGAGGTGTCTTATCTTATGAGCCTTCTTGAGCGCGCGGTGATGAGCGAGTTCGAGGAGATCTCAAAAGAGGGCGTGCGTGTCCGTTTTATTGGGGAGGCAAGTCGACTGAGTGCCACTCTGACTACTGCGATGCGCGCGCTCGAAGAGAAAACAAAAAACAATTCCCGCGGCACCTTGATCGTCGCTATCTCCTACGGTGGACGGCCTGAAATTGTTGCGGCAGTAAACAAGCTTATACAAGAGGGGAGGGAGATAGTGAGCGAAGCAGATATTAGTGGCGCGCTATGGTCAGCAGGTATCCCCGACCCTGATCTTATTATCCGCACGTCGGGAGAAGAGCGTCTCTCAAATTTTCTTACCTGGCAGTCGGTGTATAGTGAATTGTACTTCACCCCAACCTTTTGGCCTGATTTCACAAAAGAAGAGCTCCTCACCATTTTTGAAAAGTATGCAGCGCGCGAGCGCAGAAAAGGCAAATAGTGTTAGTGTGGGGTGATGCAATTTTCAGTGCTCTATGAAGATGCTGATGTTTTCGTGGTAGACAAACCCACGGGAGTTTTGACGCACGCCAGTACAAAGGCTGAGGGGGAGAACGTGGCCGACTGGTTTAAGAAGAAATATCCCGAGGGCGACTACGCGCACCGACTTGATCGCGATACTTCGGGGGCCTTAGTGTTCGCTAAAAATCAAAATGCGCTCGAGTTTCTTCGCAAGGCATTTACCGATCGGTTGGTTAAGAAGACCTACCTCGCGCTGGTGCACGGTACTTTAAAAGACACAAAGGGAGTGATCGATTTTGACATTGGTCGCTCGCGCAAAGATTTTCGCCTGCGCTCGGCCCAGCCAAAAGCCAAAGGTCGTTTACGAGAGGCCGTTACTCGCTATGAAGTTCTGGGGGGCGATAGTGCATACTCTCTCCTTAAACTCTCACCAGAGACAGGGCGCACGCACCAGATCAGGGTGCATTTAAAAGCGATTCATCACCCTATCGTAGGCGATGCGCTCTATGCTCCAAACCATGCCGACCCGCTCGCTCTCGGCCGTCTTGCGCTCCATGCATATGAGATAGATCTCCCTCTCCCCTTGGGAGGCCGTGCCGTCGTTACGGCACCACTGCCCAGCGGGCTCGCAAAGGCATTTAGCAAATTTGCGAGCTTATAAGCCGCATGGTAGAGTGCGCCTCACATGAAAGTGATGTCGTCGGTCAATGTTGAGGGGCGCGCTAAGCTTGGGATACGCCCAGGTGACACGGTGCGTGTCGAGCAAAAGATCGTCGAGCTCAAAAAGGGCAAGGGGACAGACAAGAAGGAGAAGATCACCAAGACTGCACGCCTCCAGGCCTTTGAGGGGCTGGTTCTTTCGGTAAAACACGGCACTGAAGCGGGCGCGATGTTCACCGTGCGTACCACCCTCTCGGGTGTCGGGGTAGAGAAGACCTTCCCCCTCTACTCGCCAAACATCGACTCCATAGAGATCGTTCGCCGCTCAAAGGTGCGCCGGGCCAAGCTCTACTTTATCCGTGAAAAGGCGTCTAAGGAGGTGAAGCGCCAGCTCCGCAATGCACGTCAGATGAATCAGCAGAGCGATGAGACCATCGCTACTCCAGAGCCAGCTCCTGCTGAGGAGAAAAAGGAGGAGGTAGCGGCTGTCTAAAAGAAATACTCGGTCACCGACCGGTTTTTCTGTAAAATAATTGGTAGACGCTATATACTTGAGGGGTGGGTACGCGTGGCCCAAAACCGAAGAGGAGAGAAGTGGTCTGGTCGCCAGAGCTGGCGTACGCTATTGGGCTTATTGCCACTGATGGATGCCTCTCAAAAGACGGTCGACATCTCGATTTTACTTCGAAGGACAAAGATCAAATACTAGCTCTCATGCGTTGCTTGCATTTAGAACATTTGAAAATTGGTCTCAAGAACCGTGGCCAACCAAATGAAGCCTTTCGTGTTCAGTGGGGCAGTGTTTTGTTCTACACATTCTTGCTCGATATTGGTCTGATGCCGAACAAATCAAAAGTGCTTGGGGCACTTAATGTCCCCGATGAATACTTTTTCGATTTTCTTCGCGGTCATTTTGATGGCGATGGTAGTTTTTATAGCTACTATGACCCACGCTGGAAAAATAGTTTCATGTTCTACCTCACATTTCTCTCGGCGAGTGCCGAGCATATTCGTTGGTTGCGCGAAAGCATTCAGCGTTTAGGTGGTGTTCGCGGGCATATTTCACTGTCTGGTAAGCAGGGACATAAAATGAGTAGCCTCCGTTATGCGAAGAAGGAGGCACTACGTCTCCTTGTGAGGCTGTATCCAAATAAAAAGACGATATGTTTGCGACGCAAAAGATTGAAAATAGAGCGCGCACTAGGTATAGTGGGGGAGTCTTTGCCCGGAAACGGAAAGAGATTGACAATGTAATGCGCGAGTGGTGTAATTGGTAAACACGTACGCTTGAGGTGCGTATGCCGTAAGGCGTGGAGGTTCAAGTCCTCTCTCGCGCACTCTGATGGAGAGAAGTAATAATTTCATTATTAGCGTCTTGATAATCTTGGTGCTCGTTTTCGGTTTTCTTTGGTTAAAAAGTGAGAAACTAAATACCGCCAGCGTTGTCGATGAAACTCTTAAGTGTGCCCAGTTATATGAACTGAAGAAGGGTAAATATTGGGGTGATGAAATTGGCCAAAGTAAATACATATTCAATAAAGACCTGAGTACTTGTTTAGCGTTAAATATCTACAACAATTTCCAAACCGAAGATTATTTCGCGATGGTAATGGATATGTCGAACGATAAATCCTTGTTGTACTACAGTTACGACCCGAAAGGGTTTTATATTGAGGGCGATCAGCTTATTCATTGCAAAAACGCATACATGTATTTTGAATATCTTAAAAACGGGAAAGAAGTTAATGAATATGGTTGCGAAAAGTCCGGCTTAATGTACAAAATGTTTGAACAAGTCAAGTCTTTTGGGTTTGAGATTTTTGGTGACACTCTTTTTTAATCCGAAAATGTCACCAAAGAAAAATTTGAAATTGTCAGCGGGGTGCTCGCCGCCGGCACCGGCGGCGAAATGGGGTTGCACTAACTCAGGAGTAGAGCACC
>CAZWKU010000006.1:0-41045 GCA_964634595.1 uncultured Candidatus Saccharibacteria bacterium | reverse complement strand
GTTTGCTGGTGTGGGTGAGCGCGTGCGCGAGGGTAATGACCTCTACCACGAAATGAAGGAGTCGGGCGTGCTCGAAAAAACGGCGCTCGTCTTCGGGCAGATGAACGAAGTGCCGGGCGCTCGTGCGCGCGTCGCGCTCACCGGCCTCACGCAGGCTGAGTACTTTCGCGATGAGGGAGGTAAAGATGTACTTTTTTTCATGGACAACGTATTCCGCTTTGTGCAGGCGGGGTCGGAGGTCTCTTCGCTCCTTGGGCGCGTGCCTTCTGCCGTGGGCTATCAGCCAACCCTCGCAGAGGAGATGGGTAAGCTCCAGGAGCGTATCACTTCGACAAAGAAGGGTTCGATCACCTCAATTCAAGCCGTGTACGTGCCTGCAGACGACCTAACAGACCCGGCACCGGCCACCACCTTTGCGCACCTCGACGGTAAGGTGGTGCTCTCTCGCCAGCTTGCATCGCTCGGTATTTACCCTGCGATTGACCCGCTCGAGTCCTCCTCGACCGCACTCACTCCCGAGATTGTTGGTGATGAGCACTACAAAGTTGCTAACAAGGTGAAGCAGGTCTTGCAGCGTTACAAAGATTTGCAAGACATTATCGCCATTCTCGGTATCGAAGAGCTCTCTGAAGACGATAAAACGGTGGTGCATCGCGCACGCAAAATACAGCGCTTCCTCTCTCAGCCGTTCTTTGTGGGCGCAGTGTTTACGGGTATACCGGGTCAGTACGTTTCGCGCGAAGAAACGGTGCGCGGCTTCGGCGAAATTGTTGACGGCAAGCACGATGAAAAGCCCGAGAGCGCCTTCTACATGAAGGGAGGCATCGATGAAGTTACTAACTAGGCACTAGGCTCTAGCTGTATACTTCTGTTAACGCCTAATGCCCCATACATCATGGCTACATTTCATCTTACTATCGCGCGAGTAGGGGAGAATCTCTTTGAGGGTGAAGCACTCTCGATTTCATTACCGGGCCATGAGGGTGCATTTCAAGTTCTGGCGCATCACGAATCATTTGTCTCAGAGCTCCGCCCCGGTAGAGCGCGCATTGTTACGAGTGATGGCAGTGAGCGCTCATTTGATATACCGACAGGCGGTATTGCCGAGATTTCGCATAACCAGGCCACGGTCCTGCTCTAGCCAGTGGTATACTGTGCCCCATATGACAACCTCGACATCAAACACGGGAGATATCCCCTCGAGCCCCTTTGCACATCGTCGTATCGCGCACTATCACGGAGACATTGTCAGGATACTGTTTCTTGCATCAGCTCTTATTATGCTTGCTGCTCAAACGACCGGGACGTCACTCCCGTTTAGTACCATCCAGGTAGTGATTTTTGCTGTGATTTTGGTGATCCTCGCAGGAGTCACTAACCCTGCACAAGCGTGGATTCATTACCTCAATGAAGTAGTTGCTGTTTTCGGCGCTGTCCGCTTTGGGATCACCGCTATCGAGGAGTATCAGGGGCGACAAAACCTACTTGATCCGCAGTACCTTTACGTCGAGGTGCTTGCACTCCTCTTTTTCATTGCGGTCTATTTCGCCACAAAAACTATTCGCGGTATATTGCTGCGCCCCAGCCTTACCTAAGTATGTCGATTAAAGGATTTTTACTGAGACAATATGCCGCCTGGAAGCTTAAAAGCCTCCCTCCAGGGCAACGCGACCAAATGATTTCAATGCTCGAAAAGGACCCTGCACTTTTTAAGAAAATTGGTGAGGAGGTCGAGCGAAGAAAAAAGGGTGGTGAAAGTGAGACCAAAGCTTCGTTCGAGGTGATGAAGAAATATCGTGCCGAGCTTGCGATCCTTCTCCAAAAATGACTGACATCTTGATTACATTATTTGGCATCATTCAGTTGATTGGTGGCGTGATCGGTGCTGGTGGCTCACTGCTTGCTGAGATCTTTTACGTTCGTGCGATGCGTGACGGCACGGTTGACGCCGCAGAGCGTGCCCATCTTGCAATGGTCGGTCACACGCTTCGTTTCGGTATGATGCTGCTACTTGCGGGCTCAATCGGCCTTACCCTGACCGCATTTGTTTATGAAACCGCGCCCCAGCCTGCACTTTCACAATCATATTGGATCCTCATGGGGCTCGTATTCGTTATCATCTTTTTCTCCTGGGCTCTTTCGCGCAGACAAGTTGGCTTCACCCTGGCTTCAGCGGCGATCTTTACTGCATGGTGGTATGTCGTCTTGCACCTCGTCGGATACGTGCCGACTGCTAATTTTGGAGAGGCGGTTGCGCTGTTTACGGTACTGACAGCACTTGTTGCTGGGGTAGTGAAGTATGCCCGCGTCATAACAACTGAAAAAGTAATCCCATAACATGAAAAAGATATTTATATTGCTCGGACATACTGACCCTGAGACTCTGTCGGGTGCCTTCGCTAACACCTATGAGCGTGCTGCGCGAGCGGCAGGGCACGAAGTGCGTCGTATGAATATTGGCGAAATGCACTTTGACCCCATCCTCCACAAAGGGTACAAAGTAATTCAAGAGCTCGAGCCTGACCTCAAGACCTTTCTTGATAACGTGAAGTGGTGCGAGCACTTTGTTGTTATATACCCAGTGTGGTGGTTCTCGATCCCTGCAGTCGTAAAGGGGCTTTTTGACCGCGCGTGGCTCCCGGGCTTTTGCTTTAAATTTGCAGACAATGGTTTAACCTGGGAGAAGCGTCTCAAGGGCCGTACGGGGCGAATCATCACGAGTTCAAACAGCCCACCCTGGCTTATGTACCTGATGTACGGGCCGGTCACCACCGACATTGCGCACGCAACACTCGGTTTTGCAGGTGTGCGCACCCGCGCAACCGTTTTTGGCCCCTCAGAGCGCGCGTCCCCAGCGACTCATGCACGGTGGATAAAGAAAGTAGAGCGACTTGGCTTTTTGGGCAGGTAGTGCTATTCTCTGATTGGAAGAGGCCGCACATCTCTCTATCCCTCGCCCCCCGCGAAAGGGAGAACAGGTCTCTTACAGCTGGTGTAGTGCCAGCACGGCCGTGATGCAGGCTTCCCCTCCTGCGTCACGGCCTTTTCTTTTTGTATACGAAGCCGTATGGTGAGGAGATGGCGCTGAAGATAGGCATAGTGGAACACAACAAGCAATGCCTTTAGCTTAGAGAGTGCGAAATTAGTGCCGTTCGTCTTCACGATTAAACTTCCACCACCCGATTACAGGACTGTTCGACACACGAGCAGAGCTTGACAAATAGGATATTTCGTGTATCATAGCTAACAGCTATGGGTCTTTGATACATTCAACTTGCATGGTTTGCCATAGTAGAAAGCGGCTTATTTGAGGCCTCTCCCTGCTATGGCAAACCCTCACCGAGGGAGCCCGCTGGCAAACGCGTTGTTGTCCCGTAATAGGGGCTCATTCGCACAAGGAGAAAACTATGAGCAATCTCACGCTCGATGTTGGTCTCGCTGCCAAACTCAAGGTGGCGTTCGCACGCAACGACTGGACGGAGCAACTGATTGACGCGGCCTGTGAAGGCGACAAGCTCGGTCAGTTCCGCCAAGTCCTGCTCGGCCACGCGGTCATCACGCAGGTCGAGCACGTCATTGACTGCGACGCCAACCCCTTCAACCCGTGGGCCAAATATGGCTTCACCATCGAGGAACACCAGAAGGGCGGCCAGTGGAAGTTCGACCCCAAACAGGTCGAGTTCTTCCTCGCCAGCGGCCAGAAGGATGGCAAGGTCATCGAAGGCAACAAGCTCCGCAAGGAGCTGGCGAAGAAGCTCGTCTTCAACGCCAATGTCCTCGACTACCTGCTCGCGCACCCCGAACTCATCCCTGATGAGTGGAAGACGGATGGAAACGGGAATACCCGCTACATCTTCTTCTGGGGCACCATCTACCGCCACCGCGATGGCAGCCTGTACGTCCGCTACCTCTGCTGGTTCGACGGCAGGTGGCACTGGAGCTACTACTGGCTCGACTACGACTGGCACGGCTACTACCCTGCGGCGGTGCGTGCAAGTTGAACTCTGGACTTTGAACCTTCGGCCTTTTGGGCCCTTGGAACTTTGTCTTCTGTTCTCTCGAACCTCGCGTCTACCAAGGCGCGGGGTTCTTGCTTTGATATACTCAAATAGGCAGTAGGTGAATACGCGGGAGATTACGGTTTCCTGCTACCGAGGCCAGTATCCATACACCCAGAGTATTCGCGATTACGGTTTCGGATAGCGTGGTGTATGCAGACACTTCAAAAAAATGAAGATACTTGGTGCGGGTGGCTTTGCAAGTATAGCTCGCGGATACGATACAACCTCAAGAGTATTCGAGGAGCGGAGCTGGTGGGGCCAGAAAGATATTCGAGAAGAGGTGCATACATGCTGGTGTGCCTTATTTCCACCCGCACCAATTTCGGCACTTGGTCGTAAATATCTTGAGTAAGACGCGCCTTACCGAAGAAGAGAAGCGGGCAATCAGTCTCAATCTCGGGCATGAAGATGTAGGCACGACGTTTGGTGCTTATGGCTACGGGAGCATGAGCGATGATGATGCAGTCAAAATCGTTCAGAAGCTCAAGGATGTACAAAACGACGGCGATGGCGGCCTGACGCTTAGCGATGATGAAAGGGCAGCCCTTGAGCGAGTAATGAGACGGATTTTATAGAGTATGGAAATCTGCTACCAAGAGTCCGATACGCTCTTTGAGCAGCAGAACGCCCTTGAGGCGGCCTTTGACGTGCTTTTCGAGGAAGTGGCGAGAAGGGAGATAGTTTCTCCACAGTCGGCCATTTTACCCGTATTGACAGCTGTGTACAATTAGGAGTACATTATACCTATGAAGTTTCTTACCAGAGAAGAAGTGGCAACGTATTTGCGAGTACATGCCCGCACGGTCGAGCGTTGGCTCATGAACGGCAGTCTAAAAGGGTACAAGCTCGGTAAGGGCAAAACATCACTCTGGCGTATACCAGAAAGCGAGGTTAATAAGTTCTTGGAGAAGAACGCGAGCACGAAAAGAAAATGAACGATACGAATGAAAAACCATCGAAGCTCATAGCGATATACGCGCGTGTCTCGACTTCGCGACAGGAGAACGAAGGAACCATCGAGACGCAGCTATCAGTGCTGCGGGAGCATGCTCAAAAGAATGGCCTCATCATTGTCAAAGAATATCTTGATGATGGTTGGAGTGGTGATATTCTCGCTCGTCCATCTCTGGACGAGTTACGGCAAGATGCAAAAAGCAAGCTATGGGAGGCAGTGCTTTTCTATGACCCAGACCGATTAGCTCGAAGATATTCATACCAAGAATTGGTAATGGATGAATTGAAAGAGGCAGGAATTGAAGTCATGTTTATCACGATTTCAGCCCCAAAGAATAGTGAAGACAAAATCCTTCACGGCGTAAGAGGACTATTTGCTGAATATGAACGAACGAAAATTGCTGAACGATTTCGTCTCGGTAAACTGCGTTCGATAAAGGAGGGCCATATCATCGCGAGTCGTCCGCTGTACGGGTATAGTCGCGTTCCCAGAAACGGCAACGACCACGGTTACTACGTCATCAATGAAGAGGAGGCGGTAGTCGTGAGAAAAATGTTCAGTTGGGTTGCCGACGAGGGGCTAAATATCCGCCAAGTAGTACGGAGACTGCAAGAGCTACGTATCCCACCCAAGCAAAGCAAGCGAGGTGTCTGGAGCACCAGTACTCTGACGACCATGTTGCGAAACGAGGCATTTATCGGCAAAGCACATTGGTATAGTTCCGTCGCTGTTGAACCAAAAAATCCGCTCAATAAAGAGAAGTACCGAAAGGTAAAAAAGAGTAGCTCAAAGAAACGGCCAAAGAGCGAATGGATGTACGTTCCCGTTCCACCGATTATCGAAGAAGACTTATTCAACCGAGCACGTGCTCAACTCGCTAAAAATGCGCAGTTAAATCCAAGAAGTAAAAAATATGAGTATCTGCTCGGTGGCAAGACGTACTGCACATGTGGTCAGAAACGGACTGGTGCGGCAAGAAACCTTGGCAGAAATCTTTACTACGATTGCAGTGAGAAGATACTATGCTTCCCGTTGCCACGACGGTGCCACGAGAACCCCATCAATGCTCGGGTCGCCGATGAATTGGTGTGGCAGAAAATCTCTGCATTAATGAGTTCTCCCGAATTGCTCACAAAGCAGATAGAGCGTTGGATGAATAAGAAACGTTCTCGTGCCCAATCTGCCATCGCTGATATTCCAGCTATTGAAAAGGAAATCGAGAAGCTCAAGAACCAACAGGAACGCTATAACAAAGCATATGGAGCAGGGCTTTTTTCCATCGAGCAGTTAAATGGATATGTAACGCCCATCCGCGAGAAAGTACTTGCTCTTGAGACAGAGATGAAATCCACAAAAGAGAGCGCAGAGAAGATAAGTGGAAATGCGTTGCCGAACGAAAGTGAAATAAAGGTCTTCGTTCGTAAGGCGACGCTGGCTCTGCAAGACTTGAAGTTCGAGCAGAAACGCGCGATAGTGCTTAATACCGTAGAAAAAATCGTCGGCACACAACAACAATTACAAGTATATGGATACATTCCGCTCATAAGTCATGGCTGGTACGAAACTAACAATCGGGATAGTCGGGTTGCCAAATGTGGGGAAGTCAACGCTTTTTAATGCGCTAACCAAGCAGGCGGTTTTGGCTGCGAATTACCCGTTTGCAACTATCGACCCCAATGTGGGGGTTGTCGGCGTACCTGACGAGCGACTCCAGGCACTCGCCGAGTTCTCGAAAAGCGAGCAGGTTATCCCTGCCGCTATCGAATTTGTAGACATTGCGGGTTTGGTGAAGGGAGCCTCAGAGGGGCAAGGGCTTGGCAATACTTTTCTCTCGCACATTCGCGAGTGCGACGCAATACTCGAGGTGGTGCGCTTTTTTGATGATCCAGACGTGATACATGTTGAAGGTACGGTGGAGCCATCTAAAGACATCGAGATCATTAGTCTCGAACTTGTACTCGCCGATAGCGAGCAGGTGGTGGCTCGAAAAGAAAAAATAACGCGCGACGTTCGTGCGGGTGATAAAAAAGCAATAGCAGAAGAGGTAGCGCTCACAAAGCTCATACAGGCTTTTTCAATAGGTACCCTAGCGCGGCTTGCTGGCTTGAGTGTCGAGGAGCGTGAGACGGTGAAGCATCTGAACCTCTTGACCATGAAGCCCATCTTGTTTGCGCTGAATCGCAAAAGTGGCGGGCACAACCTCGATGAGCAACACGATGGTAGGGCAGAGCGAGCGTATGAGGCGGTAGCGGCGCTTGCCTCGCGCTCTGTCAAAGTAGACGCCGCCACTGAGCAAGAGCTCAATGACGTCTCTGATGCTGATCGACAGGGTTTTCGACAAGAGCTGGGGGTGCACGAAGACGGCATTATGGAGCTCATTCGCGGGGCATACGAGACCCTGGGGCTCATTTCATTTTTTACTACAGGGCCTAAAGAGACACGGGCGTGGACAATCACGAATGGGTCAAAAGCCCCGCAGGCGGGTGCAGCTATACATACTGATTTTCAGGATAAGTTTATTCGAGCTGAAGTAGTAGCGTGCCGCGATCTCCTTGCCGCTGGCTCATATGCCGCGGCGCGCGAAGGGGCGAAGGTGCGCACCGAGGGGAGGGAGTACGTAGTAAAAGATGGCGACGTGATCATCTTTCTCCACTCCTAAATATCAGCGGGGTGTGATATAATTAACCCGCATGGAAAAACCAAAAATCACTCCTAAGGATTTCTTTCTCTGGGCGGGGGCAATGGTTGCTTTTTACGCCAGTGTATTTGCCTTCGTCTCGCTCATCTTCGCATATCTAAATTACCTATATCCTGATGCAGTTTCCTATTACTCAGGCAACCCATATACAGAGGGCATTAGCTACTATATGGCAACACTTATCGTTCTCTCGCCGCTGTTTGTAGTACTCACCCGCTTTATCCATATGGGTATAGAGGTTGACGAAACGCGACGGGACGTGTGGGTACGTCGTTGGGCGCTGTACCTCACCCTTTTTGTGGCTGGCATTACCGTGGCAGGCGATCTTATCACACTTATAATGTATTTTTTCAACGGCGATGTGACGCTTCGTTTCGCTCTTAAAGTGCTCGTTATCCTCCTTGTGGCCATCTTCTGCTTTATGTACTTTTTGGCTGATCTGAAGAATTACTGGCAAGACAACCCGATTCTGGCACGACTCACGGGATATGCGGTCGGCGCGCTGGTGATTGTAAGTATTGTGTCCGGGTTTTTTGTTGTAGGGACACCGTGGCAGGCGCGTGAGTATCGCTACGATGAACAGCGTGTCCTCCATCTACAGGATATTCAGGCGCAGCTTATTGAGTATTGGAGGCAAAAAGAGGTGCTACCAGCGGCACTTGATGATCTTAAGGACAGTATTTCTGGATATTACGTCCCCGAGGACCCGCTTACCAATATGCCCTATGAGTATCGCGCCAAGGGTGATAGGTCTTTCGAGATCTGCGCGACTTTCAATGCCGTTTCAAGAGTATCGACCGCGCAAACACGCGCATACCCTGCTGGAGCTGATATGTATATTAAACCTGAATTAGCTGGACCATGGACTCATACAGCGGGGCGAGCATGCTTTGAACGTACCATTGACCCAGATCGTTATCCACCCTACATCAAAGGTATCCTCGAGTAGCGCCCATGCAGGGATACGACCATTTGGCGATAGAAAAAAAAGCTCAGGAGAAATGGGCGAGTCTTGGCTTGTACCAGGCAGATTTTACTGACACCCACAAAGAGCCCCACTACATTCTTACCGAGTTCCCCTATCCTTCAGGCGATCTGCATATTGGCCACTGGTATGCGTTTGCCCTCACTGATATCTATGCGCGCTTGAAGCGAATGCAGGGAGATAACGTCCTTTTCCCCATTGGCTTTGACGCGTTTGGGCTGCCGGCTGAAAACGCCGCGCTCAAGCACGGTCTCGACCCAAAAGAGTGGACATATAAAAATATGGAGCACATGCGTGAGCAACTGCGAAGCATGGGTGCCTCTTTTGATTGGAGCAAGGAGGTCATTACCTGTGAGCCTACCTATTACAGATGGACGCAATGGCTCTTCATAAAGCTTATGGAGCACGGCCTCGCATATAGGGCAAAAAGTAAGGTTAAGTGGTGTCCGAAAGACCAAACGGTGCTTGCCAATGAGCAGGTGGTAGATGGTTGCTGCGAGCGATGTAAAACTGCGGTTGAGGAGCGTGAGCTCACGCAGTGGTTCTTAAAAATTACAGAGTACGCGGAGCGTCTGCTCAAAGACCTAGACCCCTTACCCTGGCGTGAGGAAATAAAAGAGGCACAGCGCGCGTGGATAGGGAAGAGTGAGGGCGCAAGAATTAGTTTCAGGGTAACAGTTGACGCTACGCAAACTGAAAAGACCATAGAGGTTTTTACAACGCGCCCTGACACGCTCCTTGGGGTTACGTATCTTGTACTTGCGCCTGAGCACCCCATGGTTGAAGAGCTCCTGCCGCAGGTATCAAATAAGAAAGCGGTCGAGAAATATCTTGTAGAAACAAAGAAAAAGACTGAGCGGGAGCGCGGTGAGAATAAAACAAAAACAGGCGTCGCTCTTAAAGGTGTTGTAGCGATTAACCCTGCAAATCAGGAAGCGGTGCCCGTCTATGTTGCAGACTACGTGCTCGGCTCCTATGGTACTGGCGCAGTCATGGCCGTGCCCGCGCACGACGTACGTGACCTGGCTTTTGCCAAAAAACATAAACTCTCCATCGTCGATCGCCCCTTTATAGGAGCCGAGGAGATCGAAAAAGTAGGAGGTGTGAAGACCACAAGCTACCGCCTTCGTGATTGGCTAGTGTCGCGCCAGCGGTACTGGGGGTGCCCGATACCTGTGGTGTATGACCCCGAGGGCAAACCTCACCCAATACCTGCAGAGCATCTACCTTGGCTCCTCCCTACCGATGTCGATTTCCACCCTAATGAAAAGGGTAGCCCACTCGCGACATCGAAAGAGCTGCAGGAGCGCGTTACCCGTATATTTGGTGATGGTTGGACTCCTGAGTACGACACGCTTGATACGTTTGTTGATTCGTCGTGGTACTACACACGCTACCTTGACCACGCCAATGAGCAGGAGTTTTCAAACAGCGACCGTATGCAAAAATGGCTCCCCGTAAAGCGCTATTCGGGTGGGGCAGAGCACACCACTATGCATCTCCTCTACGCACGCTTTTTCTATAAAGCTCTTTTTGATCTTGCGCTTGTCCCAACCCACGAGCCCTTTGCCGAACGTTTTAATCGCGGCATCATTCTTGGCCCTGATGGCCAGAAAATGAGCAAATCTAAGGGTAACGTAATAAATCCTGACGAATACGCCTCACAGCTCGGAGCCGACGCGGTACGCGTATATCTAGCTTTTATTGGCCCGTACAATGAGCCGGGTAGTTACCCCTGGAATCTCGACGGCGCAGTAGCCATGCGTAAATTCTTGGAGCGCGTGGTACGTCAAACTCTGCGAGCGAGAGAGGGGGGTGCACTTTTTTCGCTGGCACCGACGGCGGCAAAGGTAGCGAGCGATTGCGAGAGATTCAAGTTTAATACGGCGATAGCGGCACTCATGTCCCTCCTTAATGAGCTCGAGGCACTTTCTACCGTCTCACGCGATACCATGCGCTCTTTTGCGATACTTTTGGCTCCTTTTGCGCCACATCTCTCTGAGCATCTTTGGGAGACGCTTGGAGGCACCGGGAGTGTGCATGCCGAGCCGTGGCCGCAACGTGTAGGAGAAATAGAGGAGCAAGGGCCTACCACGGTGACGGTGCAAGTGAACGGCAAGCGGCGTGGTGCGGTTATGCTCAACAAGAGCGCAAGCGAGTCTGAAGCGCTTACTGAGGCGCTCAAAATCGCCGCTGTTGCGAACGCTCTCAATGGGCACCCTCCGGTGAGGGTGGTGTACGTGCCTGGTCGTATCGTGAATATTGTCATTTGACGGCAAAATAGTGGGGTGGTATAAATAGAACACATTTATGACAAAGAAAAATAATACAGAATCGGGTGGGCCTGCGTCTTTTTCCTTTGATTCGGCGACACTGGTAAAACGTCTCCTTGCTGAGGTGCCAGAGCGGGCATGTGACGTGCTTTTGCGCCGCTTCGGGCTTGGGGCTTCAGGTGAGCGCGAGACGCTCGAAGCTATCGGAGATCGGTCGGGTATCACTCGCGAACGAGTGCGCCAGATCGAGGCCGCTGGTCTTTCATCTGTCGAATCAAGCAAAGCCTTTCGTGATGCCGAGGGTGCTTTTACTGAGCTCCAAAAAATCGTTGAGTCACTTGGGGTTATTGCGCATGAAGAGAATCTTCTTGCACATCTCGCAAAGGACGAGAAGGCACGCAACCGTTTTCGCTTTCTGCTTGTAGTCGGGAGTGCCTTTGTACGTGAACGTGAGACGGATGATTTTTATGCTCGCTGGCACGTCGACCACAAGACTGCAAAGCATGTCCATGAGGCTCTCTCGCGCCTGTACGCTTCACTCGATGACTCTGAGGTGATGACTGAGGGTTCGATTTTAAAGCGTTTCCTTGAGGAGCTTAAGGAGGTAAGCGACGCATACAAAAACGAAGAGATCTTGAAGCGGTGGCTTTCGATCTCAAAAAAGATTGGCAAAAACCCGCTGGCAGAATGGGGCAAGATTTCAGCCCCGGCTATCCGTACCAAAGGTATTCGTGATTACGCCTACCTTGCAATAAAGCGTCATGGCGAACCTATGCACTTCGCGAGCGTTGCCAAGGCTATAGGCTCGCTGTTCTCAAAAAAGGCTCATGTAGCAACGACTCACAATGAGCTTATTAAGGATCCGCGGTTCGTGCTCGTGGGCCGCGGCCTGTATGCGCTTGCGGAGTGGGGTTATGCACCTGGCGTAGTACGCGAGGTTATTAGAGAAGTGCTTGGGAAGGAAGGGCCTCTCTCTAAAGACGAAGTCATCAAGCACGTGAAGAAGGCCCGCTTCGTCAAGGACAATACGATTTTGGTAAACCTTAACGACTCGCGCTACTTCAAGCGTCTTAAAGACGGGCGCTACGCCGCTACGTAGAGGGTGAAAGTGCACAACTCCCCAGGAGCGGTACTGCTCTTGGGGAGTTGTTTGTTACAATAGCTTTGCATGATACATCTCCCGTTCCTTGAGGCACTTGAGAAGTGGCTGGTCACCGCGCGCGACTCAAATGGCTTGCGGCCCACAGGCTTACCGATCTTCATCTTAGGGCTCCTGATACTTTTTAACGCCTACCTCTTTTTTAGTGCCGAAGTGACCATGGCTCTTGAGCTTGCTCTTTTTCTCTCCCCTCTCTGGCTTGCGGCGCTTATTGTGGGGTCAGCGTGGATTCTCTGGGTTACCATGATTCGCTCCTACTTCATCGCCTCACAAAACTATATCCTTCTGGAGATAAAGCCTCCGCGCTCTATCATGAAAACACCGCTTGCTATGGAGACCGTGCTTTCGGGTTTTCATCATCGCCCCGGCGAAAGCAATTGGTATCAACTTTTCGTGCAGGGCAAAGTACGCCCTTGGTTTTCACTTGAAATAGCCTCACTAGAAGGTCAGGTGCGTTTCTTTGTCTGGACGCGCGCTAATTTTCGCAAACTCGTCGAATCAGCTTTTTACGCGCAGTATCCTGGAATACAGGTAGTTGAAGCACAAGACTACACACGCATGATCGCTGCTGACCCAGGTAACGGGTGGATGGCTTGGGGCTGTGATTATAAGCACACCAAGGCTGAAGATGCGTACCCCATCAAGACCTACGTCGATTACGGTCTCGACAAGCCTCAAGATGAGGAGGAGCAAACTGACCCTCTCGCCAACCTTGTAGAGTTTATGGGCTCTATTGGGAAAGGGGAGTATCTCTGGGTACAGTTTGTTTTTCGCGTGCATCTATGGGGAGAGAAATATGGCACCAAACTCAATGCCGCAGGCAAACCCTATACGTGGCGTGATCAAGCCAAGGAGATTGTCGATAAAATTAGGACCGAGACACGTCAACCGTATACTGACCCTGCTACGGGAGAAGAGCGGCCCGGTTTCCCGAGCCCTACGAAAGGACAAATGGAGACTATTGCCGCAATTGAGCGTAATGTCTCGAAGCTCGCTTTTGACGTAGGCGCTAGGAGCCTCTACGTGAATCGACCTGAAAAATTCAACCCCATTAACATCACCGGCATGATAGGGCTGTTTCAGGCATTTTCGTCAGAGGGGTGGAATGGTATGAAGGCGACTCGATGGCTTATGGAGTACTCAGACTACCCCTGGGAGCTTGGCAACACTCGGCGTAAAGAGCGACGCGCTAGGGAGCTGGTTGATGCGTATCGTAGGCGTCAGTACTTTCATGAGCCGTGGTCCTTCCATGATTACATGGTGATGTCCACCGAAGAGCTTGCCACCCTCTTTCATATCCCCTCTCGTGCTGTAGAGTCGCCATCGCTCCCGCGCATTGAATCTGCTACGGGAGAGGCACCGGTAAATCTCCCCACGTAGTAGTATGGTACGGCGTGTTTTCGCAATCATCGCGACCATACTCGTTTGCCACGTAACCCGATTATGGCGGGAGTACCTTGCGCTCAGTATCGTGACGTGTCTAGTGGCGATAATTTCATACGTAACATTTTTTACAGCCCCTGCCACCTTTCCCAAGGGAGAGGTGGTACGCATTGTTGCCGGAGCGGCACTTGATGACATTGCGCGCGAGCTAAGAGAAGCTGGTTTAATAAAGAATGCGACTGCGTTTAAGATCGCTATCCATCTTACGGGCGATGCGCGAACTATTCACGCTGGAGCTTTTCGTTTTGAAGAGCCCGTCTCCGCCTTTGTGGTCGCCGAGCGCCTACTTGCGGGGGAGTCGGGTATTGTGCCAGTCACGGTGACCCTCCCTGAAGGTTTTACGAGCGCAGAGATGGGATTACGCATTGCGAGCGAAGTGTCTCCAGAGCTTGGTGCTGATTTTATGAGGCATGCAGCACGACATGAGGGGTATCTTTTCCCCGATACCTATAGAATCTCAGAGGCAGAGTCAACGGAGCGACTGGTCCGCAGGATGCGTGAAAATTTTGATGCCAAATTTGCTCCACTTGAGGCGGCACGTGTGGCATCAAAATATACCCTTGGCCAGGTCGTTGGTCTCGCGTCACTCCTTGAGGGCGAGGCTAATAACGAAAAAGATATGAAGATGGTCGCCGGTATCCTCTGGAGTCGTCTCAAAATCAATATGCCGCTCCAGGTCGATGTTGCCCCGATCACGTATAAGGAGCGCGGCATACCACGGCCAATTAATAACCCCGGTCTTACTGCCTTACGTGCGGCGCTTAGCCCTATTAAAAGCCCCTACCTCTTTTATCTGACGGGTAAGGACGGGAGCATGTACTATGCAAAAACGTTTGCTGAGCACGAGCGCAATATCGAACGGCACCTACGATAGGAGGAGCCGCGGCATCTGATCATTGCAGACCCGCGGCTCTCGTGTCTTCGCGCTCATTTAAAAAACGCTCCCCCAGTATGTTCGTATATCGTCTCCACCCATCCCGTGTCAGTACACCCGGCATCAAACCGCTTGAGTTGAGGCAGTGGGATGCCGAACCGCGGGTCGACCATGGACAGTGCCCACATGACCTCGTGCTCCTCCACACCTTGGATGCATGCGGTATAGAACCGGTACACCCCTGGCTTAAGCTTCTTCGTTAGTCGGTCTCCAAGCCCGGTTGCTTTTAGGGTAAGGCTTTTTTCGTGCACCTTAATCAGTATCAGGTTGGACTCGGTTCTCTCTAGGGGTTTATTCATTATGTATCACCTCCTTTCACCTCTAGTCTATCTGGAGTATAGTCACGACATGGGTACAAATGTCAAGGATACGCGCGTGTATATCGGGCTCTCTGGCGGGGTCGACTCTGCCGTCTCTGCAGCGCTCTTGAAGCGAGCTGGAGCAAGGGTGACCGGTGTTTTCATAAAGGGATGGTATCCGCCCGGGATGCCCTGTACCTGGGCGCTTGAGCGTCGCGATGCAATGAGAGTAGCGGCAAAATTGCATATCCCTTTCATCACTCTCGATGCAAGTGCTGAGTATAAAAAGGCAGTCATCGAGTACCTCCTTGCAGAGTATAGAGTGGGACGCACCCCAAACCCCGACGTTATGTGTAATCGCGAAATAAAATTCGGAGTTTTCTACCGATTCGCAAAGGCCTCTGGCGCCGAGTTTATAGCGACTGGGCACTACCGAACGGGTGAAAAAGATCAGAGCTATTTTTTATGGGCTGTCCCGCGCGCGATTCTTGCAGAGACACTATTCCCGCTGGCGGGCATGCAAAAAAGTGCGGTGCGCCGCCTTGCACGACGCTACAAGCTCCCCGTCGCGATGAAGAAAGACAGCCAGGGTGTATGCTTTCTAGGCGCAGTATCAGTGAAAGATTTCCTTACTCATGAATTCGGTGCCAACGAGGCAATACTGCGGACCATCGGGGAGCGAGTAGGTGAGGGCTTTGTGGTGAGTAAGAACGTTGCACGCAAGCAGATCGTGACGAGCTCGGAGCGCGTGCCAAGGGAGCGTATGCCTGGACGCATTACCTTTTCTCAAGCAAATTGGCTCCTAGCCCCTGAACTAGTCACGCGAGCGCAGTGTCGGTATCGGGGGACCTATGTCCGAGGAGTAGTGCAGGGGAGCTCGTTCATCCCACATGACAGACTGGACGAACTACCTGTACCTGGGCAATCCATAGTTTTTTTCGCTGGAACTGAACTTGCGGGGGGTGGTATCATTGAGCCATGATCCTACGAATAGCGCTCGGAGTTTTCTCTGGCGTGGTGGTACTAATAGCAGCATTTGTCTATTTTGTCCCCAATACCGACACACCCGACGAGGCACCCGCCATTTCTGATCTTGATACTGCTCCTGAGTACGCCGTAACAGCGCACTCAGTGTATAGCCGCGGGAGATACACGATTACTGGCACGGTAGAGGCACCCAACCCCTGTACGACGGTAAGCGTAACCGCAGAGATGCTGGCTAGCTCAACTCCCCCCGCGATTCAACTTAATATTTCGATGCTTCGCGATGAGGGGGCGTGCCTCGAGCTCATTACTCCCACGTCGTTTACTGCAACCACGACCGGGCCCGTAGATGCGACGCTTGCCGCATATGTGAACGGCACTAAGGCAAGCGTGAGAGAGCCATGAGACTATGGGCAAGAATTCTGATATCTCTGAGGTAAAACTAAAGGCAAAGACGGGGCCGCCCATTGTCAAGGCTGACGGTACCGTAGAGGCTTTTGATCGCACACGCCTTACCTCTTCTCTCGTGCGGGCGGGGGCAGGTATGCACACGGCCGAGCGTATCGGCGAGCAGATCACTAAAACAGTAGTGCCTGGTGCCGCCTCACGCGAGATCTACACACGTGCATTTGCACTCCTACGTAGAGAGGCACGACCCGTTGCGGCGCGCTACGCGCTCAGGCGTGCGCTCTTAGAGTTTGGCCCATCGGGTCACCCGTTTGAAGACTTCGTCTCGCACCTCTTTCGGGTAAACGGCTGGAGGGTTGTTACTCGACAGATCATGCAGGGCAAGTGCGTTGCTCACGAGGTAGATTTCTACGCGACTAAGGATAACGAATTTCTCGCTGCAGAGCTTAAGTATCACAATGACCCGGCATACAAGACCGATCTCAAGGTCGCGCTATACGTCAGAGCCAGATTCGACGATATTTGGCAATGTAATCCTGAGTTTCAGACCTGCCCAGTGAACCGAGGCTTTCTCATCACAAACACTAAATTCACGAGCGAAGCAATCGCCTATGCAACCTGCGCAAACATGGAGCTCCTGGGGTGGAGCTACCCTGAGGGGCGCGGCCTTCTTGAGGAGATGAGTCGTGCGAAGGTATACCCCGTGACAACGCTCACCACGCTTACTCGCTCTGAAAAGCGTCTTCTTATCGAGCAGGGAGCGGTGGCAGTCGATGCCTTAGTGCGCAATACGGCTACGCTCGATTTCTTACGGCTCTCCCCAGCGCGTGTGGGCGAGATTCGCGCTGAAGCCGAAGGTCTATTAGAATTACCTCATCCATTTGAACATGAGTAAGGATCCGCGTACGGTAATTCTTTTTGTCCTTGGGGTCGCTCTAGGAGGGCTCAGTGTGTATCTGTGGTTGATGCCAGGTGGCGACGTGGTACCCGAGCGGCTTGACGGAGGGTCCGAGAGGGAAATGCTTACGCCTGATCTGAGCGGGAGTGTGTCAGTGGGAGAGCAAGATGCGGGGATGACGGTTGTCGTCGATTCGGTTACGGTACCTCCACCAGGGGTTTGGGTTGCCGTACATGAAGTACAGGGTGCGATGCTCGGCAATATACTTGGTGCGGCACGCGCGCGAGGGCCCGTCTCGCACCTAAGCGTCCCTCTCCTTCGTGCCACGACCCCAATGCAGAGCTATGCCATCGTGCTTTACCGTGACGATGGTGATGACCTGTTTGAGCTCGGCGAGGATAGTGTCTACGTCGATTTCGAAACCAGCAAGCCAGTAGTCGCGCCGTTTGCGACCCGTTAAACATGGGAGGGAAGCGATTTTCAAAAACATTTAATCCGTCTTCACACGAGCCGTTCACGCTCTCGCGCTCGAAGATCGACACTTTCACTGATTGCCGGCGCTGTTCATATCTTGACCTCCGCTTTGGAGTGAAGCGCCCGCAGGGCCCCTCCTTCACGCTCAATAATGCCGTCGATGAGCTCTTAAAACGCGAATTTGATGCACACCGCGCAAACGGCACCGTTCACCCGCTGATAAAAGAATACGGTATTGATCTTATCCCCTTGAAGGATGAACGTCTTGAGGAGTGGCGTGACGCGCTTAAGCGCGGTATCAGAACGCACCATGCAGCAACAAATCTGATCATCAGAGGGGGTATCGACGATGTGTGGCAGGACACGCTCGGGACTCTATACGTGGTTGATTACAAAGCTACTGCGAAGAAGGAGGGCCCGAAAACAGCTGACGATTTGTACCCCTCGTATAAAAAGCAGGTCGAGATCTATCAGTGGCTCTTTCGACAAAATGGTTTTACCGTCTCGCCAACAGCATATTTTGTCTATGTAAACGGAAAGACTGACGCGCAGGCGTTTGACGCACGCCTTGAATTCGATATAGAGCTTATTGCCTATGACGGGAGCGATGTATGGGTTGAGCCGATGCTTCACGAACTCAAGGCGATGCTTATGGGTGATGCGTTGCCCCCTATTGGGATAGCCTTTGGAGGCGGGCCGTGTGACTACTGCACCTATCGTGAGGAGGCGCGTGAAGCGAGCAAGGTGTTTCTTGCTAACCAGAAACATGGCAAAACAAAAGAGTGACTTTCGCGCACGCGTTTTCAGTGTTGTGCGAAAAATAAAAGAGGGGGATGTGCTCACCTATGGCCAGGTTGCCCTACAAGCAGGGAATCCTCGCGCGGCGCGCGCGGTGGGTGCTATTTTGCATACCAACTACGACCCTTCTATCCCCTGCCATCGTGTCGTTCGATCTGACGGATCCTTAGGCGGTTACAACCGTGGCGCACTACGAAAACGTGCCCTTTTAAAACACGAGCGGGCTATACGCACCACCACCAATTGACAGTGGGGGAGGGGTGCGGGAGGCTTGTGGCAGGACTCAACAAGGGAGTTACCAATGGCGTATCATCGTCGCGTACTCCGCCGCGTTCTTTTTATATTGTTTGCGCTGGTGCCACTTGTCCATACCGCAGTAGGTGCTGAAGGAACAATCCCCCCAATCAGCATCCCGCCTGAAGCTCAGTATTTTGCGCAGCGTGTCAGCGTGAAATTTACTGACTTTTGCAGAGAGAGTGTCGCCTGTCTCCCTCCTCTGGCATTTTCTACTGGAAATAATCGGGCACGCATGCTGACTTTCGCCCGCAATGAGCTCGGAGGCCCTCTCACGGTTACCGAATTTGAGGGGCCAGCTATGCGTAAGGACGATGGCAGTAATGTCATTGTCCGTGTGAACATGCACTCGGTCACCATCTCAGGCGACGGTAGGGTCACAGCGTATGCTGGTGCCGTCTCAAACGACGATTTCGAGAAAGATAGCACCGACCGCGCGATGAGCTGGGGCGAAGTAACTGGACTTCTTGAGGGGGTCGACCAGTTTCTCACCATAATGGCTGACCACGAGAGGCATATGTTGCTCCCCAAGGGCAACAAGGCCTAATAGCAGGAAGAGCCCGATGGCGACATCGGGCTCTATTGCTTTACCCCGCGCGCATTCGAAGGGTATACTTTTATCTATGGAGGTGAAAATAGACCCCTCGTGGCGAGAACGTCTACATGAAGAGTTCTGCAGGCCCTATTTTAATGAACTGACTGACTTTGTGAAGGGGGAGTACAAAAACGAAGTAGTGTACCCACCTCCCAAAAACATTTTTCGAGCATTTGATTTGTGCCCATTTGATAAAGTAAAAGTGGTGATCCTGGGGCAAGACCCGTATCACGGTAAGGGGCAGGCAAACGGCCTCTGCTTTGCGGTTGGTGAGGGTGTAGCGCTCCCACCCTCACTCCAGAATATTTTTAAAGAAATTGAGAGCGATCTCGGTGCGCCCATTAAAGACAAGTCGGGAGATCTCAGTCGCTGGGCGAAGCAGGGCGTCTTACTCTTAAATACAACTCTCACCGTCAAAGCGAATATGGCTGCTTCACATCAGGGCCGGGGGTGGGAGCAATTTACCGACGCGGCAATCAAGGCACTTTCAGGCGAGCGAGACCATCTCGTCTTTATCTTATGGGGCAACTACGCCAAGCAGAAAGGTGCCCACATCGACCGCACCAAACACCTGGTGCTCGAGAGTGCCCACCCCTCGCCCTTCTCTGCCTACAGCGGCTTTTTCGGCTCCAAACCCTTCAGTCGCACTAATACCTATCTCACTTCCCAAGGTCAAACGCCTATTGACTGGTTATGATTCCACTGGTACTTTATCTTCAGTTCGTTCATTGAGAATGTGAGGCTGAAAACAAAGGAGTAATGTCATGACGCGTGAATTCACTGGCGCTTTGGGTGCTATAGGTTTTGGGGCACTTATCGGCGCACTGATTGCACTATCTATCGACCTTAACGGAGTCGGGTACTGGGTTATCGGCGCTCTTGTGGGCGGCGCGACAGCATACCTTTCTTACGAATTCCAAAAAGTAAATTCGGCTATCTGCCGGGTATTCACCAGTATCCCGCACACAACTGTTGCTGTCGCGAGAGGAACTTGGGCGATCATGAGAATGGTGTTCAGCCTCTCATTCTGGGGAATGTGGGCGTCCTATACACTCGGGACGTTGTTGGCCATCGGCTACGTAATCGCTATTCTTGTCACTTTATGGATGATAAAAAATGGGGCGAGCGCTGTAGTGAGCAATGGTGAATTCATAGGTACCTTTGTTGTTGGCTTATTCTTCAGCTTCTTCATCGGCACAGCATGGGCGATTCAAAACTACTTCGACCCACTACCAGCAGATGCGGGTCCGACACCCAGTCAAATGAGGACATTTGCTCTTTTGGGTAACCCACTTACTATCGTGTTTGTTTGGTTACCACATGGCATTTGGTACGGACTTTTTCGACCGATATGGCGACATGGCCCCCGGTTGGTCGCCATCTTCTATGCAAATTGCGTCGAGGTAATCCGCCTTATTCACAATGAAGTCCGCGTGCTTTGTTTCCTCTACGGCAACATCGGTGCGACGGTCGGGTACTTCGTCGGTCAGATACTTCAATATCGG
This sequence comes from uncultured Candidatus Saccharibacteria bacterium, assembly GCA_964634595.1. GTDB lineage: Bacteria > Patescibacteriota > Minisyncoccia > Phycocordibacterales > Phycocordibacteraceae > C7867-001. The sequence continues at coordinate 20,282 of CAZWKU010000006.1, read as the reverse complement.
GCGCTCGGCCCAATCGTCGGTGCCATAGTCGGGATGGGTCTCGCGGCCTTGAGCCACGAAATCGCAATTCGGTCTGCAAAAACGGTTCCAATTTCGAGAAGCTAATGTTACCACTTCTCACGGAAACCTTAGGCGGTCGCAATACGCGACCGCCCATTTTTTACCAGATCTTGGCGCGATATTTAGGGTCGCGGTAGAGCTTATCACCTTTTTTGACACCAAAGGCTTCGTAGAACTCGGGGAGGTTTGACGCGGGGCCATTGGTACGAAATATATAGGGTGAGTGTGGGTCAGTGAGAAGCATTGTTTTCTCTACTTCAGGGCGCGAGAGCCCACGCCAGTCGAGCGCCACTCCGTAAAAGAATCGTTGAATGGGCGTGAGGCCATCTATTACGGTATGGCCTTCCTTTTCAAGGTGGCGATGGTAAGCGTCGAGCGCGATAGCGTAACCGCCAAGGTCAGCAATGTTCTCGCCGAGAGTCAGCTTGCCGTTTACGTGCATGCCGTGTAAATGATATACATCAAATTGCTTTTCAAGCACTTTTGCCTTACGGTCGAAGCGCTTTCTGTCCTCCTTGCTCCACCAGCTTTTCAAGTTCCCATCACCGTCAAACTTCGATCCCTCGTCGTCAAAGCCGTGGGTGATTTCGTGGCCTATTACGCCACCGATGGCCCCATAGTTTATCGCATCGTCTTGGTCGGGACCAAAATACGGCGGTTGGAGTATAGCAGCAGGGAAGGCGATTTCGTTCGTTCCTGGGTTGTAGTATGCGTTTACCATTTGCGGGGTCATGTGCCACTCACTCCGGTCTACTTTTTTACCGAGCTTGCGCATGTTGCGCTTGTGCTCAAAGAGCGCAGAGCGGAGGATATTGCCAAAAAGGTCATCGGGTTTGATTTCGAGACCTTTATAGCTCTTCCATTTGCTTGGGTAACCTATTTTACGAGTCATTTTGTGGAGTTTTACGAGTGCGCGCTTTATGGTCGCCTCGCTCATCCAGTCGAGTTTTTTTAAACGATTTTCGTAGGTCGCAAAGATGTTTGATACGAGCTCATCCATCTCGAGTTTTGCTCGAGAGGGGAAGTGTTTTTTCACGTAGAGTTTGCCCAAAAGCTCTCCCAGACTCCCGTTCACGACCCCAAGTGAGCGACGCCACAGAGGCTTCATTTTTTTAGTACCCGTTAGTACCGTTCCGTAGAATTCGAATGACGCCGTAACAAAGCGTTCTGAAAGGTACGGAGCGGCCTCTGCAACGACGTGCCAGGTGAGGTACGTTTGCCAGTCGGCCACAGGCACGCTCCCAATCAGCTTGCTTACCGCCTTAATAAACTCCGGCTGGCGAATATTCAGTACTGCGGTTGGCTTCGCGCCAATGGTGGTGAGGTAGTGCGACCAATCGACGACAGGGCTTATTTTCTTGAGCGCTCTGAGCTTCATTTTGTGATAACTCTTGTGCGGGTCGCGAAGCTCCTCTTTTTTCATGGAGACTTGAGCCAGCTTGGTCTCGAGAGCAAGTACGCTATCGGCATTCCCCAGAGCTGTTTTTGCAGGATAGCCAAGGAGCCCAAACATGCGTGCCAGGTGCGCGCGATATGCCGCACGTACGCGTTGTTGCTCTGGTTTTTCGGAGAGATAGTACTCGCGGTCGGGGAGCCCAAGCCCGCCCTGAAAGAGGTGGAGAATATTTGTATTGCTGTCTTTTTCGTCTTGATCGACCGCGGCACTCCACAAAACATCCACGCCGTAGCGATGGAGTTCGGTCACGCACTTGATAACGTCCTCTTTTGTTGCAAGGGCGTTTATCTTTTCGAAAAGTGGTGCAATCGGTTTTGTTCCAAGTGTATTGCGGAGCTTCATATCCATACCAGAGCGATAGAGATCACGAATTTGTTGTTCATTGGTATGCTCGACTATGGCCTTAAGCTGCTCCTCAGTGCGCTTACGCAAAATATTAAAAGTGCTCCACCGTGCCTCGTCGTGCGGTATCTCGGTACGCTTGAACCACCCGCCGTTGGCGTGTGTATAAAAATCGTCTTGTGGCCGTACGCGCACATCGACATCGCGCATATCAAACCCCCAATGCTTTTTCTTCATGCCCACACTATATGCTACGATTCTATTATTAACCACTTTTTACATTAACCATGTTGAACCCCTACAAGACAGGTCTCGCGCTCGGAGGTCTCTCGGCAGCGACGCATATTATCTGGTCAATTATCGTTGCGCTCGGGTGGGGACAGGCGTGGCTCGACTTTGTTTTCACCATGCACATGATCAAGCCTGTTCTCAAAGTTAATGCTTTTGATTTCGGTAGCGCCATCGGCGTCGTAGTTATCGCGGCAGTAATCGCCTTTATCATGGGTAATGTCTTTGCTCACATCTGGAATCGCGTAAAGCACCGCTAGAAGTACTGCTCTAAGGTATGATATCGTCTATCAATGACGGTATCTGAGGTACGCAAGCGATTCTTGGAGTTTTACGCAAAGCGGGGGCACACGGTGATACCCTCGGCACCTATCGTGCCAGAAAATGACCCGACCACACTCTTCACGAGCTCGGGTATGCAGCCCTTGGTGCCGTACCTGCTTGGCAAAGATCACCCTGAAGGGAAGCGCCTTGTTAACTCACAAACGAGCTTTCGTGCGGGTGATATGGAGGAGGTTGGCGACAATCGGCACACTACTTTTTTTGAGATGTTGGGCAACTGGTCACTTGGTGATTACTTCAAAAAAGAGCAGCTACCGTGGGTATACGAGTTTTTAACGAGTGGAGATGAGGGACTGGGGCTCCCAAAAGAGAAGTTGTGGGTTACCTGTTTTGCAGGCGATGAATCGCTTGGCTTACCAAAAGATACTGAATCATCAGAGATTTGGAAGAATATTGGAGTACCAGAGGAGCGGGTGCTTTTTTATGATGCGAAGAAAAACTGGTGGAGCCGCTCGGGCACGCCCGACAAGATGCCCGCGGGAGAGCCAGGCGGGCCAGACTCTGAGATATTTTACGAGTTTACTTCAGTACCGCACAACTCTGCATTTGGTGAGAGGTGTCACCCAAACTGCGACTGCGGTCGCTTTATGGAGATTGGTAACAGCGTGTTTATGGAGTACATCAAAAATGCTGATGGCACATTCGGCAAATTGCCAAAACAAAACGTCGACTTTGGCGGCGGGCTCGAGCGATTGACTGCGGCATCTCTCGATAATCCAGATGTTTTTTTGATTGATGTATTTAGCGCGCCACGGGCGATTCTCGAACAACGTTCGGGCAGAAAGTACACTGACTCAAGCGCAAACAAGTCGTTTCGCATTATTCTCGATCATACGCGTGCAGCTGCGTTTATGCTGGCCCATGGTTTACGGCCCTCGAATACCGAGCAGGGGTATGTTTTGCGTCGACTTATTCGCCGTGCAATGCGCGAGGCAGACCGACTTGGGATCAGAGAAGCACTCCTGCCCGAGATCACTATGGGTTATGGGCAGGCCTATCGGGAGCAGTATCCATTTATTGCTGAACGCGCTGACGAGATACGCGAGGCATTAGAAAAAGAAGAAGCGCAGTTTAAGAAAACGCTCACTCAAGGTATGCGTGAGCTTGAAAAGATGGAGGTAATAGACGCGTTTACGCTCTTTACTACCTACGGATTCCCAGTTGAGCTGACGGCTGAGATAGCCACCGAGCGTGGCAAGCCGATTAATTTTGAGGAGGTAAAAAAGAAAATGGAGGAACACCAGGCGACATCACGTGCGGGCGCAGCGCAAAAGTTTGCGGGTGGTTTGGCTGATCATGCCGAGCAGACAGTGCGCTACCACACCGCGCACCACCTGCTGCTTGCAGCGCTCCGCAAGGTGCTTGGACCTGACGTGCACCAGAGGGGCAGCAACATCACAAGCGAGCGGTTGCGTATCGACTTTTCGTATGGGCAAAAGATGACGCCTGAACAACTCAACACGGTTGAGGTAATGGTAAACGAAAAGATTAAAGAAGAGCTACCTGTCTATCGCACCGACATGCCACGGGACGCAGCAGAGAAGATTGGTGCCGAGCATGAGTTTGGCGTGAAGTACCCTGACACAGTCTCAGTGTACTCAGTTGGCCCCCTCGAAAATGCATTCTCGCTCGAATTTTGTGGCGGGCCCCACGTTGAAAATACTAAAGAGCTCGGGGCGGGCAACAAAGTGTTTAAAATTGTAAAAGAGGAGGCCTCTTCAGCGGGCGTTCGACGCATAAAAGCGATCTTGCAAGCTGCGTGACTGTAGGCTGGTAGTTTACCCGGGTGCCTGGTGGGGTTTATACTGTGCGTATGAGTTTTTTTGGGCTCTTTGGTAAAAAGAGTGGGCGCGCTGAGACGGTAGTCTGTATTGAGATCGGGCCAGATACGATCGCCGGCGGATACGTGTATCTCAAGCCTGGGGAGAGACCACTATTGGTGCACAGCATAAGTGCAGCTATAGAGCCATTAGAAAACGAGACGCCTGAAACTGCTACGGCACGCACGATGGGCGCACTCGGTGAAGAATTATTGCGCGATGCTGCACCCAAGCTCGTCCGCATTTCGGGTAGTGGCACTATCCACTCGATACTAGTTTCAGTAAAAGCACCTTGGCAGGAGACAACTATACGGTCAGAGAAGATTGAGCGGACGAGCCCAATACTCTTTACCCGCCAAATGCTCGATATGGCACTTGCGAAATCGGGAGAGCCACCCCATGGTAGGCTCCTCGCCGACGAGTTCACTATAGGGACTATCCTCGACGGATACACGGTCTCTTCAGCAATAGGAAAGCGCGCCAGCCGAATCAATATTATCGTTCTCTCTTCTTTTATTGACGAGCGTCTCTCAATCGCAATAGCGCAAGAACTTCGCAAACTTTTTCACACAAAAGAGATACGACTGGTTGCCGCCGCCGCTATTCGCTACGAGGCAGTGCGCGCCATTTTCGCTCATGAGCAAGATTATCTAACCATAGACCGCACCGGTAACTCCCTGGTGATCATGTTGGTTCGCCTCGGCCTTCTCTCTGCAGTTGAGCATACCGAGGTGGGCAATGAAGAGCACGCCCTTGAGAGCGCTCTCATGTCCTCCTTTGAGGCTATAACTAAGCGCTACCCTCTCCCGCGAAAGCTCTTTCTCCTCGCCCCTCCTGAAGAGCAAACGGCGCTTAAGGAGAAAATCGAAGTACTACCGCTTGCAAAACTACGACTCTCTGAAGACCCCTTGATGGTGGTGTCCGTCACGGTCGGACAACTCACTGATCTAGTCACGGTAGCTGACGGTACCGTACCCCATCTTGGGCTCGAGTCCATGGCAATATTCTGGAGGCGAGCAGGTGAGTAGTCGACTGGCGCACCGGACTGGTGCATGTGCCGGGGTTTACAACATTCTTAGATGGGGCGTATACTAATACTATGAAAACTCTCGACGATATTATCCCCCCATCGCGCAGAGTCGCGCCTGCCCGCGAACAGGGCACGGCACCTGCGCCAGCGCCGGCACCAGGGTCCCGTAGACACTTCCCTATGGGGACTTTTATTGTGGCACTTTTTGTTATTGCTCTTGCCGGTGGCGCTCTCTTTTACTTTGCAAGTGCTGAGCTTACCGTGCACCCGCGCGCTGTCGACGTGACGCTTGCTTCGGCCCCCCTCACCGCGATAAAAAGTGCTACAGACGGGTCTCTTTCATTTCAAATAATCAAAGCAGAGAAGCTTGCCACGCAAACTGTCGCAAGTTCGGGAACGAGGCAAGCAAATGCAAAGGCCCAGGGCACTATCACTCTGTACAATCAGCAATCGAGGGCACAGGCGCTCGTAGCGACAACTCGTTTTCAAACCCCTGGCGGGCTTATTTTCAGAACCCCTAAGGCTCTGACGATACCGGCTGCTAAGGGCGGGGTCCCTGGCCAGATCTCAACAACTGTTACCGCAGATAAGGCCGGGAGCGAATATAATGTAGGGCCGACTACATTTGTCCTCCCTGGATTTATCGACGATCCTCAATACACCCAAGTTACCGGCAAATCTATCAATGCCATGATCGGCGGCGCCTCGGGCAATGAGCCTGTGGTCGCGACTGAAACAGATGCGGGTGCCCGCCGCACCCTCCGTGAGGCTCTCAGCCCAGAGCTTGAGGCGGAGCTTGCAGGTAAAGTACCTGCTGGCTTTATCCTCCTCCCAGGGTCTAGCGAAATAAGCTTTGCACCCCTCCCGACCGTCTCCGGCAAGGAGACGGGGACTGCAGACCTGCGCGAGCAAGGGACTATACGCGGATTTGTCTTCTCATCGGCGGCACTTGCACGTGCAATAGCTACCAGTAATTTGGGGAGCAGCTACCAGGGAGAACAGCTTACTATCGTGGCCCCGCACACACTCACCATTAAGCCTGCAGGTGCATACCCTTCTGAAGATGAAGCGAAGTTCGCCTTCACTATAAGCGGGGGGTCCACTCTGGTACACGAAGTCGATACTGCCCGCATCGCTGCGGCAATTGCCGGCAAAGGCAAGACTGAGATCGATGTGGTAATTAAGCAATTCCCCGGCGTAAAAGCGAGTGTTGCTATATTGCGCCCCTTCTGGCGTACCACCTACCCGGCTGATCCTGCGACGATAAAGGTTATCGTGGGCGCACCGGTACATTGACGCTTAAAATGACCCGTGCTAAGGTAAAACTTGTATCCGCATGAATGAAGCGAGCGAAAAGAAAACGGCGGCAGGCTCCGTCGAGGAGGTGTTGCCTGACTCGTTATTTCGTGTCCGGGTAGATAACGTGCCAGAGGGTGTTGCCATGCCTGAGGGGCTGGTGCTTGCGTATCTCGCAGGGAAGATGCGCATGAATCGCATTCGGGTACTCATGGGCGATAAAGTAGAGATGGTGCTTGACCCCTATGGGGGGAGGGCGCGCATCACACGCCGTTTAACATAATCAACGTCACGTATTATTCACATGAAGGTTCGCGCATCTATTAAAAAACAGCAAGCGGGAGATCTGTTAGTCCGCCGAGGCGGGCGGCTGTATCGTATTAACAAGAAGAATCCGCGCCGCAAGGCTCGCCAGGGTTAATTTTTTACTATGCGTATTTCTGGCGTTACCATCCCTGACGATAAGCAGCTCGCCTATGCTTTGCCACTCATTTACGGCATTGGCCCAACACGTGCCCGCGACATCCTCACTAAGGCAAACGTGGCAGGCACCAAGAAGGGCAAGGAGCTCACTAGTGATGAGGAGCAGCGGGTGCGATCGCTTGCTGAGGGCTACACCATCGAGGGTGAACTCAAACGCGAGATAGGCCAAAACATAAAGCGCCTGAAGGATATCAAGAGCTACCGAGGCAACCGTCATGAGCGAGGGCTCCCCGTGCGCAATCAACGCACCAAGACAAACTCCCGCACCCGCCGCGGCAATGTGCGCAAGACCATGGGCTCAGGTCGCCGCACACTAGAGAAGACATAATTCTACCTCTTTCATACCACTACTATGGGTAAAAAACGTATCATTAAGAAGAGCGGCAAGGGCCTCGACCAAGGCAAGAAGGAGCGCGCACTCTCAAAGGTGTCTAAGCGCCACCTTGAGAAAGGCATCCTGCACATCGAGGCTACCTTTAATAACACCAAGGCGACGCTTACGGATGAAAAGGGCAATGCGGTCATTGCCTCATCTGCGGGAGCACTTGGTTTTTCTGGCGCTCGCAAATCTACCCCATACGCTGCTGCGAAAGTAGGTGAACTCCTCGGGGAGAAGGGTATCATGATTGGACTTAAGGAGGCAGTGGTGATTATTCGCGGCGTCGGCGCTGGTCGCGAGTCGGCTCTGCGTGGTTTTGCGGGGAAGGGGATTCAAATTCGCTCTATCAAGGATGCGACTCCTATCCCGCACAACGGCCCACGCCCGCCAAAACCAAGACGAGTATAATCTTACGTCGTTCACCCTACTGATATATGAAAATTGGCCCACGATACAAAATAGCAAAACGCCTTGGCGCTAGTGTCTTTGACAAGACGCAGAGTCAGAAGTTTGCCCTTTCGGCAGAGCGCTCTTCTAAAACCAAGCGCGGCGGTCGGGGTGGCATGAGTGAGTATGGTAAGCAAATGATCGAGAAACAAAAGGTTCGCTTTACCTACGGCCTCCCTGAGCGACAGCTGCGTAACTATGTGCGAGCGGCCCTCACGAGAGGTGCGGGTACCCCGCTCGAGCGTCTGCATACGAATCTTGAGCTCCGCCTCGACAACATCATCTATCGTCTTGGGCTTGCCTCCTCGCGCCGCGCCGCCCGCCAGATGGTCGCACATGGCCACGTACTCATTAACGGCAAGAAGATGCGCATCCCCTCGTATCCTGTAAAAAGAAGGGATGCGATCATGGTACGCGAAGGGAGCAAGGGCCACGGTGCGCTCGTCGGCTTTGCCGAGCGCGCGGCCGAACGGACCCTCCCCTCGTGGCTCATGTTTGATGTTGCCAAGATGGAGGGCGGCGTTCGTGAGTTGCCGACCGCCGCAAGCGCAGACCCAGCGGGTGACCTTGCGGCAGTGCTTTCGTTCTACACTCGCTAATTTATTCGGTTATTACGATTGAGTTATGGAATACCACATCACACTCCCCAGCAAGCCCCGTGTTGTTTCTGAAGAGAAGCTTCAGGGCATTTATGAAATTGACTCACTCTACCCAGGCTACGGTCATACGCTTGGCAACTCGCTACGCCGCATCATCCTCTCGTCGCTTCCTGGCGCATCGGTTACCTCGGTTAAGATTGATGGTGTGCCACACGAGTTCGCAACCATCGAAGGCATGCGCGAGACCGTTATCGAGCTTCTGCTCAATTTGAAGCGGGTGCATTTTATACTCCATGGCGATGAGCCGCAAACCATCAAGCTGAAGGTGAAGGGTAAAACTGTTACTGCGGCTGACTTTGACTTGCCAACGCAGGTCGAGATCAAGAACGTCGATCAGTACATCGCTGAGCTTTCTGGTAAGGCAGAGCTCGATCTTGAGGCAACTATTGAGCGTGGGCTCGGGTACGTCCCTCGCGAGGTTTTGACTAAAGAGAAGGTAGACATTGGCACTATTGCGGTTGATGCAACCTTTACCCCAATTCGCCGCGTAAATTATGAGGTAGAGAATATGCGCGTGGGTGACCGTACTGATTTTAACCGTCTCCGCATGCTGATCGAGACCAACGGCACCATTATGCCGCGCGAGGCACTTGAGAACGCAATTGAGATCATGATTCACCAACTGAAGAGCATTGTGGGCTTTCAGGAGGAGCCTACTATATCTGCGGGCGAAAGCGTTAGCGAAACCGCTGATGCAGGAGAGAAGGATGGTGTAAAGACTAAGATCTCTGACCTCGGGCTCTCTGCGCGCGTGATGAGCGCACTTGAGGATGGCGGCATTAAAACTGCGGCGGGTCTTGCTCGTAAGACTGCCTCAGCCCTCAAAGAACTCGATGGTGTAGGTGACAAGGCAATCGACGAGATCACCGAGGCGTTGGCAAAACTTGGCCTCGCACTAAAGAGCGACTAATCTCTATGGCATCTCGCGCTAAAGCACGTTCGTTTAATCGGCCGGCCAATCAACGCCGCGCGCTTTTGCGCTCGCTTGCTCGTTCTCTTATCCTTCACGAAACTATCTCAACTACTGAGGCTAAGGCAAAGGAGTTGCGTCCTTTTGTAGAGCGCCTCGTGACCTATGGCAAGAAAAACACCCTTGCCACCCGTCGCCTCGCGATCGCAAAGCTCGGAGATGCCGTAGTCGTAAAGAAGCTCTTTACTACCGTTGCGCCGCGGTATGCCGAGCGCGCAGGCGGCTATACGCGCATCGTCAAGCGTGCTGCGCGTGGGTCAAGCGACGCTCGCAAGCTTGCGTACATTGCGTTTGTCTAGCTTGCCAAATGTACTCTCTTAAGGTATGAAAACCAGCATGAAGGCCACCGACTACACCATTGACGCAACTAACCGCACGCTTGGGCGTGTGGCCAGTGAAGCCGCGCATGCACTCCTCGGCAAGCGCTCAACCGCGTTTGCAAAAAATGAGGTCGCGCCAATCAAGGTTACGATCGAGAACGTAGGGAAGCTCCACCTCCCCGAGCGCAGGGTGAAGGGCAAGATTTATAGCCGCTACTCGGGGTACCCAGGCGGACTCTTTTTTACTAGCATGAAAGAGCTTATTGCAAAGAAGGGTATCGAGCACGTTGTCCGCAAGACGGTTGACGGTATGATCCCACGCAACAAGCTTCGAGATCCACGAATGAAAAATCTTATCGTCAAAGCATAGTATGTCTGAAAAAACTACCTATATCACGGCGGTCGGCCGACGCAAGACCTCAACTGCCTCTGTCCGTATTACCGCAGGCAAGGAGCACCTGATGGTTAACGGCTTGGCACCTATCGACTATTTCAAAACTGCAGACCGTGTCGACACGGCGATGGAGGCACTCAAGAAGGCCGAAGCCGGGCAGACATACACCGTGCAAGCCACGGTCTCTGGCGGTGGCATCTCTTCGCAAGCAGGGGCAGTACGGCATGCGATAGCCCGTGCGATTATCACTGCAGAGCCTAATACCCGCAAAACACTTAAGGCGCTTGGCTATCTCACGCGCGACCCCCGCGCTAAAGAGCGTAAGAAGCCCGGGCTCAAAAAAGCCCGCAAAGCCCCACAGTGGTCGAAGCGTTAAGTAGACAGGAGCTGGGGTAGGGTATAGACTGCAAGAGCTGAATCGAGGCATTTTTAACGTGCTGTTGACGTGTCTCGAAGAGGTAGGCTGGCACCGCTCCCCAAAACGCCAGCCTTTTTCTTATGAGAAACTGGTCGCAAGATATGCTATAGTGAATGTTCTTCAGAGAGGCATCCGTTCCCCGCCTCAACGTAGATGCTGTAAAGCTCTGGAGAGCGCCGTGGGCCCCGCGCAAATATCTTTGCGCGGGGTCTTTTCTATGTTCATGCTAGTATTCTACGGGGCGTATGGCTCTCCCTTACGCCTATTGCGTCATGGTGACGCAATGTCTCCGTGTAACTCATACCCCCTGTCGCCAAGTGCGGCAGGGGCTTTTTTTTACTTACTGCATTATGAATCTCTATTCGATCGTACGTGGCAATGAGAATCGTGGTGTGATACTGTCGGTGAGGACTAACGTAGGAGATATACATGCGGCTTCAATTTTCACTTGCCCTCGTGGCTGTTTCATCGGTAAGCAATGTGGTTTTCTCTAGCTACTCGAGACTACCCTTCAGAAATTCCCAGAAAAGAGTGGGCAATGGCGTCGCGGCTGTACTGCTTTTCGCTACAATAGTAAAAGCTCCGTCCCAATGCCCCTACGCCTCCACTTGACTGCTATCTCCATACCGCGCAGGCCAAGATGGCCGGCTTCATGAGCTAGACGAACTGCGCCCAGGATTTCCATTCTATCATCCATCGCCGCGGTACCCTCCTGCCAAATCTGGCGAGACTATATCATACCTAATTGAATATGACCTCAACCGCTCTGGAACAGATTTCTTGACTTTGCGAGCGTGGTGAGGCATATTGAGGTACATGCAAGATGAGCAAGATGTAGTACTAGAGCCTGAAAATAATGAGCCGCCTAAAGGAGGCGACGCCGAGGTAAAAGTCGCGAAATTGCGTGCTGACATTGAACAGCTACGCACTGAAAGACAGGAGTATCTCGATGGCTGGCAAAGAGCCAAGGCTGACTACGTAAACGCCCTGAAGCGCTCTGAAGAAGAGCGTCGTGCCGCCCGCGAAGCAGGCCTCGGTAAGGCACTAGTAGCGCTCCTGCCTGCCCATGACGCACTCGACCGCGCTAAGGAGCATGGCGAGGTACCTGAAGGCTTTCAAGCGATTGCGAGACAGTTAGAGAGCGCCTTTAAAACACTTGGGGTTGAGGCCATTGGAGCTATCGGTGAGCGTTTTGACCCCGCGCTCCACGAGGCCCTGGGGCAAGACAAGGCGGAGTCGGTCGCACAAGATGACCTGATTACCGCCGTACTTGAAAAAGGCTACCGAGTAAACGGCACGGTCTTGCGTGTGGCAAAAGTGCGAGTTGCACACTTCGAATAGTTTCTTTAAAATCTCCTTTACTTACTCACCTAACAATATCTACCATGGCAAAAATTCTTGGCATCGATCTTGGCACCACCAACTCGGCAATGGCTATCATCGAAGGCGGTGTACCGCGCGTGCTTGAAAACGCCGAGGGTGCGCGCACGACTCCCTCGATAGTCGCCGTAGGGAAGAACGGTGAGCGTATTGTCGGCCAGCTCGCAAAGCGCCAATCGGTCACTAACCCCCTAAACACGATTTATCAGATCAAACGCTTTATCGGCCACTCCTTTGACGAGCCAGCGGTCCAAAAGGACAAGGCGGCACTCCCTTTTGAGATAAAAAAGACCGATAACGGCGGCATCGAGGTAAAGATGTCTGAAAAGTATTACCGCCCTGAGGAGATATCGGCAATGATTTTGACAAAACTCAAGAGTGACGCTGAGGCAAAACTCGGAGAGAAAATCACCGAGGCAGTTATCACGGTACCTGCATACTTTAACGACGCACAGCGCAACGCCACAAAAGCGGCAGGCGAGATCGCCGGGCTCACCGTCAAACGCATTATCAACGAGCCCACTGCCGCGGCACTTGCCTACGGCTTTAATAAAAAGAAAGAGGAGAAGATAGTTGTCTTTGACTTTGGCGGCGGCACCTTCGACATCTCGATACTCGAAGTGGGTGATGACGTCATCGAGGTAAAAAGTACAGACGGAGACGCGCACCTGGGCGGTAAGGATATTGATCAAAAAATCATTGCCTGGCTCGCCGCAGAGTTTAAAAAGGAGAGCGGTATCGACATATTGGGAGATGCGCTCGCGCGCCAGCGCCTCGACGAAGCAGCCGAGAAGGCAAAAATTGAGCTCTCGAGTGCGATGGAGACTGAAATTAATATCCCTTTCATTACCTCTGACGCATCAGGCCCCCGCCACCTCCTTATCAATATGACACGCGCCAAGCTTGAGGAGCTTTGCGCTGAGTTTATTGACCGCGCCCTCGGTATCACCAAACGCGCAATTGAGGCCTCGCCCTTCAAGGCAGGCGATATTAATGAGGTAGTGCTTGTGGGTGGTCAAACCCGTATGCCCGCGATACAGGCGGCTGTTGAAAAGTTCTTCAACAAGAAACCAAACCTCACGGTAAACCCTGACGAGGTGGTAGCTATCGGGGCGGCAATACAAGCCGGCATTTTTCAGGGTGATGTTAAGGATATCTTGCTTGTAGATGTGATCCCGCTCTCACTCTCGATCGAGACCATGGGTGGTGTTGCAACCAAACTTGTTGAGCGTAATACGGCGATACCAACCTCACGTACGCAGACCTTCTCAACCGCCTCAGACAATCAGCCTTCGGTTGAGATACATATCACCCAGGGCGAGCGCGCGATGAGTGCAGACAATAAGACGCTCGGGCGTTTTATGCTTGACGGTATCCCCCCTGCACCACGCGGCCTGCCCCAGGTCGAGGTCTCATTTGATGTCGACAGCAACGGCATCCTCACGGTTAAGGCAAAAGAAAAAACGACGGGTAAAGAGCAGTCAATACGCATCGAAGGCTCGACTGGCCTCTCAAAAGAAGATATAGATCGTATGCAAAAAGATGCTGAAGCACACGCCACCGATGACGCAAAACGCAAAGAGCTAGTCGATGCGCGCAATATGGCCGAGCAGGTGATTTATGCGGCAGAGAAGGCGATCAAAGAGAATGGTGAAAAAGCGGGAGCCGAGGTGGTGAAGGAGGTCTCAGATGCTATCGAGGCGGCGAAGACTGCCGCGAAGAGCGACGACCCGGCCACAATCAAAACCGGCACCGAAAGGCTCTCGCAAACTATGCAAAAGATTGGTGAAGCAATGATGAAGAGTCAGCAGGGTAATCCGCAAACTGGGGGTTCACCCTCTGACGCGGGTAACCAGCCCCCTCCTGAAGCTCCTCCCACAACTGATGCCGAATTCAAAGAAAATCCAACACCGTGAACATTAAAAACTGGCGACCGTATGGTCGCCAGTTTTGCCCGTATACTTATTGTTTCGCTATGCTGGCAATTCGGGCAGCGATAATTTTGCAAGCCGCATCTTTGGACACGAATCGTTCAAGGAATTTCGGCGTGCCCCCTGCGCGCGTCAATTTCTGTTCCAGCATGGTTCGTGTGAAATTGGGGTCAATATCCTGCCGAATCGCACTTGAAATCTCACCGTACGTTTTGCCTGCCCTGAGCCCCTCGACTATGCAGAGCTCCGTACGCCGATGTAGCTCGAGCAGCTGTGCACCCGTGAGCGCAGGAGGTTTTTTAGCGGGTTTCGGCGCTTCTGCGTGTAGGTGCTGACGAGCATTCGCCATGACGCTCTTTTGCTTCTCGTAGTGTGCTGCTATCGCATCGCTCTCCTCATCTGAAACGCAGTACTGCCGCAAAAAACCACGTATCCCTCCGTCAAACCTCCTCAAAAAGTTACCAGAGATGTAGTGAGTAGTTACGCCAGTACACCCAATTGCTTGCAATCTACGCACCATCTCAGTATATGTGTTTCTCCCGACGAGTAGTTCAGCAAGGAGCTCGCATTGTTGAGGGGTAAATATAAGCCCTTTCGTTGTATCGTGCAGCATACTCATTCTCCCATGACTAGACCTTCTGACCAGAGATTACACCATAGTGGACTTTTTTGCATACTTAAAACCGAAGGGGTATAGTTATTACACTATGGCAAAAGATTATTATGCAACCTTGGGGGTTGATAAAAAGGTCTCGGGCGAAGATATTAAGAAAGCTTTTCGCAAGCTTGCGCAGAAACACCACCCAGACAAGGGTGGCAATGAAGCAAAGTTTAAAGAGATAACCGAGGCATATGCGATTTTGAGCGACGAAAAGCGCCGTCGCGAATACGACAACTACGGCCAGACATTCCCCGGCGGTGGGCAGGGATTCCCCGGGGGGTTTGACTTCTCCCAGTTTCAACAGGGCGATGGCAACTTCGACTTTGGTGATATTTTTGAGGGCTTTAGCGACATCTTTGGGAGTCGTACCGGAGGGCGCGGTTCACCTCGAGCACGGTCGAGGGGACGCGATATATCGATCGATATAGAAATACCGTTTAAAGAGACTATCTTTGGGACGAAACGCTCAGCGCTCCTAGCGAAACTCTCGACCTGTACTATATGTGATGGGTCAGGAGCAAAACCGGGGACCTCGCTTGAGGGCTGTAAAACCTGCGGCGGTTCAGGCCGTGTCCACGAGACTCGCAACTCTATATTGGGCTCATTCACCAATGTCCGCGTCTGTGGTGTGTGCGAAGGCAGTGGCAAGATCCCTAAGGAGAAATGTAGCGAGTGCCGCGGCAATGGCGTCAAGCGAAAAGAGGAGGAGGTAACCGTCACTATCCCTGCTGGGCTTGATGCGGGAGAAATGATACGCATACCGCAACACGGCGAGGCCGTGAAGGGCGGGCTCGCTGGCGATCTCTATGTGAAGGTACATGTGAAGCCGCACCCAACCTTTCGCAAAGAGGGCGCAAACCTCATCATGAATCTCCCGGTAAAGCTTACCGACGCTCTCACCGGCACTACGGTCTCGATAAAAACGCTTGATGACAAAATACTTGAGGTAAAAATACCCCCAATGCAAAAGCCCTCTGAAGTTCTGCGGGTCCGCGGCAACGGTGTCCCCATGCAAGGTGGCCGCGGGGATCTCCTCATGAATCTCGAAATAGCGCTCCCGCACAAACTCTCCAGCAAGGCAAAGCAAGCTATACACGACCTCAAAGCCGAGGGGTTATAATGCTCGCATGGAGATTTTTTCAAGGATCACCGCGGCAGTACCAGTGGCGCTCCCTGAGGCCTTTGGGTTTTTAAATGTTGTCGGAGATTTTCTTATCCTCCTTGTCCTTTTCGGCCTCCTCTTTGTCTTTCTCTGGTATATGGGTAAAGGGCCCTTCATTGGCCTCTTAATAGCGCTCTATGTAGCCTATGCACTCTTCTCTATTTTCCCCTACAAGGAGTCTCTACCGGTAGAGCCGCAACTACTCGCGGTAGGGTCTGCTAGTAGCATCTTTCTACTCCTCATGGGTATTGCCTACGTGGTGCTCCGGCGCACGGTTGCCTCTGACTTTATCTACATAGGTATCCTGGGGCAGGTGATACTCTGCGTGCTTGGTGCAGGGCTCCTCCTGGCCATCGCCTTTCATGTCCTCGCGATACCGACCATATATGCTTTCTCTCCCATCCTGCACACTCTTTTTGCACCTCCTGAACTTTTCTTTTGGTGGTTCGCCGCACCCCTTGTCGGGCTCTTTTTTCTTTCACGATAGGGTAAAATATTGAAATGCCAGAGGTTGCTATTTCGAAAGCGGCGGTGCGCCAAGTACTTGTCGATTATTGGCAACAGTATAAGAGGCAACCTCTCCATTCGCTGATTGCCTTTCTCTTGCCCGCTATAGGAAGTATCTTTGTGTTTTTTGTGCCCCCGCTTATCGTTGCCCAGCTAGTTGACACCCTAGCCACGGGCGACGTGCTCACTCTCGAGTCGATAGGTTGGCATCTTGCGCTTTTTGGCCTTTTTTGGTTTTTGGGTGAGTCACTCTGGAGGGTCGGTAGGCACTACTTGATTAAGATCGAGGCATCTGGCCTTAGCGCTCTTAGCAAAGAAGGGTTTAAACGCCTCGCTTCGCGTGATTACGACTTTTACACCAACCACTTCGTGGGGTCGCTCACGAAAAAAGCCTCTGCGTATACCCGCGGCTTTGAAATATTTACCGATATTGTGGCTTTCAACATCATCACCAACCTTTTCCCGATCATCTTCGCCACTATCGTGTTATGGCAGTATTCACCATGGCTACCGAGCCTCCTGATCGGGTCACTCTTGGTGGTTGTCGCTATCACCATACCCATTATCCGTAAACGGTCGCGACTCGTTGCCATCAGACACGCGGCCTCAAGCAAAATGGCTGGATATGTTTCAGACACTTTGAGTAATGTGCTTGCGGTTAAATCATTTGCTAAAGAAAATGCTGAGAGATCCTCATTTGGACAAACAGCAGATGCATATACCACCGCATTTAAAAACGCTGCCGATTATCACAACCTAAGACTCGAACTCGCCGTCTCACCGCTCTATGTAGGCGCCAATGTTGCCGGGCTTGGAGCCGCCCTCTATTTTACCCACACTCTGGGGCTTGCTCCGGGCACCTTGGTTGTGGTGTTTGCATATTATTCTCAAATAACCCGCGTTTTTTGGGAAATAAATCATATCTACCGCAGCCTTGAATCAGCCGTGAGCGAGGCGGCAGAGCTCACCCAACTTACCCTAGCGCCGCCCATAGTGCAGGATACCCCCCATGCTCATTCTCTGACCGTTACTGCGGGCGTGATTGAGTTTAAAGATATGCATTTTAGTTACGCAGGTAACGACAAGGGGGAGCATTTCTTTGATCGCTTCAACCTTGTGATTAGGGGAGGCGAGAGTGTCGGGCTCGTTGGGCCAAGCGGTAGCGGTAAAACCACTATCACCAAACTTCTCCTGCGCTTCGTTGACCTTAATTCTGGCTCGATCTTAATTGATGGCCAAGAAATACATTCGGTGACCCAGCATTCACTGCGTGAAAATATATCGTACGTCCCCCAAGAGCCCCTCCTTTTTCACCGTTCATTGTTTGAAAATATAGCGTATGGGCTACCTCACGCGAGAATGGCCGAGGTGGTACAGGCCGCTAAACTCGCGCATGCACACGAGTTTATTATTGAGTTGCCGCAAAACTACGAGACCTTGGTCGGCGAGCGCGGGGTAAAACTCTCAGGCGGCCAGCGCCAACGCATCGCGATAGCGCGCGCCATTTTAAAAAATGCGCCGATTCTGATACTAGATGAGGCTACCAGCTCGCTCGACTCTGAATCAGAAAAGTACATCCAAGAGGGTTTAGTGGAGCTGATGAAAGGCAAGACCGCTATCGTTATCGCTCACCGCCTCTCGACCATCAAGCACCTCGACAGGATCATAGTACTGAAAGAGGGCGCGATTGCACAGGAGGGCACGCACACAACACTCATCAACAAAAAAGGCCTCTACGCCAAGCTTTGGGAGCACCAAGCCGGTGGCTTTTTGGAAGAATAAGTAAGGGATGATATTCTAATATCAATGAAAATCGGCAAAAGTAAGAAAGCCGACCCCACACTCGAGAACGTCATCGAGGTAGTGAGAACAGGATTTGTAAGAGTTGAAAACAGACTTGACACTGTCGAAAGACACCTTGGGGTAGTTGGGGAGCGATTAGACAATGTCGAAGACTCTGTGCGGCAACTCTCTAAGCGAGTGTACGAAGTAGAAAATAAAATAGAAGACATGCAGGATACACTTGAAGGAGTCGGCAAGGCGGTTAGTACGGACTCGCTCACAATCCTCAATCACGGACGGCGCATTACTCGCCTCGAAAAGGCAAACGTGTGACAAGCGCTGAAATCAAAAAAATTAGTTGTGATATAACTACACCATGAACTTGGTTGAAGAACTGAAGACGCGGGGGCTCGTAGAGCACTCGTCGGCGCCCGTAGAGGCCATTTTGAGCGAACCACGCACCGTATACCTCGGCATCGACCCTACGGCCGACTCGATGCAAATCGGCAACCTCGCGATAGTGCTCCTCATGAAGCGGCTTGCCGACGCCGGTTACACGCCTATTTTTTTGGTGGGTGGGGGTACCGGCATGATCGGCGACCCGAGAGAGAAGGGGGAGCGCTCTTTGCTTGACACCAAGACCCTCGCGCACAACACCCGCGCACTGCAAAAACAGCTCTACAAGATTTTGGGTAAAACGAAGTTTCGTATGGTCGACAACGCGGCATGGCTCACCAAGATACGCCTCTTCGATTTTTTGCGTGAGATAGGTAAGCTTTTTACCGTCAACGACCTCGTTAAGCGCGAGGTAATAGCAAAACGCCTCGCCACACCCGACGAAAGCATTTCATTTACCGAATTTAGCTACGCGCTTTTGCAAGGGTACGACTACTTGGTGCTGAATGAAAAATATACATGCAATTTGCAGGTGGGCGGCTCTGATCAGTGGACCAACATTATCTCTGGAGTTGAGCTTATTCGTAAACGCACCGGGCGCGAGGCCTACGCTCTTACTATGCCCATCATTGCTGACGCTACGGGCAAGAAGTTTGGCAAAAGCGAGGGCAATGCGGTGTGGCTTGACCCTAAAAAAACCTCACCCTTTGCTTTCTACCAATTTTGGCTCAACCTCCCCGACGAAGGTGTAGAAAAATATCTGAAAGTCTACACCTTTTTACCGCTTGAAGAGATCGAGGCACTCATGCAACTGCACCACACAAGCCCCGGGCGCCGGGTTGCGCAAAAAAGGCTTGCGAAATTGGTGACCGAGATTGTGCACGGCCCCACGCTCGCAACCCACACTGCGCTCGCGGCTGAAGCCTTGTTTGGTGGCGGTACCTTCGAGTCTCTCAACGCCGAGACGCGTGCCATAGTGCTCACCGAGGCGCCCTCTCTCAAGCTCACCAAGGCCGAGATGACCGCGGGATACCCACTTATTGACGCGCTGGTAGCCAGCAAGCTCGCAAGCTCTAAGGGCGATGCGCGCCGGCTCATAGAGGGGAAGGGTATATCGATTGCGGGCAAGCCGATTGAAGATGTGAACTATCACATAGGCGAGGGCGATTTCAAAGGCGATATGGCACTTATCCGCAAGGGCAAACGCGAGGTGCTCCTTGTAGTCAGCAGATAAAAAAACCGCCTCCACATCGGGGGCGGTTGCAAACTAAAATAGGTTGACGCATCTGAGTTACGGTATTTAATATACTGGAGAGTCTGTCTCCTGTCGAATGTTACTCATTTCATCAGAGGAAAACCCGAGCGTGTTGTAGTGACCCATCGCCTTCTCGACAGGTATCTGTCCATCTTCTACCAGACAATCTACAACCCCCAAAAGATATTTTCTTGCTTCGAGCAGGCCGTCCTCATCGAGATCGCTTTGATCCAAAGATTCAAGAAATTCTGCCGGGTCGTCGAGCAACTGAATGCCGAGGGCCTCAAGAATCTGACGATTCGGTATTGGCATCTTCTCCTCCTCCTCACAGGAATTCTGTATTTTATTATAGCACGGCAAATACTGCTTTGTCGAGCTACTGACACAAATATGTAGAAAAGTGCTATAGTCTAGCGTAAGCGTCGGTGACAGAGTGGTCAATTGTACTTGGCTGTAAACCAAGCGGCTTCGGCCTACGGAGGTTCGAATCCTCCCCGGCGCACC